>CAYGAJ010000246.1:0-3866 GCA_964347815.1 uncultured Gemmatimonadota bacterium | reverse complement strand
CCATCTGGGCGATCGCCGCCTACCCAATAACCGAGGAGAGGGCCCACGAGGTGCGCGTCGAACTCGAGCGGCGCAGGGGGGCCCCGAGCGCCGCGGTGGCCGCCTAGTCGGCGGCCGAGGGGCCTAGTCCAACATGCTCAATCCGTGGCCAAACGGAAACAAAGGCTCGTAGTCTTGGTCGGGGCATTGAAGTTCTCGTCCGCCGTCTTGGGCCAGGAGTAGGACAGCCTGCCCTGAAAATTGTTGTCACCGAACAACACGTCGGCGACACCCCGACCCTCGAAGGTCTCGGGAATCCCGCGCACCTCGAGGAGGGCAAGGCGCGGAGGCTTGGCGTGGGTTTGCACAGGCGCTCCCGCTTGGCGGGTGCCGACTTCGCTGGCGCGGTGCGCTGCTGTCAAGGGTACGCCAAGATTCTGGGCTTGGAGGCCTAGCGCCTGCCAAGCCCCAGCTTGGAAATCAGCTCGGCGAACCTCGGGTCGGAGCGCAACTCGACGACCCCCGGCGTCTGAATCCGCCAGAGCAGAGTGACGTCGCGTCGCCGAAAGGCTTCCTCCAGCCAATCGAAAGCCACGTCTGTATTCCCGAGCCCGGCGTGGATGATGGCGAACTCGACCGGCGGTACGTGGCGAGACTTGGCCTCTTCTTCCAGTCGTCGCAGCATCTCCAGCGCGTCAGCTCGACGACCGGTTGCGCCATAGACGTGCCCGAGCTCGCCGTGCCCGATGAAACCACCCGACAGCTCGAATGCACGCCTATACGCCGCGATCGCCTCCTCGAACCGCGACTGCCATTCGAGGGCGAATCCCAGCTCTTGAAAGGCTCCGACGAAATCCGGGTCGAGCTCCAGCGTCCGTCGAAGCGCCATCTCGGCTTCATCGTAGCGGCCGGCCCAGCTGAGCAGCATCCCGACGTTGGTATTGATGATGAGCGAGAGGGGATCGAGCTCGCGCGCTCGTTTCATCTCGCGAATGCCTTCCTCCAATCGCCCGATGGTCGCCAGGTGGCCGCCGTACCACTGATGGCCCGAAGCGTATCCGGGGCTCAGTCGGAGGCCGCGCTCGAACTCCATCGTGGCCGCCGACCAGTTTCTTTCGTGGGCGCGGATCTGCGCCAGCGAGATGTGTGCCTCGCCCAGCGTCTCATCGATCTCCAACGCCTTCGTGGCCGCGGCCGTAGCTGCACCCAGGCTCTCCTCGGGAGAGATGTATCCCCAATCGGCGCGTATGGTGTAGGCGTCGGCCAGGCCGACCCAGGCCAGCGCGTACTCGTGATCCAGCTCGATCGCCCGCTCGAAATATTCGATTGCCGTCTCCAGCGCATCACGCGTCCGCTTGTTCCAGAAGTAACGCCCCTGCAGGTAGAGGTTGTAGGCCTCCAGGTTCTCCGTCGGTCGCCGTTCGACCCGGCCCCGCTCGTCGGGTGACAAGCGTGCCTGCAGGGCGCCGGCGATCTGCAGCGCCACATCGCTCTGGATCGCGAAGACGTCGGTCAGTTCGCGGTTGTACTGCTCGGCCCAGATGTGCTCGTCGGTGGCCGCATCGATCAGCTGGGCGTTGATCCGCACCCGGTCGCCGCTCCGCCGGACACCGCCCTCGAGGATCGTCGCTACCGCGAGCTCGGCGGCGATCTCGCCGAGGCTCTTGTTGGTCTTTTTGAACCGCATCACCGAGGTGCGGGAGATGACCTTGAGATCGGAGAGCTTGGAGAGGTGCGTGATGATGTCGTCGGTGATGCCGTCGCTGAAGTATTCGTTCTCGGGATCGCCGCTCATGTTGGCGAAGGGGAGCACTGCGATCGAGCGGCGGTCGACGGTCGCATCGGCTGTGGCGGCGGGCGCGACGCCGCCAGCTGCGGCGCGCCCGTCACGTCCCAGCACCCACCAGCCGCCGCCGGCCACCAGGACGACGCCGGCCAGCGCCAGGATCCCCGCCGGCCAGCGGCGCCCGCGTGGCTGGGCGACAATTGCCTCCAGTTCAGCGCTCGAAGCGGACCGCTCGCGCTGCATCCCTTCCGGCGTCAGATCGAACGCCCAGGCCAGCACCAGCGCCAGGGGGAAGCCGAGGATCGCCACGAGGGCGATGGCGGTGGCTACACTATCGGGAAGCCGCAGCGCCGGGACGAGAAAGTCGGCGGCCTGCATCACCGCGAAGGCGACGGCGCCGTAGACGGCGGCCGCTTTGAAGACCTGGCGCCGCTTGAGCTCGGCGAAAAACGTCTGGTACCGCTTGGGACGGTCCGTCATCTCCGCTCACGTCCAATTTGCGGCAGGGTCCGTACAACGGTCGGCGGCGAAATATGCGTGTCGCGAGGTGAGGTATCAACGCGCGAGCGGTTCTCGAGCTATGCCGACCGTCACGATTCGCGTCCTGGTGAGCCGATCCTTGCTGCGATTCGGTGGGACTTTTCCTGAAAGGTTCAAGCTCGCGTGGCCCGCAGACCGCCGAGGAGCAGCTCGGCCACCGGCTCGGAGCGGGACGCCAACCGCACGTTCCTCTGCGAGAGCACCCAGTCGGTGGCCATCTCGTCCAGGATGCCGAACACCACCTTGGCGGTGAACAGGGCGTCCAGGTCGGGTTTGAAGACGCCCTCCCGCTTCCCCTGCTCGACCACCTGGGCGATGAGGGCGAGGTAGTCGCGCATACGGCTGCGGGAGAGCCGCTCGAGGATGTGGAGCGTATGGCGGAACTCCACCTGGAAGATCACCGCTAGGTCGCGATCCTCGCCCAGTAGCGTCAGGTGCAGGTCGACGAGGCGACGCAGCTTCTCCTCGGCGCCGGCGCCGCCCTCTTCCACGATCCGTCGAGCCTCTTCGTTGAAGCGTTGCATAGCGCGCTCGAAGATCGAGACCAGCAGGTCTTCCTTGCTCTTGAAATAGAGGTAGATCGTCCCGTCGGCGACGCCGGCGCGGCGGGCGATGGTGGAGACGGTGGTGCCGTAGTATCCGTGGCGAGCGATCTCGAGGACCGCGGCGTCGAGGATCCGCTCCGCCTTGGCTTCGCGCTGCTGAACGTTCAAGCGGTTCCCCCTTCGGGGCGCCTCGTTATTGAATACTCATTCATTATCCGCCTCCCAGGGCCGCTGGCGGGCCCTCCGCCGGGCCTGGCGCGCCATAGGCGAGATATCCCGGCGCATAGGGAACAATAGCCCGCTTCCCGCGGTTGACAAGGGGGCAGGGCTCTGATTAGCGTAGTGAATGGCTGTTCAGTTTTCCCGGCGGGGGGTGCCATGAAAAAGCATGTCAGCAAGGTCGCGGTCCTCGGGTCCGGCGTGATGGGCAGCGCCATAGCGGCGCATTTCGCCAACGCCGGCGTCCCGTCTCTGGTTCTGGACATCGTGCCCAAGGAGCCCAACGAGGCCGAGAAGGCCGCGGGGCTCACCGTCAAGGACCGGGCCGTGCGCGACCGCCTGGCCGCCGACGCGGTAAAGGCGCTGCTCAAGGCCAAGCCGGCGCCCCTGTTCAGCTCGGATCGTCTGGGTCTGATCGAGGTCGGCAACCTCGAGGACGACCTGGCTCGCCTGGCCGAGGCGGACTGGGTCGTGGAGGTCGTAAAAGAGGACCTGGATATCAAGAAGAAGGTGCTGGCCGCCGCCGCTCCCCATATCGGTGCCGAGGCCATCCTGTCCAGCAACACTTCGGGCCTGTCGCTGGCGGACATGGCTACTGTCTTGCCCGACACGCTCAAACCCCGCTTCCTCGGCACCCACTTCTTCAACCCTCCGCGCTACATGAAGCTGCTGGAGGTGATCCCCACCGCCGACACCGCCCCCGAGGTCCTCGCCTTCGTAGAGAGCTTCTCGACGACGCGGCTGGGGAAGGGGATCGTTCCGGCCAAGGACACACCGAACTTCATCGCCAACCGCGT
>CAYGAJ010000245.1:0-3877 GCA_964347815.1 uncultured Gemmatimonadota bacterium | reverse complement strand
GAGCCGTTGGCGTACTCGACGCGCGTCCGGCCCTTGTCTCCGTCCCGGGCGTAACCGCCCGCGTTCTCCACATAGTAATCGAGGCTCGCTCCGGGCTCGTACAACACGCTCACCGGAAACAGCACCGCGCCCTCCACCCGGACAGTGGGCGGGTACTCGGGGATGTGGATCGAGTCGCCGTCCGCAAGGATGAGATCCTCATCGCTCCCCGGTGAATCCAGAAGCTTCAGCAGGTCAACGCTCACCCGGGTCAGCGTATCGGTCAGCATATCCCCTTCTTGCCCTCTCATCTCCCGGCGCCGGAAGAAGCGGACGCCTCCCGCGTAAGCCTCCGACGTGAGACCTCCCGCCCGCTCGATCACCTCGGTCAACCGCTCGTCTTTCCGCTGGAGCGCGTAGACCCCTGGGAAGCCCACCTCGCCGGTCAGGTTCACGGTACGCTGCAGCTCCCAGCCCGGACGGCGGCGGATGAAGACGTTGTCGTAGCGATTCAGCGTGAAGTCGGGGGCGGCGACCCGCGGACCGTCGCCGTTGCTGGGCGGCACGCCGTCGCGCCGCCGCTGCTCGACCCAGGCGGCAAACACGTAGGTCGAGTCCAGCGCCACTTTCCGTACTTCCGTCACGTCGCCCGTCTCGTCGGCCTCGTCGACGATCCGCGCGACCTCGGCCTCGAGCACGTAAGCGTTGTCGCGTAGGCCACCGGCCATCATCACCAGATCGCGAAGCGTCATCTCCTCCTGGAACTCGTAGACGCCCGGCTCCTGAACCTCGCCGTGGACGGTGACGAAGCGCCGCTCGCGGAAATCCGCCACCGAGTAGACCACGACCTCATCGTACTCCTGAAGGAGCGGATCGTCCTGGGCCGCCAGCGAGATGGGGAGGACGCTCCGGGAGAGGTCCAACGGATCGAGGCGGATGATCTGGGCGCGGCCCAGATAGGTGTCGTCCTTGAGGCCGCCGGCCTTGTCGATGAGGTCGGACACGCGCATCTCCGGCGCCAGCTCGTAGACGCCGGGCGCCCAGATGTTCCCCCGCACGGTCACGGTGTTCCGCCGCTCCTCCGAGACCGCGAACACGTACACCTTGTCGCCCGGTTCCAGCGGGACGAACTCACCTTCCCGGTCGAAGAGCGCGGCCACGTTGACGTCGAACAGCGTGCGCTGAACGCCCAGCTCGCGCTCCTCTGGCGGCAGGATCCGGTCGATCTGCACCCGCCTCAGATCCGCCTCGGGCTCGATCCCGCCCGCCAGATCCAGCAGCGCTCGCAGGCCCTCACCCGCCTTCAGCTCGTAAACGGCCGGCCGCACCACGTTGCCGTCGATGGTGACGCGACGGCCCCGGACCGGCACGAAGACCACGTCTCCCTGGTCGAGGGCGATATCACCCGTTGCCGCCCCTCGGGTCAGATACTCGTAGATGTCCAGGACCCCGGTGACGCGCTCGCCGCGGCGGATCTGGATGTTGCGGAAGCTACCCTGCTCCGTGGGGCCGCCGGCCTGGTAGAGCGCCTGGAGCGCCGTGGCGACGGACGTCACCTCGTAAGCGGCCGGCTGTTCCACCTCGCCGATGACGAAGACCTGGTTGCGGCGCAGGGTGGCGATCGAGACGTCGAAAAACGTGGTCGCCTCGGGCCCGCGCATGACGCCCGAGTAGACCCGGCCCAGGTAGGTGAAGAGCGCGCTACGCAGCTCTTCCATCGTGAGCCCGTTCACCGGGACCCGGCCCACGTTCGGAATCACCACGTAACCCTCGCGCGTAGCGGGAAGCGTGTAGATCTCCTCTACATCGCCGCTGAGGATCAGCACCAGCTCGTCGCCGGGGCCCAGACGGTAGTTGGGTGGCACGGGGCCCATCGTTACCGGCCGGAACTGGGTGGTGGCGCGCTCGAACAGGCTCTTGCCGAAGATGGGCAGCCCGGCCCGCTCGGCAGCGAGCGCGGCGGTGTCGGCCGCCAGTGTGTCGACAAAAAGCAGCGTGAGGCTGTCGGCTGGCAGATCGGCCAGCGCAGGCACGCTGAGCCGGCGAAGCACGACTTCCAACTGCGACGCGCTCAGACTGGGCGCGCCGACCGGCGCCACCCCTCCGCCCAGGTAGCGGTCGAGCAGGCTGTCGGGATATCCGAGCTCGCGCAGCCGGCGGCGCACGTCTTCGTCCGTCAGGCCGGCGGCGCGGATCCGCGCCAGCACCTCCTCGGGGGTGATCCGGCCGCTCTGCAACTCCTGGCGCACGCCCTCGAGGATCGCGGCGCTGTCGGGCACCTGCGCCGGGAGCGGCGACGCCAGAGCCAGGAACAGACCAGCGGCGAATAGATGGCTGAATCGCATTGTGAATTGGTGCTGTCAGACGGCAAACGGGAGCCGGGGGAACAAACTCCACGAACGTCGCAAGTGTAGGCACCGTGGGAGTATATGGCAAGGGGCCGACTTGCAGACCCCTTGGGAGTCAGGCTGAACGCGTCCCGTGAGACCCTTCTTCATCGTCGCCATACACCCACACGACTTCCCGCGACACCGTCTCCTGGAACCTGCCGCCGCCCAAGCGACGCCATTCGTCCCAGGTATAGACGAGCACATCGGCGGGTACGGGGAGCCGCGTGGCATCCCATCCCCGTGCCCGCGTAATGAAGGGCTCCTTCGAAGTCGTAACTAGGGCGATGATATCGAGATCGCTTCCCACTCCCCAATCACCCCGAGCGTAGGATCCGAAGTAGCCGATGCGCATCACGCCCTCGACTTCCCGAGCAACCTGTTTCGCCCAGGCGCGCACAGCGGCATCCACCACCTCGGCGTCAGGCCATCTGAGAACGGGCGAACTCAAGGATCTCACGGGCATGGCCGATCCCCTCATCGCTTTGAAGCGGTCCGTAGTGCTCGAACGGAGCTCCCTCGGAGTGGCTGTTGGGGTAGCGGGATGGGATGTAAAAGTTGTCGAGCACCCGCGCCTTATCGATCAACTGCTCAGCCACACTGACCTCATCCGGCAGCTCTTGGAGTAACTTGGCGACCACGTGCCCCCACGCCTCCTGCCCCATATGGAGATGCAAAGCCTTCACCGCCTTCTCCGCCGCCTGGTGGGCGGCGAAGCAAGCCCACTCGTGACGCCCAGAAGCTCGCGACTCCTCAGCGTGCTGAAGGTCCCTCACCGCCTGATTCAGCCAGTCATGTGCCCGGTTCGACATTCCCTCTTCCCTTTATGGACTGCCCCTCGCCCGCCGGGTGAGACCCTAGTGGGCGCATATCCCGAAGCTAGCGCGTCCAGATTAACCCCACCCACACTTCATAGTAACCCCTAGACCTGGCCGCTGCGAAGCCCGACTAGCGAGCGGCACGTTGACCGCGCCATCAGCGCCCCATATCGTTGCCATCGTCAAAGTCAAAGGGAGATTCAAGCGAGATGACCGACTCGCGCCTCGACTACCGAAGCGCCGGCGTGGACAGCGTCGGCGAGGCAGACGCCCTTAAGGCCCTGACCGATCGCATCCGCGGCACCTTCACGCTTGCCGGCGGGCCCGGCCAGCCCGGCGCCGTCGTCCTCGACCTCGGCTACTTCGCCAACGTGATCGAGATCGGGGGTGGCCTGGGGCTCGCCGTCTCCACCGACGGCGTGGGGACCAAGCTGCTGGTCGCCGAGATGATGGAGAAATACGACACGGTCGGGATCGACTGCGTGGCGATGAACGTGAACGACGTGCTGTGCGTCGGCGCCCGCCCGATCACCCTGCTCGACTACATCGCCGTCGAACGGACGGACGCGCGCGTGCTGGGCGAGATCGCCGAGGGGTTGGTCCGGGGAGCTGAGGAGGCGCAAATCTCCATCGCCGGTGGCGAGCTGGCTCAGGTCGCCGAGATGATCCGCGGCGTGCGCCCGGGATCGGGCT
>CAYGAJ010000244.1:0-3880 GCA_964347815.1 uncultured Gemmatimonadota bacterium | reverse complement strand
TACACACACGAAGAGATCGGCGAGCTGATGGGGAAGACAGCCAGCTTCTCCAAGTCCCAGCTGTCACGGGCGCACCGCCGCTTGCGGGAGTGGTTGAGTTGATCGACACGAGCCGTCACCTGGCGATGAATGAGCTGCTCGGTCTCCGCGACGGAGAAGGCACGGCCTTCGCGCGCGAACATTCGGAGTCGTGCGAGCAGTGCCGTCGGGAGCTGGAGCGCCTGTACCAGGTTCGCGCGCACTTGCGGGCGCTGCCGCAGCTCAAGCCGCCGCGCGACGGCTGGCCGCAAGTGGCGGCCTCGGTGACGCGTAGACGGGTCAGGGCGCGGCGCGGCTTTGCGACGTTCGGTTTGGCCGTGGCCGCGGCGCTGGCGGGCATTATGGTATTGCGCGAACCGCCGCTGGAAATCGAGCCGGCCAACCAAGCGGATGTCTGGGTGGCCGAGGAGCGAAGCCGGGATCTGGGCCCGTTGATCCACCGGACGCGGGAGCTCGAGTCGCTGCTTGAATCGTACCGGCCGGCACATGCAGTCTACGACGCACCGACGGCGCTGGCGGTCTCGGTGCTCGAGGATCGTATCGTCTTGCTGGATCGCATGCTGAATGAAAGCCGCGCGCTGGGTGCCGATCGCGAGTTCATGGCCAACCTGTGGGACGAGCGCGTGGAAGCGCTGGAGACGCTGGTCAATGTTCAGATGGTTCGGGAACAGGCCGTCTGGCGATGAAATGTCACGGCACCATGGGCTGAATGTCTCTCAACCGCAGTAGCGTAGGGGTACCAGGAGGAAGAAAATGAGGTCCATTCTGTTATTCGTGGCGGTCGCTTTGCTCGTACCCGGGTCTGTACGACCCGCTCAGGCGCAGGAAGAGCGCGAGTGCGAATGCCGGCTGCCCTTCGGCCAGCTCCGTATCCGAAGTGGAGAGGATTGGGGCCCCCTGACGCTGTTGGGGAGCCGGGCGCGGCTGGGTGTGTATGTCCACGGCGAAGCCAACCCCGAGACCGACAGCATCGGCGCACTGATCGATCGCGTTGCTCCCGGAAGCCCGGCGGAGAAAGCGGGGATCCGCGCCGGCGACATCATCACGCACCTGGACGGAGAGAGCCTGCTGAGCGGTGGCGGTGCCTACGACGAAGACGAGTCCGCGCCCGGTATGCGGTTGATCGAACGTGCGCGCAAGCTGGAGGTGGGTGATACCGTCACCGTCGAGATTCGGCGTGACGGGGAACGGAAGACCGTCGAGGTGGTCGCAGGTGGGTTCGGTGATTTGACTCTGGAGTGGGGCGACCTGCACGGAGAGCTGGGCGACGCGACGCGCCTGCGCGGTCTGATGGAACGGTACCAGGAGCTGCCGCGGGTCTTTTACCGCGGTCCGGAGACCTTCGCGCTGGCGATCGGGACCCGTTTCCCCGGCCTGGAGCTGGTGTCGCTGAATCCCGACCTTGGGCGCTATTTCGGGACGAACGAGGGTGTGCTCGTGGTGAGCGTGCCCGAGAAGAGTGAGTTGAATCTCAAGTCCGGTGATGTGATCCTGGCGATCGACGGCCGCACGATCCGTGACCCGAGCCACGCCATGCGAGTCCTCCGCTCGTACAACTCCGACGAGCAGGTGTCGCTTCGAATCATGCGCGACAAGAAGGAGCGCACTGTTACCGGGCGCGTCCCGGAAGCGCTGGGTGACCGCGACGTGTTCAGAATCGATCCGAAGTAAAAAGAGGAAACCAACTTTTTCCCGGGCGGCGCGTGGTCACCACGGTGGCACGCGCCGCCCGCTTTCACGGACCGCTCAGATCCGCCGCCAGAGAAACTCGGCCACTTCCATGCGGCGGCGGATCTCGGCCACGTAGCGCTGGTAGCCGGCGCTGTCGCTTCCGGGGTGCCAGCGCGAAGGCCTGGGCAGCGCGGCGGCGAGCTGCGCGGCCTCCTCCTCGCCGAGCCGGGCGGCGGAGGTTCCGAAATACCGCTGGGCGGCGGCCTCGGCCCCGTAGATCCCCGGGCCGAACTCGACGATGTTCAGATAGATCTCCAGGATGCGGCGTTTCGACAGGTGCTTCTCGAGCTGTCGCGTCAGAATCGCCTCTTTGACCTTCCGCAGCGGATTGCGTGACGGCGACAGCCAGAGGTTTTTGGCGAGCTGCTGCGTGATGGTGGACGCGCCCCGCAGGCCGCGTTTGCCCGACAGCGCGTCGGCGATCGCATCCTTCATTTCGGCTAAGGAGAAACCCTCGTGGGAGAAGAACTCGAGATCCTCGGCGGCGACGACGGCGCGCTTGAGATCCGCCGCGATGCTGTCGTACGGCACCCAGCGCCAATCGAGCACGGGCGCGTGCCCGGCGGCCAGCTGCCGCTCGCGATAACGCTCGATGAATGCGGTCGTCTTCGGTCTTCGGTCACGCAAGCCGTCGACGTCCGGCCAGGTGACGACCTGGTGAGCGGTGCAGGTCAAGCAGGCGAGGGCGAGGACCGCCACGAGCGCCAGCGCGATACGACGGCGGCTGAAACGGGTGGCCGCTTGCGGAGGCGTCTTAGCGCCCTCGGGGGTGTCGGAAGCTTCGCTGGGCACCGGTCGAGATCGGAATCACGCGTTGGACCGCGTGAGGATGTCGTCGAAGGCCCGACGCACGAAGACCGGCACCATCGCGCGGCGCCACTCGAGATCCACGATCAAGTTCGATAGCGGGTTGCACTGGCGGTAGGCCTGGCGGCCGATCTCCTCGATCCGGTCCGCGCTTATCCGCTCGCCGACGATGATCTTGTCGAGGCCGCCCACCCGTCGCGGCTTCGCTCCCAGCGCCGCGACGACGAGTCCGATCGAACGAACCACATCGCCCTCGTCCAGGTCCACCGCCAGCGCCAGGCTGAGCAGAGGGAAGTCGACGGATTTCCGCTCCCTCAGCTTCTGATAGCTCACCCGCGTTCGAGCCGACGGCTTGGGCACTCGGACGCGGGTCACGATCTCGTTCGGCTCGCGCCGCGTGTTCCAGATACCGTCCGCGGTGAAGAAATCGTCCAGCGACGTGGTTCGCTCGCCCGCCGTCGATGCGATGTCCACAACAGCGTTCATCGCCATCAGAATCGGGGGCGTGTCTGCGGAATGAGCCGCGACGCACCGCGTACCGCCCTTAACGACGTGGCAGACATCGCCGTCCTTCTTGAGGCAGAACCCCAGCGCCTGCCGCCAGAAATACGTCTGGTTGTAATACGTGCAGCGGGTGTCGAGGCAGATGTTGCCGCCCAGAGTTGCCTGATTGCGGATCATCGGGTGCGCGATCTGTGCCGCGGCCCGGGCGAGGCCCGGCAGGTGACGACGGACGATCGCATGGGTCGCCAACGAGGTCAGGGTCTCCGCCGCGCCCAGCACCAGTTCGCCGTTACGCTTTTCGATCCCCTGCAGCTCGCGCACGCCTTTGAGGGCGACCAGATGCCCGGGCGTGAAGAGCTTGTGCTTCATGTTCGGCACCAGGTCGGTGCCACCGGCGATGGGCATGGCATCGTCGGCGTGGCGCTGAAGCAGCTCGAGCGCCTCGCTCAGCCGTTGCGGGCGGTGGTAGACGTAGGGGTGGAGCCTTAACATTGGGTAGCGCGCGAACATCCAACGCCCAACGCCCAACGCCCAACGTCCAAGTGTGCGGACGACTCACGCACCACTTCAAGATTGGACATTCGGTATTGAGAATTGGACATTCGACCCTCTCTAATGTCGTGCCTATTCTCGAGGGCTCGGAGAGTCAGTCGCCCGCCGCCGGAACCGGAGCTTCGTGCGGGCTCGGCTTCCACGGCAGAATCTTTCCGGCGTCCTCGAGCGCGCGTCGGTCGCGGAGCGCCGCCCAAACTCGCGGCGGCGAGAAGGGCAGGCGGTCGATGCGCACGCCGACCGCGTC
>CAYGAJ010000243.1:0-3883 GCA_964347815.1 uncultured Gemmatimonadota bacterium | reverse complement strand
CCAGCTCCAGGGGCTGGGCGCGCACTGGGAGCTGTGGATGTTCGAGCAAGGCGGGATGACGCCGCTGGAGGCGCTGCGCGCGGCGACGCTCTGGGGCGCCGAATACGCCGGCCTCGGCGGCGACGTGGGCTCGCTGGAGCCTGGCAAGCTGGCCGACCTGGTGGTGCTCGACGCGAACCCGCTCGACGACCTGAAGAACAGCGAGCGCGTGAACATGGTCATGAAGAACGGGTTCCTGTACGACGACTCGCTGAACGAGGTGTGGCCGCAGCAGCGGCAGCGTCCCGCGTTTCGCTTCGAGTAACGCTCCAGGTTGGGGGGCGGGGCGGTCGTCTCGCTCCGGCCTCCCCCGCGTTCAGCGCTTCGCGCTGCCCGCGGGGTCGCTAAAACCAGCTCCGCTCGACGACCGCCCCGCCGCCCCCCCACCCGAATGCCGACTCGGGCGGAGTTGCACACGAGGCGCGACGCCCCGATCATAAAGCGCTGCGCGATTTGCCCGACCTTCATTCAGGAGTCCGTCGATGTTCGCTGCGAGAGTGACGTCCTGCTGGTTGTTCGTTCTGCTCACGGCGAGCGCCGCCGTCGCCCAGGAGGAGCCCGGCTATCCGATCCGCGACTTTCTCGGGGTGACCACCTTCCCCGAGATCGCCGTGTCGCCGGACGGCCAGCACATCGCCGTCGTCACTCACTCGGACGATTTCGAGAAGAACCGGCCGA
The DNA here is from genome assembly GCA_964347815.1 of uncultured Gemmatimonadota bacterium. Taxonomy (GTDB): domain Bacteria; phylum Gemmatimonadota; class Gemmatimonadetes; order Palauibacterales; family KS3-K002; genus CAYGAJ01. Next base: position 3,166 of record CAYGAJ010000243.1, on the reverse strand, counting down.
ACATCGCCATCTGGCGCTTCGACCTCGATCAGCGCGGCCGCGTCACCGGTCGGCTGCGACTCACTTCGTCGCCCGGCGCCTACAGCGGCCTCCGCTGGTCGCCCGACTCACGCGCGCTCGCCTTCTTGCGGGCGGCGCCGCCCGACTTCAAGCCCCACCTCTTCGTCCTCGACATGCGCGGCGGCGAGCCGCGGGCGATCAGCGACGAGAAGGTGCACGGCGACGGCGTGTCGGCCTTCGACTGGTCGCCGAGCGGCGGCGTGCTGATTTTCGCGGCCGCTGACGCGCCCGGCGAAGAGGAACTGAAGGCGCACGAGGAGTTCTACGGCGACGTGGTTCGCTACGCCGAGCAACAACCGCGCACTTCGCTCTGGCGCGCCACCGCGGCCGACCTGAAATCGAGCCCTGAGCGACTGACAACGCTCGCCCTGCAGGTGCAGGAGCTGGCCGTCGCGCCGAGTGGCACCGAAGTCGCACTGCTCTCCGGCGCGCCGGCGAAGCCCGAACCGTTCATGAACAGCTTCGCCCAGGTCGAGGTCTACTCGTTGGCACTGGACCGATCGGGCGAACCGCGCCAGCTCACGACCAACTTCGCCAGTGAGCGCGGGCTGAGCTGGACGCGCGCCGGCGATGCCCTGTACGCAGCCGGCGTCGGCGATCCAGCGGCGCAGCGCACGACCTGGACACAGGGCCGCCTGTTCCGAATCGACCTTCAGGGTGGGGTCACGGTCGTGGCGCCCGACTTCCCGGGCGAGCTGGCCGCGCCGTTCGGCTGGGGCGCCTACGCCAGCCTGGCGGACGGCCGGCTGCTCTCGGCAGCGAACGTGTCTACACGAAGCAACCTCTATGCGATCGACCCGCGCTCCGGACGCGCCGAACGACTGACCGACTACGTGGGCGACGTCAGCAACCCGTCGGTCTCGCGGGACGGCTCGGTCGTCGCCTTCGCGCTATCGACCCGCTCGGCCTTCCCCGAAGTCTACGTCGCGCGCGGGCTCGCCAACGTCGGCAACGCCCAACCGCTCACCGATTTCAACTCGAAGCTCACCGCGATGCCGACGCCGGCCATCGAGACGGTGCGCTGGTCGAACGGCGAGGGCGATGAGATCGAGGGCGTGCTCTACTGGCCGCCGGGCCAGCGCGGGGCGAGCAACCTGCCGCTGGTCGTCGACATCCATGGCGGCCCCTGGGGATCGCGAACCGAGCTGATCACCTTCAACGCGCCCTACGTCTTCGCCTACTATCCGGCGCTGCTCGCCTCGCGCGGTTACCTGGTGCTGGAGCCCAACTATCGGGGCGGCGCGGGCCGCGGCGACGAGTTCCTGCACGCCATCGAGGGCTTCTCCTGCTCGCGTCCCGCGGCCGACGTGCTCACGGGCGTGGACTACTTGGTGGAGCAGGGCTGGGCCGACCCCGAGCGCATGGCCGTGATGGGGTACAGCTACGGCGGCCTGATGACGAACTGTCTGATCACGCGGACCACCCGCTTCCGCGCCGCCGCATCGGGCGCCGGTATCTGGAACGACATCTCGTATTTCGGCACCGCCGACAACTTCATCCAGAACGACGTGCGCAACCACGGCGCCGCGCCCTGGGAGAACCTGGAGAACTATTGGGAGGAGTCGGCGATCAGCCGGGCGGGAGACATCACGACGCCTACGCTGGTCACCATCGGCGGCGCCGACCGTAGGGTGCCTACCAGTCAGGGACTCGAATTGTACCGCGCGCTGGTGCGGTTGGGCGTGCCCGCCGAGCTGCTCGTCTTTCCCGGCGAGCCGCACGGTTTCCAGCAGCCGGGGCACAAGCTGACCAAAGTGCGGGCGGAGATCCGCTGGATCGATCACTACCTGCTGGGTAAGGAACGGCCGGTATTCGAGTAGCCGGGCGACGATGCTCGCGCGTGGGCCCCCCTCGGCCCCGGCGCCCTGGAACTCTGCCGCCTGCCTTGCCGTTGAGTTCGGCGTGAACTGTCGAACGCCCCGACTTCCGTGGCTCGTCCTCGCGGCCGCCATCATCGGCGGGCCGGCGCTCGCACGCGCACAGTCTTCCGCAGCATTGTGGTCGGCCGACTTCGGCGACGGCTGGATGGAGCGCTGGAACGAGGTCCGACTCGACTCGCGGATCAACCGCTTCACCGTGTTCGAGGACGAAGGCCGGCCGGTGTTGAGAGTCGAGAGCGAAAACGCCGCCTCGGCGCTCTGGCACCCCTTCGATTTCGATCCGGTCGTCGAAGGGCGGACCTGGCGCTGGCGCGTGGAAGCAACTCTCGCCGGAAACCGCCGCGAGCGCGAGAAGCCCGGCGACGACTACGCCGCCCGCTTTTTCGTGATCTTCGACGGCGACCCGTTCTCGAGCGACGCCCGCGCGATCTGCTACGTGTGGGCGGCGCGCGAACCGGTGGGCGCCACGTTCCCAAACCCGTACGTGTCGAACGTGACGACGGTCGTGCTGCAAAGCGGGGACGAACGCGCGGGCCTGTGGGTGCGTGAGGAGCGCGACTTCATGGCCGACTACCTCGCAGCCTTCGGCGAAGCGCCGCGCCGGGTGACAGCAGTCGCCGTGATGGCCGACACCGACGATACCAGCGGACGCGCCACGTCCTGGTTCACCGATATCACACTGGTCAGTCCGCACAACTAGCGTCCGCGGGTGGGTCGCGGCGCGACGCCTTGGTGCGTGCGCGTGCTCGCTCGGGTTCGCTGCCGAGGCACTCGATGGTGAAGTCTCGGTCGTGTGAGGGAGGCGCCGGGGGTCCTCCAGAGCGTAACTCGAGAGCGGCCCGGCACGGCCGGGCCATCGACCCGGTACCGCGCGCCGCGAACGGTGAAGCGGGAGGACCCCCGGTGCCGACCCCACCCCCGGCGCCGACCCAACCCCCGGCGCCGAGGCAGTTACGGTCAGTACTTCAGGCCCGAATCGCAAAGGACCGTGACCACCGTGGGCGCCGCGCCCAGCGACCCGCCCGCGATCGCCTTCACCGCTGCGCACACGTTCGCCGCCGCCGAGTACCCCACGTGCAGCCCCTCGCGCTCCGCCAGCAGCCGGCGGTAGCGCGTCGCTTCTTCATCGGTGACCGCGATGAACCCGTCGGCGAGCTGCGGGTCCCACAGCGGCGGGACGAAGCCGTAGCCCGTCCCCTGCAGCAGGTGACACGGCTGCGTCACCG
>CAYGAJ010000242.1:0-3891 GCA_964347815.1 uncultured Gemmatimonadota bacterium | reverse complement strand
GGACGCCATCGATCAGGTCCTGGAGGGCCAGATCGAGCAGCAGACCGAGATGCGGCCGGGAGCGACCTATCGCTTTCATACTCTGCGCTTCGCGGGTCGTGGGATATGGCTGCAGACCGGGCTCAGGCTGGGGCTCGCACGACCGGTTGATCGTCCCATCTCGGCCTGGGAGGAGATGTTTCTGCCGACGCGGCTCCGTGATCACATCAAGAAGGTGCGTGTCGTTACCTCGGATGGCTCGGTGCGGCCGCTCGTACGCTCCGAGCGTACACTGTATTCCAGCGACCGCCGGCCGGTACCCGAAAGCCCACCGTCGTGGCTGCTCGGATACCTGGCGATGGGAGTCGCGCTGGCGGGCCTGTTTTCCTTCCTCGCTCGGCGGTCGCGGCCGCGCGCCCGTCGAATCTTTCTGATCGTGTCGGCGGCTTACAGCGGTGTGATGGGAGTTGTCGGTGCGCTCTTGGCCTTCCTATGGGGGTTCACCGACCACACGACGTCGTATCAAAACGAGAATCTCATCGCCTACAATCCCGCTTTCCTGATACTCGCCGTGCTTCTCGTTCTGCTCGTTCTCGGGTGGAAGCGTGCGGAAGGTCCGGCGGTCAAGTTGGCAGTCGTCCTCGCCGTCGCATCGCTGGCCGGCTGCGCGGCCCAGCTGTTGCCCGGCTGGGTCCAGGTGAACGGCGAGCTGTACGCGCTGGCGCTACCGCCCACGCTGGCGCTCGCCATCGGCCTATTCCGCGGAGGCCGCTAGGCGGTGGGGTCGTTTGTTCTGAAGAGAGCGCGCCCTCTCTGAGATGCAGCGGCGGTGGGCTCTTAATCTGCGTCGGGCGCCCGCTGCGCGGCCTCCGGATCCTCAGGCCGCTCGTCGCGATGCCGACGCTTGAGGAGGAAATAGGAGAGTCCAGCGGCCCCCAGGGCGCCGGCGGCTGATGCTACGAGTCTGCTGAGGCGGCGTCGGCGCCGTCTCTTCCCGCGTTTGCGGCGCACACGACTCTTGCCCCAGGCCCAGAAGTGTCGGTCCAGGTCACTCTGGTAAAGGTCGTGCATGCTGTCGCCATCGCCCCGGACCGCCTTGCGAGCCTGGTCGCGGGCGCGTTTCGCTTCGCGAACGCTTTCTTTGTGTCGAACTCTGGCACGGGCCAAGCCTGAAACCTCCGGATCGTGGCTGTGGAGCCTAAGCTCGTTGGCGAGGCGGGTTGGGCTCCCGGGGTATAACTAACCCGCAACCCCGACGACGTTCCCCGGGACGATCTTGTTTCGCGGCGGCCTCCTACGGCCGGCGGAAAGTGGAGACGCGAGAGCAACGGCCACGGCTCGCAGTCGGGTGATGGAGATGAACGGGCAGGGTGTTCTGGTGAATGCGCCTCACTCCACGCGCACGTAGTACAGACGCTCGGTCACGCGGTCGCCTTTGTAGCGCCGGTTCTCATGGTCGCGATCGCTGCGGTACCGCTTGTACGGCAGCTCGAGGCACTGATAGGTGTCGGCCCGTCCGCGTTCGCGCAGCACCGATTCGATGCACGCTTCGGAGATGATCCCCTCGGAGTTGTAGCTCATGAGGACGTGCCGGCAGGGGGCGGCGGCGACCAGCTCGGCGAAGGCGTCCTCACAGCGGCCGCGCCGCGACCAGTCGGAACGTTTGTTCCCGTCCTCCGGCAAGCCGGTCTTGCCCCGTAACTTGGGCGCCTGGCGGAACCAGCCCTCCGCGATGATCTCAGGGATGTGGTAGTAGCCCGCGTACTGACGGCTGTTATAAGGCGGGTCCAGATAGAGGAGGTCGAAAGACCCCTGCGCGCGGACGACTTCGAGCGCATCGAGCTGGAAGGCCTGGCAACGGCGACCGGTGTTCGTCACCAGACTTGGCGGCCGCAGCCGCAGGGGCTTCGTCGCGTTGGGCTGCCAGCTCTTGACGTAGGCGGCGTAGACGCCCGTCGTGTTCGCGACCCGGTCGGCGGCCTCGATCAGAGCCGCGATCAGAACGAAGTGCTCGTCGTCGTTCAGACGCCCGGCTTCGCGCCACTCCCAGATGCGGCGGCGGATGGCGTCGATGCGCGCCGCGTTCTCCGGGGTGAAGTAGCGCCGGCCAGGCTGGGCCCCGGCCACGGCCTCCGGGCTGAAATGTTCAGAGATGAAATCGCGTCTGGGCTCGATGGCGTTGAGGTGGTCGAGCGTGGCAGCGAGCGGATCAGCGTCAGTCGTGATCTCGCTGCGCAACGCGGCAAACCGCGGCGGCCGGTCGATCACCACGTAGGTCCACTGAAACGCGAAGCTGAACGACATGATGTCGCCGGTGACGACGCTGTAGCCCTGGCGCTTGAGAAAGCGAGCCACGGCCGCGGTGCCGGCGAAGGGGTCGCAGGCGGTTCGCCCCTCTATCCCGAGCCGTGCCAGCCCGTCACGAATGAAGGGGATGAGCTTGCGTTTGTTGCCTATGTAGCGCACGTGACCATCCGGTGCTTCGGACCGGGACTAAGGTGTTCGGTCCGGGCGTTGGCCAAGAAATGTGTCAGCTGCGGTACCGCCTGCCCACTGCCCTCATCTAACGCGTGATCACCTGATCCGCCACTGAGCGCCGCATGACCGCGCTGAAACTCGGCTGACGGCCGTCTGAGGTTGGGCTGAAACGTCCCGCGTAAAGTGGCCTCGTAGTTCGTCGGCGGCCGAGGCCGTCGGTCAGTGGGCGGTCAGCGCCGCTGCTCGCGAAGTCGTGGGCTCCTGGGGCCCACCAGGTTATGGGAGGTACAGAATGAAGCGCCTCGCACTAGTCCCGGTTCTCTTCTTCGTCGCCCCGCTGGCTTTGGGTGCCTGTCGCGACGGGCCGACCGCCCCTGAAGGGAGCGCGTTTGTTGAAAGCGAGCCGATGGGCGACATCCAGGTTTCCCTCGTTTCCGGTGGGTCGAACGCCGAGATGACTGTCACCTTGGACGGCAGCGTCTCTTTGAGCATCGTTCCGGGCCAGCCCCAAACGTTCTCCAATATTACAGTCGGCGAACACGAGGTCCGGCTCCGCAACGTCGACAAGCGGTGCTTGGCCGAAGGCGGTGAGTTGCGCCGGGTGACGGTGCGCGCCGGTCAGACCGAGTCGGTTTACTTCTTCGTGCGCTGCGGGGAAAGCCGGCCGTGGAAGCCTCAAACTTGACAATCTGCTGAGTCTGGGCGGGTCGGGCCATCTCTTGAGCGGATGGCCCGGCCGCTGTCTTTCAGATCCCTTGCTTTCCGGTCGCGCGCCGTTGGCGCTGGCGTTGCCGCGTCGCCGCCGTCAAGGCAAGTTGCCGACATGGATGTCGCTGGTGCGCTGTATGACTGGGGGATCGACCTGGGACGTCGAGCCCTGCGGCGAACCCCGTTTCTGCCGGACAAGGTGCGCCGCGGCATCGAGGGTCGCCGCGATCTGCTGGAGCGCATCGAGACGTGGGCCCGCGATCAGCGCGGCGAGTCGCCGCTCGCCTGGTTTCACGCACCGTCGGTCGGCGAGGGTCTGCAAACTCGGCCGGTGATCGAGTCGTTACGAGCTTTCCGGCCCGACTTGCAGGTCTTCTTCACCTTCTACTCACCTTCCGCCCTCAAGCTGGCGCAGCGCATGCCGGTGGACTACGCGGACTACATGCCCTTCGATGTCGTGTCTGACCTGATGCGAGTCATGGAGGCGGTGAGGCCGGACGTTCTCGTTTTCGGCAAGCTCGACGTCTGGCCGAACGCGACCCGCGTGGCCCGCTGGCGGGATGTGCCGCTGGCTCTGGTCAATGCCACGGTCGCTCCGAACTCGAGCCGTCTCGGCTGGCCGGCGCGGCGTCTACTGGCTGGGGCCTACGCGCGGCTCGACGCGGTGGGCGCGATCTCGATGGAGGATGCGGCGCGTCTGGCGCTGCTGGGGGTGCCTGCCGATCG
>CAYGAJ010000241.1:0-3948 GCA_964347815.1 uncultured Gemmatimonadota bacterium | reverse complement strand
AGCGTCTCCGCCACCACGCCCTGAGCGGCGAAGGCGGCGTCGCCGTGGACCAGCAACCCCATCACGTGGCAACGCAGGTCATCGCCCCGCTGCTCCTGGCTCGAGCGCACCTTCCCCACCACCACCGGATCGACGGCCTCGAGGTGCGACGGATTCGGAACGAGGGAGAGGTGAATCGGCTTGCCGTTGATCGTGCGATCTGTAGAGGTGCCCAGGTGGTACTTGACGTCGCCCGAGCCGCCCACCTCATCCGGGCTGACGGCACCGCCGTGGAACTCGTGGAAGATGGCGGCCAGCGGCTTCTGCATCACGTGCGCCAGCACGTTCAGCCGGCCGCGGTGCGCCATCCCGATGACGATCTCGCGTAACCCCGTCTCCACGCCCAGCTGCACGATGGTCTCCAGGGCGGCGAGCGTCGACTCGCTGCCGTCGAGGCCGAAGCGCTTAGTTCCCGTGTACTTCTTGTCCAGAAACTTCTCGAACGTTTCGGCGGCGGTGAGACGCTCGAGGATCTCGAGCTTCCGCTCGTTCTTCAAGCGCGTGCGCTGGAGCACGCCCTCCATCCGCAGCTGGATCCATGCCTTCTGATCGGGGTCCTGCAGGTGCATGAACTCGAGCCCCATGGTTCCGCAATAGTAGCGACGCACCACCTGCATGATTTCACGCATCGTCGCCGTATCGAGACCCAGGACCCCGTGCAGATAGATGGGCCGGTCCATGTCAGCTTCGGCGAAGCCGTACGTCTCCGGCTGCAGCTCCGGGTGCGGCTCTTTGGGGGCCAGCCCGAGAGGATCGAGGTTGGCCTCGAGGTGGCCCCGGACGCGATAGGCTCGGATCAGCATCAAGGCCCGCACCGAGTCGAGGGCGGCGGTCCGAGCGTCGCCGAGACCGGCGGGCAGCGCTGGCGCCGAAACCGGCGCTCGGGCCGCCGCGGCCTGCGCTCCGTTCAGCGACTCGAGCCAGGCCCGGGCCTCGTCATCCAAGTCGCCGAACAGCTCGCGCCACCCCGGCTCGACCGATTCCGGGTCTTGCAGGTACCCGCGGTACAGCTCCGCCACCGCGCGGGCCCGCGGGTCAGCGCGGCGTCTGCTATCCAACTCCAGGCGATTCGCCATCATAAGACTCCATACAGCGTCAGAGCGGCGCGTGCGCCGGGCTGCAGACCGGATGCAGCCGCATCGGCGTGGTCTTAAACGGCCCGCTCCGGATCTCCTTGACCGTCCTCTATTATAGAACCCTCTATTATAGGATTCCGAGTGTTAGCGGGATCCCCAGACCTCTCGCGATCCTATCTGTGGTCGCCGCGGTCAAGCCAGCCGGAAAAGCCATAAGCGCTGTTTACCGCCGAGTTCGCCCCGAGGACTGCGTGCGCGCCCTCTTATTGTATCAGAGAATACTCGGGAAACCACGTCTCCAGGCGCTTGCGCTCAACCTCAGCCCATTCGGGAGCCTGGCAGTAGGGCTTTGGCCTCTTCGCCGGCTCTCGTTCTGGATGGGGTTAGCCCGAGCTGTGGGTTGGCCGAGGCGGCTGACCCGGCTCCCAACCGAGGCAACGCTCGAGGATCCGGAAGGCGTGAGGAGGTACATCGGCCAGCTCGGCCTCGATGCCGGCGGCACTCATGTCGCCCAACAACCGCTTTAGGGTCAGAGCGCCGGTGAGGTCGACGCGGCCCAGCCCGCCCATGTGAATCACCGCGCGCTCCAAGCCGGTGTGCTTCGAGAGCAATTCCACCACGGCGCTCTCGACGCCGGGGGCCGAGCCGAACCAGAGCACGCCGCGGGGCTCGAGGTGAAGCGTGTCCTCATCCGTCCAAGAGCGAACGGTCGGGCTGAGCTCGCGCCAGAAATGCACGGCGCCGGCGAGCAGGATACCGAGGAGCACGGCCTGATCGACCCGCGGCGCCAGCCCCAGGGTGAGCAAGAAGGTAAACCAAGCGACGACGGCTTGCGGTTTCGACAGGCGCCACAGCCCGGCCAGCGCGCGTAGCCGCACCAGATTCAGGACCGCGGCGATGACGATGGCGCTGAGCACCGCGCGCGGGAGCGGCGAAAGCACGAAGGCGAAGGGCAGAAAGAGCAGGACGGCCAGCCCGGTGACCGCGCCACTCCAGCGTGTCTTCGCGCCCGCCAGGCGGTTGAGACTGCTGCGGGCGAAAGACCCGCCCACCGGAAAGCCGCCGGAGAGTCCCGAAACGAGATTCGCGACGCCCTGGCTCACGAATTCGCGGCTCGGGTTCCACGGTTGGCGGTCAAGCGTCGCGAAGGTGCGGGCGATCGACGCGGGCTCGGCGAAGCCGACCAGCGCGATCACCACACCAGGTACGATCAGCAACGGCAGGGTCGACCAGGGCAACGACAGATCGAGCGGCGGCAGCCCGACCGGGATGTCGGTGAGCTGCGGACCCTGATACCCGGCGATCAGCGAATAGGCGAGACCCAGCAGCGTCGCCAGGAGCACGCCGGGAACGAGCGGGTGGATCCGGCGCGACCCGAGGATCAGCGCGACGGTCGCGGCTGTGAGCCCCAGCGAGGCAACCTCCCACGCCTCCGGGTGACGCACGGCCCAGAACGCCTGTGCCAGCACACCCTCCACCGGCGCGGCCACGCCCAGCGCCCCCGACAGCTGCGTGACGATGATCAGAAGAGCCGCGCCGGTGCTGAAACCCAACAGCACGGGCTCGGAGAGCAGAAACGCAACGACGCCGGCCCGCAGCAATCCCAACGCCAACCGTGCCAGCCCGACGACCAGCGCCAGCAGCGCCGCCATCGCCACGTAGCGGGGGCTGCCGGTGGCGACCAGGGGGCTCAAAGCCCCCAGCGTGAGCAACGCGGTGAGGGCGACCGGGCCGGTCTGCAGGTAGCGCGACGAAGCGAGGAAAGCGGCGGCCAACGACGGGAGCGCCGCCGCGTATAGCCCGTGGTGGGCCGGCAGCCCCGCCAGCTCGGCGTAGGCCAACGCTTGCGGGATGCCGACGAGCGCGACGCCGACGCCCGCGATGACGTCCCCCCAGGTGAAGAACTGCTTGTGACCGGCGGCGCTTAGCGGCTCAGGCACGGCTTCGCTCCCGCAGTGCACGGTACATCGCGGGCTCCATCAGTCGCTCGCTCCCGCCGGCGCCGCCTCCTCCGGAAGCCGGTACGCTTCACGCGTCGGCCGCAACGGCCGGTTCAGCCAGTACGGCCGCCGTGTTCCGTCGGGCGTGTAGCGCGTGGCCGGCCGGGTCAGGGCGAGCCAGCGGCGATACGCCTCCCGCGCCTTCTCGGCGTCCACCGAGATGTCACCGTATCGATCGCCCGATTCGGCCTTTCGCACCCGTACCGCTTGATGCCAGCAGTGCTGTCCCGAGACGGGGTCGGGGTGAACGGGAAACGTCAGGTTCTGGTGCACACCGACATCCTTCCACCAGATGCGCAGCGAGTCGGGATCGCTCGACTCGAACGGCGCGACACCGTCCTTGGGTCGCAGACGCCAGCGGTCGCCTTCGTGCTTCAGCCCCACCGTAGCCATCGACAGACGCTGCCCTGCGTCACCCAGTTTCCAGCGACCCATGTGATGGCTGCAGGCGACCACCCCGGGCCGGATTCCCTCCGTCACCCAGGCTTTCACCACGAAGTGGCCGATCTCGGTCTCGACACGCACCAGATCGCCGGTTCGCACGCCCAGTCGCTGGGCGTCGATCGCGTGGATCCAGAGCGGGTTGGTGTGCGCGATCTCCTCGAGCCACTTGGCGTTGGCGCTGCGGGTGTGGATCTGCACCGGCAGCCGGAAGGTCGAGATCAGGGGCATCTGACCCTCTTCCAGGTTCTCTGGATGCACGTGGCTCTTGATGTAGGTGGGGAGCGCGTACTCTTTCCACCCCCACGCGACGAGAGTCGTCGAATAGAACTCGAGACGACCCGACGGCGTCGGGAAGCCGCGAAGTATCTCGCCGTCCACATCGACGCCGA
>CAYGAJ010000240.1:0-3982 GCA_964347815.1 uncultured Gemmatimonadota bacterium | reverse complement strand
AGTCGGCCGGCCTGCTCAAGGATCAGGCCGAGATCTACCTCTTCACCTCGTCGCTCTCGGTGCACGCCGACTTCAGCAAAGCGGGGATCACGGAAGACGATCCCGTTGGCACCATCGACGACCCGACCGTCGAGGAGATCACCGGCCAGACGTACGGGCCTCTGAAGGCGCTGTGTGAAGAAGAGGCGCGAAAGGCGTTCCCCGGCCGTGCCATCATCGTGAGGCCTCATCTCATCGTGGGACCCGGAGACCGCTCCGATCGCTGGACCTACTGGCCCGCACGTATCGCTCGGAGCGGCGAGGTGATGGCACCGGGTCAGCCGACCGACCCCACCCAGTACATCGACGCGCGCGACCTCGCCGAGTTCGACATCCACCTGATCGAGCAGCGCGCCTTCGGCACCTACAGCGGCGTTGGCCCGCTATCGCCGCTTAGCATGGCCGAGCTGTTGTACGGGATCCGAGCCATCGTCAGCAACGAGATCTCGTTTACCTGGGTTGATGCGGACTTCCTGGCCGAGCACGAGGTCGCCCCCTGGCAGCATATGACGGCCTGGGTGCCGCCCCGGGATGGCATGGACGGGTTTGGGCTGTTTGACAACAGCCGGGCCGTCGCCGCTGGCCTGCGCTACCGGCCGCTGGCCGTCACTGCGCGGGACACGCTCGATTGGTGGCTGAGCCAGCCGGAAGAGCGCCGGGCCAAGCCGAGCGCGGGGCTGGATCCTCAGAAAGAGAAGGAGGTTCTGGCGGCGTGGCATGCGCGCGAAGCGGCCGGCTAGGCATCTGAACATCGAACATCGGACATCCAACTTCGAAGTTCGAAGTTTGGAAGAACATCCAACGTCGAACATCGAACATGAACGCTCAACGAAACCTGGCACCTTCGGCGTTGGGTGTATCAAGGTTCGAAGTTCGCGGCGCGCCAGCGCCGCCAGACTCGGAGGTTCGATGTTGGATGTCGGATGTTCGATGTTCACTTGACATTCAAGCGAGAGCTGAGTGAACGCTCGACAGATCACTGACCGGGCCCGACCGGGCCTGGCGACGCGCCTGCTCCAGCGCGCCGTCGCCGTCGAGCCCGAGGAAGTCAAGGCGCTGCTCCTCTCCTGCGCCTACTACTTCTTCATCCTCTCGGGCTACTACATCCTGCGGCCGATCCGCGACGAGATGGCCGTGGCCAGCGGCGTGCGCAACTTGCCCTGGCTGTTCACCGGCACGCTCGTCTTGATGCTCATCGTTCATCCGCCGTTTGCGGCGCTCGTCGCCAAGCTTCCGCGCCGCAAGTTCATCTCGTACACCTACCGCTTCTTCATCGCCAACCTGTTCATCTTCTTCGTGCTGCTGAAGATGGCCCCGGAGAGCGCGAACATCTGGATCGGGCGCGGCTTTTACTGGTGGACCAGCGTCTTCAACCTGTTCGTCGTGTCGGTCTTCTGGGCTTTCATGGCCGACGTGTTTCACAGCGAGCAGGGCAAGCGGATGTTCGGGTTCATCGCCCTGGGCGGAACGCTGGGGGCGATCATCGGGGCCGGGATCACCGCCTTTCTGGCCGAGCCGCTGGGGCCGGTCCAGCTCATTCTGATCTCGGTCGTGTTGCTGGAACTGTCGGTTCAGTGCGTGCTGCGTTTGTCGAAGTATTCCGAGGCGGCCCGGCCGCTGGAGGCGCCCGACGAGTCGGGTCCCCGCGTCGCCGGGCTGCCCGAGACGGAGCCGGGCCGCGGCTTTTCACCCAGGCCGCCGGCAGGGGAGGACGAGCGGCCGATCGGCGGCGGGGTCCTCGCCGGCATCTACGGGGTGCTGCGCTCGCCTTACCTGTTGGCGATCTGCGCCTACATGCTCGTATTCACGATCGCGGCCACGTTCCTCTACTTCCAGCAGGCTGAGATCGTGGACCGCACCTTCACCGACCGGGCGGTGCGCACCGCCTTCTTCGCCAAGATCGATCTGGCGGTGAACATCCTGGCGATCTTCACCCAGGGCTTCCTGACGGGGCGTTTGATCAAGTGGCTGGGCGTGGCCGTGACTTTGGCCTTGCTTCCCGCGCTCTGCATCATCGGTTTCACCGGCCTGGGCGTCTGGTCGACCCTCGGCGTGCTGGTCGTCTTCCAGACGCTGCGCCGAGCCGGCAACTACGCGGTGGCGCGCCCAACCCGCGAGGTCCTCTACACCGTCGTGAGCCGCGAGGACAAGTACAAGGCGAAGAACTTCATCGACACCTTCGTCTATCGCGGCGGCGACCAGATCGGCGCCTGGTCCTACGCGCTGATGGGCTGGCTCGGCCTGGGCATGTCGGCCATCGCCTTCGCCGCCGCACCGATCTGTGCCGTCTGGCTGCTGATCGGGTACTGGCTGGGACGGAGACAGGCCGTCATGGCCGACCGCCTGGTCGTGGGCGAGCCGGTGCCACAACCGGCTCCGGCCATCCTTTGAGCTTTGGCCGCGAGCCGTCCACCGCACCGGTTTCAAGAAGTCACTCTGACCGATTCTTCCAGCTCATACAACCTGCCTGTAGGTCATATTACCTTCGCCGTGACGGGTCGCGCCGGTCAAATCGGTCATCCTGCCTGATTCGCCGGGCGGCGCCCAATGAAGACGGAGTGCGTAGGTCTTTTAGTATCAACACATTATGATCCCTCAGCCCCGCTGGTATGCCTGTTGCAAACTGGATAGGGCACAGGGCCGACGCCCTCCCCGGTTTCCCTGCCCGGCTCCCCTGTCCCAGACAAGTTGGTGTTGCAGTTCTTGAAGCTGCCTTGAACCGAAGGTTGGAGGTTGCGGTGCTAAGGAAGAAAGCGCGCGCGAGAGAGAGTCGCGGGAACGCGGGGCCACTGCGGCCGGACTCGGGCGTCAGTCTCGCGGAGATGATGGTGTCGCTGGTGATCTTCTCGACGGCCCTGTTGGGTATCGTCGGGACGGCGGCCCGGGTCGGCGCCACGGTGAACAGCTCGCACATGCGGCTGGGCGCGGCCTCGGTGGCGCGGCAGCAGATCGAGACACTTCTAACCCAGCCCTATGACAGCGTCGCCAGCGGATCGGCGGAGCGGAAGGGCGTCAAGATGGTGTGGGCGGTAACCGAAGGCACGGCGGGGAAGAATGTGGTGCTGGTCTATCAATACCGTGTGCCTCAGCGGGCTTACCAGGACACCCTCACCATAGGGGTGCTGAAGCCATGAAGGCGCGTGTGAGCGGGGAGAGCGGCTCGAGCCTGATGGAGATGATGATCGCCGTCATCCTGACGAGCCTGGTGCTGGCGGCGATGGTCGGAGTGCTCTTACAGCAGCAGCGGTTCTACATGGTCGCGGGGGACGCCGCCAACACCGTCGGCACCCTACAGCGATTGGAGACGACGGTGACGGCGGAGTTCATGCCGCTCAGCCCCTCGGGCAGCGACATCATCTACGCCGATGACGACTCCCTGGCGCTGCGGGCTTTTCGCGGGGTGTACGTGGTCTGCGACAAGAAGGTAACCACCGATGTGTTTGTCACGGTGAGGGCGCTGACGCAGGGAAGGCGCATCAGCACAGACAGCGTTCTCGTCTATTCGAGCGGAACGCGCGGGTCCCTTGCCGACGACCATTGGAAGCAGGTCGCCGTCGTCTCCGTGATCGATGACGCCTGCCCCGACGGCACACCGGGTTGGACAGCGGCGATGCCGGACCTCAATGGCCTCCTGTCTCAGATACCGATCGGGTCGGCGGTGCGTGTGTTTCAACCGGCGAGCTACTGGCTGAGCTCCGAAGACGGCTCGTGGTTCTTGAAGACCGATGCGAACCCGGGCGGTGCCGTGAGAGTCGCCAGCCGGCTAGCGCCGGCGGATTCGGCAGCCGCCTCGGTCATGCGTTTTCGCTATCTGGATGTTCAGGGCAAGTCGACGGCGACGCTGGGTGAGATCGCCAATATCGAGATCGTGGCTTCCGCTGTGGGTCTCGTGCCGAAGCGGCGCGGCGGTCAGCCGTTGAGGAAGGATCAGACCGTCTCGATC
>CAYGAJ010000239.1:0-4000 GCA_964347815.1 uncultured Gemmatimonadota bacterium | reverse complement strand
GGCGACGAGGGCGGCCTTGTCGGCGAAGTGGTGGTAGGCGGCCATGTGGCTGACCTTGGCCTTGCGAGCGACGGCGCGCATGGTGAGGGCGTGGAGCCCCTGGCGTTGGACGATGGAGAGGGCGGCGTCGACGAGCGCGGGCCGGAGGTCGCCGTGGTGGTAGGCGGCGCGTTTGGGTTTTCGCGGTTTGTGGCCCACGGAATCTTGACAGCGTAAAGTTGAGGTAGTACTGTGTGTGCAAATATGTACGATGTAAAGATCGCGTCGCCACGCCAACCGCGCAACCCTCGGAGCCGCCCGCCGACGGACTCCTTGTAACGCTACGCCGGCACCTCTATGATCCGTTCAACTCGGATGAGCCAGACTCCGCACGACCTTTCTCGGCTCCGCATCGATCGCGATCGCCCGCACCCAGGCGTGCGTCGCGCCTTGCTCTGGAGCGTCCTCATCGCGGCCGGCGCTTTCCTCCTCCTGCTGCTCCTCTTCCTCGCCCGCGGCACCCAACGGCCCACGGTTCAGGTGGCGCTGGTCGAGCTCCGCGGGGGCGGGGGGCCTTCCACCGGAGTGACCGCCAACGGCTACGTCGTGGCGCGCACCAAGGCCTCGGTCTCGTCCAAGATCACCGGGCGGCTCGAGTACCTCGGCGTCGAGGAGGGCTCGGTCGTGAAGCGAGGCGAGGTGATCGCCCGGCTCGAGGCCTCGGATTACGAGGCGGCGCTCGCCCAGCGCGAGGCCGACCACGCGACGGCGCGCGCCGGCTTGCTCGAGGCGGAGACCGAGCGCGATCAGCTGCGGCGCGACGTCGAGCGGGCCCGTGACCTTTTGGCGAAGAATCTGATATCGACTCAGGAGGCGGAGCGGTTGGAATCGAATCTGGCCAGCGCCGAGGCGCGCGTCGGCCGGGTGCGGGCGCAGGCCGAGGCGGCGGAGGCGGCGGTCGGTGTGGCGCGAGCCAACCTGGAGAACACTTACATCCGCGCCCCGTTCGACGGCACGGTGCTGCGTAAGGACGCCGAGGTGGGTGAGGTGGTGGCACCGGCGGTGACGGGTGGCGGCCTCACGCGGGGCGCCGTGGTGACGATGGCCGACTTCGCGACGCTCGAGGTCGAGGTGGACGTCAACGAGTCGTACATCGGGCGTGTCGCTCACCAGCAGGCGGCGCTGATCACTCTGGACGCCTACCCCGACACCACCTTTCGCGGTCGCGTGCGCCAGATCGTGCCCACCGCCGACCGGCAGAAGGCGACGGTGCTGGTGAAGGTGAGCATCGAAGATCGCGACCCGCGCATCCTGCCGGAGATGGGCGCGAAGGTCGAGTTTCTCGAGGCCGCTGCCGGCCCGCGACGTGAGGCGGGCCCGGCACGCGTCTTCGTCCCGGCCTCGGCGGTCCAGGTCGAGGGGGGCGTCCAGATCGTTTGGGTGGTGAGTCAGGAGCGGGTCGAGCGTCGTGAGATCGAGGCGGCGCCGGTGACCGGGGGTTGGCGCGAGGTCCGTCGCGGCCTACAGGGCGGCGAGCAGGTGGTGATCGTGGGATCGGAGGGGCTCGAGGACGGCGAGCGGGTTCGGGTAACCCGGGGATAGAGCGAGTTGAGTATGGGACTGGTAGAGATTCGTGATCTGTCGAAGGTCTACGAGCGGGACAGCCAGGCGATACCCGTCTTCGAGGGGATCAACCTCACGATTCAGTCAGGCGAGTTCCTCGTCTTGATGGGTCCATCGGGCAGCGGAAAGACGACGTTGCTGAATCTCGTCGCCGGCCTCGACAAGCCGAGCACGGGCTCGATCGTGGTCGGGGAAGAGGAGGTCACCCGCATGTCTGCGCGCCGGCTGGCCGCGTGGCGGGCTCGTCACGTGGGGTTCATCTTCCAGCTCTACAACCTGCTTCCCGTCTTGACCGCGTATCAGAACGTCGAGCTTCCTCTTCTGCTGACACGCCTGTCCAAGAAGGAGCGGCGCGAGCATGTCATGACCGCTCTGGGTGTGGTCGGTCTCACCGATCGCGCCGATCACTTTCCGCGGCAGCTCTCCGGCGGCCAGGAGCAACGAGTCGCGATCGCCCGAGCCATCGTCAGCGACCCGACCCTCATCCTCGCCGATGAGCCGACGGGTGACCTGGACGCGGCTTCGGCGGACGAGATCCTGACGCTGCTGCAACGGCTGAACGGCGAGTACGGGAAGACGATTCTGCTGGTGACGCACGATCAGCGTGCGGCCGATCACGGGCACGCGATCATGCACCTCGACAAGGGGGTGCTGACCCGATGAAGTATGCGCGCCTGATACTCGCCAACCTGGGGCGGAGCAAGCGGCGAACGATCCTGACGACCCTGAGCGTGGCCGCGGCGCTCTTCCTGTTCGTCACGCTGAGATCGGTCAACACGACGCTGGAGGACGCGGCCCGGGTCGGAAGCGAGTCACGCATGGTGACCCGCAGCGCGATATCGATCGTGTTCGACCTTCCCGAGGCGTACTACCAGAAGTTGGTGACGGTGCCGGGTGTGGAGTCCGTGACCTGGGCCTGCTGGTTCAACGGAATCTACCAGGACAACCCGCGGGATTTCTTCCCGAGCTTCGCGGTCCGGGTGGAGTCCTATTTGGACATGTACCCGGAGCTGGTGATTCCCGAGGCTCAGAAGAGCGCGTTCATGCGCGAGCGCACCGCCGCGATCGTCGGCGCCGGGCTGTTGAAACGCTTCGGCTGGTCGGTCGGCCAGACGATCCCACTGACGACCCCGATCTGGCCCGGCAAGAGCGACTGGTCGTTCACCATTCGCGGCGTCTACACCCCCACGGACCCGAGCTTCGGCGACGAGCTGCTCTTCTTTCACTACGATTACCTGTACGAGAACTCGCTGCGTCCGGCGCAGCCGGGCTGGTACGTGCTGAAGCTGGCGGACCCGTCGCTCGCCGCGTCGGTCGCCACCGCTATCGATGAGCACTACAAGAATTCGCGCGCGGCGACGCGCACGGAAACCGAGCGCGCCTTTCAGACGGGCTTTGTCACCATGTACGGGAACGTCGGCTTCCTGATGAACGCGGTGGGTCTGGCGGTGTTCTTTGCCATCCTGCTGGTGGCGGGCAACACGATGATGATGGCCGCCCGGGAACGGACCAGCGAATTCGCCGTGATGAAGACGTTGGGCTTCGACGACCGATTGTTGTTCACGCTGGTGCTGGTCGAGGCGGCGACGATCACCGTGGTCGGGGGCCTGATCGGCGTGTTCAGCGCCAAGCTGCTCTTTGCCCAGACTGGTTTCAGCGCCTTCGGACTCTTGCCCGGGTTCGAGGTTGAATGGGGCACCGCGGCCGTCGGCCTGCTCATTGCCCTGGCCCTCGGGCTGATCAGTGGTCTAGTGCCCGCCTGGCAGGCGGCGCGCCTGACGGTGGCCCGGACGCTGAGGCAGGTGGCCTGAACGAGGGAGCGGCATGGCGATTCCGTTGATCTACAACGTTCGCAGCGTTCGGCAGCGCCCGATCTCGACGCTGGCCACCGCGTTGGGTATGGCGCTGGTCGTGCTCGTCTTCATCGCGATGATGGCGCTGTCTCGTGGGTTTCGCGCCGCGCTGGTCGAGACGGGCTCGCGCGACAACGTGATCGTGGTGCGGAGCGGGGCCGACAACGAGCTGGTCAGTGGCATCAGCCGTGAGACGGCTGCGACCATCGCCGCGATGCCTTTCGTGGCGAGGGGAGCGGACGGCCAGCCACTCGTGAGCCCGGAAGTCTACGTTCTGATCAGCCTGGATCGGCTGGACGGTGGCGACGCGCTGGTCGTCGCCCGCGGGATCAACCCCGCGGCCTTCGCGGTCCGCAAGAACGTGAGGATCGTCGCTGGGCGCATGATCACGCCCGGGGCTCCGGAGATCCTCATTGGCGAGAGCATCGTCGGCCGGTTTGCCGGCACCGAGATCGGCGGAACGATCAGCTTCGCGAACCGCGACTGGACCGTCGTCGGACATTTCGAGGCCGGGGGCTCGGCCTTCGAGTCCGAGATCTGGGGCG
>CAYGAJ010000238.1:0-4037 GCA_964347815.1 uncultured Gemmatimonadota bacterium | reverse complement strand
GGGGTTTCTGTGAGCTGCCCCCCGGCTGGGTGATTGGAGCCCGGGGCGCCCTAGGAGGTGGGACGATGGCAACGCATGTTGGAGCGATTGGCCGAGCGCCGGTTCCGCTAACGATCGTTTCGGCCAACGAGCGCTTCAAGCGCCGCGCTCACGACTGGCTTTGGGTCGGTGTGATGCTGGCGACCGTCATCCACTTTGCGATCATCCGCTACTTCCCGCCGCTGACCGCCGCGGATGTGAGCTTTGGGGTACAGGAGATCGCGGCGATCGACCTCCCGCCGGAGATCGACGTACCGCCGCCGCCGGAAGCGATCCAGCGGCCGGCCGTTCCCGTGGTGTCCGAGCGCCCGGTCTACGAGGACGTGACGATCGCCCCGACGACCTTCGAGCATAACCCGGTGGAGAGCCTGCCACCGCCGCCGGTGGAGGCGGCCGCACGGTTGGAGGACGCGCCGGTGTTCACCCCCTTTACCGTGGCGCCGCGGATCCGGGACCGTCAGCTGGCGCAGAAGATCATCCTCGACAAGTATCCGCGAATCCTCCAGGACGCCGGCATCGGTGGCACGGTGGTCGTTTGGGCGCTGATCGACGAAGAGGGGACGGTGAAGAAGTGTCTGGTCCACACGACGTGTGGCATCCGGATGCTGGATCAGGCAGCGACATCGGCGGTTATGGAGTTCAGCTTCGTGCCCGCGCAGAACTACGACAGATACGTCACCGTGTGGGTATCGGTGCCAATCACCTTCGGGGTCAAGCCGGCGGCCCGGAAGCCCGGCTAGTCCGCCAGCGACGTCCGCCGATCTGGGCGCGGCGCCGCCGCCAGCGTAGATTCGCCGTGTGGCGGAGCGCACTCGGAGTATTCGTCAAATCCCCGATCGGGCTCCCGGTCAGGCCCGGCCGCGGCCTCGTCCCAACCGTCTCATCTGCGCCGCGCTCTGTGTGACGCTGCTGACCGGGATCGACTCCACCGCCCTGATGGCGCAGGAGCCTGCCGACTCGCAGCCGCCGTTGCCGCAGGCGATGCTGCTCTTGTCGGAATGGGGATTCTTCTCGGCGACCGAGATCCGATTGGGTCAACTCAGCCTCATCCACGACAGCGCCGGACCACGGCTCGCCGTCTACCGGCTGAGCGCGGACGAGCCACCGGTCTTTCCCGATCGATTCACGGGCTGGACGCCGGCCATCGAGGACGGCGTGTTGAGCGTTGCCGATTTCGCCGCCGGGAGCCGCAACGCCCTCGGAGGGTACTTCGGCGTATTCGAGCGACCGCCATCGGCGGCGCACGCCACGATCGAGCTTGGTCCCGACGGGAGGCGGGCGCTGCGGCTCAGCTACCGGAACGAGGCCGATGGCTTTGGGGGTGTGTGGGTCCACCTGTTCGATTTCACGCTTCCCCCGCCCGAGCGCCGCTACCTGGACGCAAGGCCCTTTTCCAGTCTCGACTTCTGGATTCGCGGCGACCGTGGCGGCACGCGACTGCGACTCAAGCTGGCGGACGCAGCGTGGGAGAAGCGCGGCGACGCCCTGCCGCTGGGCGACGTGCGCGATTTCCTGCCCGAGGGAACGGTACTGTCGACGTGGCAGCGGGCGCGGGTGCCGTTGAGCCTCATACCGGCGCGGGTCGACCCGGCGTTACTCGCGTCGGTGGTGTTCGAAGCGGTGGGCGAGGGAGCGGGCGAGGTTTACATCACAGGACTCGGATTCTCGGTCGGTGACGAGGCTGCGCCGGCGCTGCCGGCGCCGGCGGCGACTCCGTCGGCGCGGCCGCGATCGCTCGGCAAGGCGACCTGGGTGTGGAACACCGCCGAGGTTCTCGACGATCCGCACCAGCGCGCGCGTCTACTCGACGTTTTGACGGCCCAGGGATTCGATCGGGTCTTCCTACAGCTGGTCGATGCCGAAGAGGCCGGGAAGCCGGTCGGGCTGATCGAACCCGATCCGCGGTTGCGTCGCCTGGTGGCGGCGCTCAGGCGGTGGGGCATCCGCGTCTATGCCCTGGACGGATTCAAGGACTACGCGCTTCCCGCGCACCACGCGTCGGTGCTGGCCACCGTGGACAACGTCATCCGCTATAACGAGGAATCGCTGCCGCCGGAACGCTTCGCGGGCATTCACCATGACATCGAGCCCTACCTTTTGCCGGGATTCAACGGGGCACAGCGCGAGACGATTGCGAGAGGCTATCTCGAGCTGGTGGCGGCCTGTGCGCGCCGTGCCAGAGAGGCGGGGCTCGAGTACGAAGTCGACATTCCTTTCTGGTACGATGCGCCTGCCGAGTACACGTACCAACCGGTCGATGTGGAGTTCGGCGGTGTGCGGAAGCCCTTGAGCCAGCACCTGATCGATCTGACGGACGGCGTCGCGTTGATGGACTACCGAACGGTCGCCTTCGGAGCCGACGGCACCGTTCGCCATGCCGAGGGCGAGCTGGAGTACGCGGCGGCGCGTGGCAAGCGAGTGCTCATCGGCCTGGAGACGTCGCCGCTGCCGGACGAGGAGCTGTTCGACTTCGTCGGGGCGCCACAGATCGGGCTGCCGGATGAGGCGCCACCGGCCATCGGGCTCGTGGTTGCGGCGCCGCTGGGCGATTCGACCGCCTTTCTCGTCGTCCCCGCAGCGGCCGGCGGTCGGTTTCAGTCCGATTCGCTTTTCGCCCGGCTGGCAGAATGGGGCCTCGACCCCGCCAAGCTCGTCTGGTGGCCCATACACCGGCGGCTCCGGGTGGCCGGGGACAAACTGTCCTTCCACCGCCTGGGTGCGGAAGCGCTCGAACGGGTGATGGCCGCGACTGCCACGGAGCTTTCTGCGTATCCCTCGTTTTCCGGGTTCGCGCTTCATCACGCCTGGAGCTACGGCAATCTGCTAGCGCGGCGGCCCCGCGATTGATTCAAAGCGGGTCATGCCGCATCTTGTCGCCCGTCTCGTCCGAGCCTGAACGCCTCACCCAACCACGACTGCTGAGCGGCTGCCTCGACAGCCCTGCAACTGGAACGATCGCATGAACGACTCGGGACTCGCGAACGCCACGCTCAAGCCGACGCCTCCACGCGCTTACCGCTGGGCCGTTCTGGTGGTGATCAGCCTGGCGATGTTCGGCAACTACTACGTGTACGACGCGGTGAGCCCGATCGCCGACTTGTTGAAGGACCAGCTCGGTTTCTCCGACAAGAACATCGGCACGCTCAACGCGATCTACAGCGTGCCGAACATCATCATGGTGCTGATCGGCGGCATCATCATCGACCGGATCGGCGTCAAGAAGGCGACGTTTCTGTTCGGCGCGCTCTGCTTCATCGGGGCGGTGATCACCGCGGTGACGGGCAAGTTCTGGATCATGGCGGCCGGGCGTCTGGTCTTCGGGATCGGCGCCGAGTCTCTGATCGTCTCGGTCACGACGGCGATTGCGAAGTGGTTCAAGGGCAAGGAGCTGAGCTTCGCCTTCGGCGCCAATCTGACGATTGCACGGCTGGGCTCGTTCGCGGCCCTCAACTCACCGACCTGGGCCCGGCCCGCCTTCGAGAACTGGCAATGGCCGTTGTTGATATCGATCGGCTTCGGCGCCTTCTGTGTCGTCGGCGCCGTCGTCTACTGGGTGATGGAGGAGCGGGCGGCGAAGCGTTACCAGATCGGCGAGGCGGCGGAGACGGAGAAGATGGTGTTCAGCGATCTGTTCCGCTTCGGCAAATCGTACCTGTACGTCGTCCTGCTCTGTGTGACGTTCTATTCGGCGATCTTCCCCTTCCAAACGTTCGCCGTGAAGTTCTTCATCGAGGCCCACGCGACGACCCGCGAGTTCGGCGGCTTCCTCTCCAGCCTGATCACGCTGTTCGCGATGTTCTTCACGCCGGCCTTCGGCTATCTGGTGGACCGGGTGGCGCGGCGCTCGCTCTTCATGATGTTCGGCTCGCTGCTGCTCGTGCCCGTGTACCTGATGATGGCCTACACGGACATATCGCTGCTGGTCCCGATGGCGATGATGGGGATCGCCTTCTCGCTGGTGCCGGCGGTGATGTGGCCCTCGGTCGCCTACATCGTCG
>CAYGAJ010000237.1:0-4040 GCA_964347815.1 uncultured Gemmatimonadota bacterium | reverse complement strand
CACGATGTAGGCGTCGATCCCCAGGATCGCCGCCGTGCGCACGCGTGCCAGCATCGTCCACCGCCTCGAGTCGTATCGTCAGACGCAGGCTGGCGCGCCGCCATCATCGAAGGATCAACGCAGCGCATGCATCGGCTGGCCGCGGCAGCCACTCGTGGGCGAGAGCATGGGACGGTTCAGGGGTGCCCTTGACGCCCCGGGTCGGGGCAGCCAACGTGCCGGCGGACGTGAAAACCACCGACTCGAAAGCACATACCCGGTCGAGGGTGAAGCATCGGCCAAAAGGCCTCCCGCTTCTCCTCACCGACCTGTCGTGGCCCGAGGTCGCCGATTACCTCGAGCGCGACCAGCGGCTCATCCTTCCCATCGGCACCTGCGAGCAGCACGGGCGGCACCTGCCGCTGGGAACCGACTCGCTCATCGCCGAGCGGATCGCCTGCGACCTATCGGCGGAGTTCGGCGTGCTGGTCGCCCCCACGCTCGCCTACGGCGTGAACGTCGACACCGAGCAGGAGTACGCCGGCACCGGCTCGTTCCGGCGCAAGACGCTGCACCGCGCGCTCAACGACCTGCTGGCGGCGTGGGAGGGT
This sequence comes from uncultured Gemmatimonadota bacterium, assembly GCA_964347815.1. GTDB lineage: Bacteria > Gemmatimonadota > Gemmatimonadetes > Palauibacterales > KS3-K002 > CAYGAJ01. The sequence continues at coordinate 3,450 of CAYGAJ010000237.1, read as the reverse complement.
CACGGCTTCGAGGAGTTCATCCTGATCACCGCCCACTTCCACGACCCGCACCTGGACGCGGTGACCACCGTAGTGACCGAGCACGCGCGGGCGCGCGTCGTGGACGTGCACAGCGTCGACATCTCCCAGTTCCTCGAGCGCGAGAGCGGGCCCGAACACGCGGGCGAGGCCGAGACGTCGCTGCTGCTGTACCTCGAGCCCGACCTGGTGCGCCGGGACGAGATTCACGACTACCCGCTCGACCCCGCGCAGGTCAGGCGTTACCTTCGAGGCCGGATGCCGCGGCCGCCCGCCGGGTGCGAAGGCGCCATCGGCTATCCGTCGGCTGCGACACCGGAAAAAGGTGAGAAGATCTATCGACACATCCTGGAGAGGATCCGGGCGCGTCTGTTTCCGCGGCCCGAGGCGGAGTAGCTCGGTGCCGCAAGTCGCCGCATTCCCAGCCGCCGGTTCGCGCCTCCTCTGTTTGGCGGTCGCCCCGGCGCTCCTCCTCTCGATCACACCCCTTCGAGCTCAGCAAGTCGTCGACCGCGGCACGTTCACCCTCTACGTGCATGGCGCGCCCATCGGCGAGGAGCGCTTCCTGATCCGGTCGGAGCGGGCCGGCTCCTCAGGGGTCCGCTACGTGGCCGGCGCCGAGCTGGACCTCAAGGTCGATGGCCGCACCCAGCGGATCAGCGTGGGCATCGAGGCGATGGGCCCGCGGGCGCGTGTGCGGCGTTACAAGACAGAGATCAACGGTAGTGCTGCCGAGACGATCGTGGGCACTGTGGCCCGCGACCGCTTGCGCCTGGACGTCCGCAGTCCCCGCGGCGATGAGATGAAGGAGTTCCTGGTGCGCGATCGAGCGGTCGTACTCGACCGGCACGTCGCGCACCTCTACTTCTTCGCCTGGAAGCAGCTGGGCGGCGAGCGCTCGACCTCCGCCCAGATCCTGGTGCCGCGCGATCGCGCCCAAACGTTCGTCATCATCAGCGACGTCGGCGAAGAGACGGTTCGCGTCAACCGGCGCGAGCGCCAGCTCCGTCATATCACGCTGGTCGGCGAGGGCGGAAAGACACACCACATCTGGCTGGACGGCGACCGGGTGATGCTGGTCGAGGTGCCGATCGATGGGTACCGGGCCGTTCGGTCGGAGGACCAACCCACAAACTGAGTCCGGGAGGAAACGTGATGAACTACCAAGCCGGATCCGCCGCCCCCCCCAGCGGCGCGGCGGCTCAGCCCAATCTCATACAGCGGGTCGTCATGGTGTTCGCTTCGCCCACCAAGCTGGGCGAGAGCCTGCGGCGCCACTCACCCTCACCCTGGTTTTGGACGTTGGCCATCGTGGCCGTGATCAGCCTGCTGATCCTCTTCTTCCTGCCCGAGGACTTGCTGCGGGCCGCGATCGAGGCCCAGGCGGCGCGGCGTCCCCAAGGCCAGGGCCAGACTCAGGACCCAGCGGCGGCGCTCCAGATCGCTCGCATCGCTGGGGCCGCCGGCGCCCTGATCGGCACGTTCGTCGCCGCAGCCGTGATCGCCGGCGCGCTCTACCTGACGTTCAACGTGCTGCAGGGGGGCGAGACGAAGTACCGGCAGCACCTGAGCGCCGTGGCGCACATCTTCTGGATCAGCCTGCTCGGCTCGATCGTGCTGCTGCCTATCTGGATCTCCAAGGGCGACATGCAGCTCAAGCTGGGCCTGGGGCTCCTGTTGGCAGAGGCGCCGTCGTCGTTCGTCGGCCACTTCCTGAACGGGATCACGATCTTCGGCCTCTGGGCCTCGGCCGCGCTCGGCGCCGTCGAGTCGGGTCTCTCGCTCGGCCGCATCAGCGTCGGCAAAGCGGTCGGCACGGTCTTGGGCCTGTATCTGGTCTGGGTGATCATCCAGGCGGCGTGGGGCACGATTACGGGGAGCGCCTTCGGATAGTCTTTCGAACATCGAACAGCCGACATCGAACGTCCAACTTCGAAGTTCATTTGAACGTTCAACGTTCAAGTAGACTTCGAAGTTGGATGTCGGATCTCCGATGTTGGATGTTCACTTCCATACATCCCACCGGCCCCACACCCCGAAACTCTTGACGATCCCGCCCCGTACGGCTAAGCGAAAGCGCTATGCCCCGGGTGGGAACTGCTTCCCGGAACGCCTCTCGACCGGCCATCTTCGGCCGGCTCCGCAGACGAGCACCGGGCAGGCCCCGCTCAGCGATCTCGTGCCGTAAGCTGTTATCGGATGCCGAAGACTCTATACAAACCCAAGCGTGGAGTTTGCACATGACTTGGAGAGCGGTTCTCTGCGTTCTGCTCGTTCCGTTGTTCGCTCCGGCCGGTCAGCTCGCCGCCCAGCAGCGGGCGCCACTGACGCTGGAGGAAGCGATCGACCTGGCCCGCAACAATAACCCGACCTTCCTGCAGACGGTCAACGATCTGGGACCGGCCAACTGGGGGGTGCGCTCGGCCAGCGCCAACCTGTTCCTCCCCCGAGCCGACCTCGCGTTCTTTACGGCCTGGCAGGACGCGGGTCAGCAGCGCTTCGGCGCGGCCACCTTCCCGCAGCCGGCGGTGTTGCTTTCGCAGTACCAGTTCTCGGTCTCCTACTCGCTGAACGGCCAAACGCTGTTCCAGCCGGGTCAGCGCAAGGCCGAGCGCACGGCGGCGCGGCGACGCGTGGATGACGCCGAGCTGGTGCTCGAAAGCCAGGTGACCAGCGCCTACATCGAGGTGCTGCGGCTGCAGGAGCGGGCGACGCAGGCCGAGCGCGAGCTGCGCCGCTCCGAGGAGCACCTGCGCCTGGCCCAGGCACGCGAGGAGGTGGGCGCCGGGACGCGGCTGGAGACGATGCAGGCCGACGTGGCCCGGGGGCGCGCCGAGATCGCCCTGGTGCAGGCGCGAAACGCCGCTCGCGTGGCGAAGCTGCGGCTGGTCCAGGCGCTGGGCGTCCAGGTCCCGGCCGAGCAGATCGAGCTGGTGAGCCAGTTCGAGATCTTCGAGCCGCGGCTTCAGGTCGAGCCGCTAATGAACGATGCCATGACCCGCCACCCGACGCTGGTGGCCGCGCGTGCCGACCGCAGCGCGGCTCACTCGACGGTGAAGGTGGCGAAGGCGGCTTACTTCCCCACCCTCTCGCTGCAGGCGAGCTGGAGCGGGTTCGCGCGGGAGGAGACCGATCCCGACGTGACGATCGCGCAGCAGGTCGCGAGCGCCCGCGGACAGGCCGACGCGACGGTGCTGGCCTGCGGTCAGATCTCGGACCTCTATGGGGCGACGGGCACGCCACCGCCGGCGCCGTTCAACAACTGTTCGGCCTTCCAGTTCACGCCGCAGGATTCGATCAGCATCGATAACGATTTCCGGGCGGCGAACAGCGTCTTCCCGTTCGACTTCGAGAACGAGCCGGTGACGCTGAGCGCTTTCTTCTCGATCCCGATCTTCAACGGGTTCCAGCGCCAGCTCCAGGTCGAACAGG
>CAYGAJ010000236.1:0-4066 GCA_964347815.1 uncultured Gemmatimonadota bacterium | reverse complement strand
CCTGCATCCAGTAGTAGGTCGAGGGCTTCTTGCCACCGCCCACGTTGGCCTCGAACGGCGCGGTCATGGCGCAGTCCCACTCGCCGTCGCTCAGCACGCCGTCGATGCTGCCAGCGGCGCCGAAGCCGGGCTGACAACCGATCGCCGTGAACTCGACGTCACCCCGCTGCACGGGGATCGGATCGCGGTTATCGGTGCCCGCGGGGTCCGTCACCGTGGTGTGGGTGAACGGGCCAACGCCGATCCTTCCGTCGGGCGCCGTCCAGGCTTCGTCCCGGACGCCGATACCGAAGCCGCTGGCCTCCAGCACGTTGAGACCCGGATCGTTGCCCAACGTCCACGACGTCACCTGGGCGATCCCGTCGCTGCCGGTAACCGTCGGCATGTCCGCGACGACGAAGCCGCCGTTGCTGGGCACGGTGACCTCGAACCAGACGCGCGCGCCTTCGACCGGCGCCAGGTCCTCGTCGGTGATCAGCACGGCCGGCGGCACCGCCACCGGCGTACCCGTCAACGCCGTCTGGCCATCACCCTCCAGAATCTCCATCTGCGACGGCAGCGCCCAGACGAAGTCGGTGAACGAGATGATCTCGCCGCCGCGCCCCTGGTGGACGGCATAGGCCGGCCGGGCGCTGAGCGGGCTGAGCGTGCGCCAGGCCCGCTGCGCCAGCCGCAACAGCGGCGGCGTGTTGGCCGCGGCCAAGGCTTCGCAGTCGACGAACGGCGCGTCGACGTTGTTCGTCGCCTCAACGGGCGCGTCGGGGTCGCTCGCGTCCGGCGTCTTGTGAATGACCAGCTTGTCTTCCTGAGTGAAGCCGCTGGGAACGTCCTGGCACAGCCCCACGATCATGAACTCGATCCTGGTGCCCGGGTCGAGCGGCGGCTGGCTGCGGACCGACATGCACCCGCCGTATTGCGGCAGGTCGAGCCCCTGGAAGAACCTCACGCGCCGGGTGACCGGATCGAGGTCCGGGCACTCCACCCGCTCGGGGATCACCACGGTCGTCTGCGGCAGCTGGCCCTCGGGGATGAAGATGCCGGCGCCGGCGTCCGCGTTGCAGACGCGATCGAAGTTGTCGTTGTTGCCCGCCTCGCCCGTCGACTCGAATGTGCACTCGCCGCACGTCGTCGGGTCGCCGCCCGTGCAGAATAGACCGAACTCCATCCGGAACTTGATGTTGATCGTGTTGCCGTTGTTGAACGCGTAGAACGGCGCGCTCTTGTTGATCGGCGGAGGGTTGTCCTCGGGGTTCAGGTCCCGGTGGCCCATCGTGTCCGTCCCGACGACCACGGTCAGACGGTAGAACTCGTCGGAGTCGAGATTGGAGTCGCTGGTGTGCCAGACCGCCGAGTAGTGCTCGTTCACCAGGCTGACCGTGATCTGCAAGGGCCCGAACAGCGTCTGGTACGGCTGCGCGCAGGCTAGCGGATCAACGTTGCCGTTCAGCTGACAGAGCAGGATAGTCGGCGGCAGGTCCGGGTTGAAGACGCCGTTGAAGCTGGCCGGCTGGGGCACCAGCTCGGGCAGCCAGAAGAAGTGGCCGTTGCCCAGCTCGATGATCGCGCTCTGTGGGGTGCCGATGAAGGGTGAGGTGGGTGTCGGCTGGTCCTGCTGACAGGAAAGGACCACCGCCACCGCCAGAAGCAGCGGGACGACTCGCTTCATGGTTGGGGCTCCTTTTTTTGGCCAGGGGCTAGCGGCAAGGATGTAAGCCCCCTTACGCTACGAGGACTCTGACCCGGCAATTGATTCGCATTTTGGGCCTCATTTAGCAAGTCTCAGACCATGCCGCCGGGGCGAGCGGGCACGGCACACCGTCGCCAGCGTTCGGCCGGGGACCCCCGGCAGAGGCTCGGAAGGTCGGGGCGTGGCGGGCCCGCAACTGTCAGGCGGGTTATCTCTGGCTTCGTTGGCCCAGAAGATCCTGAAACCCCGGGTGGTCTTTCAGCTCGCGCCACCACCAGGAGACCCCGCGGGCGCCCTCGAAGTGGCCGGGGTTCGCCGCGGCATAGCGTCTCAACAAGTCAACAGCGGCGTCGTAGTCGCCCAGCAGGCTCAGCACGTAAGCTTCCTGTGACAGCAGAAATTGACTGGGATCGATCGCGGCGTTGACCAGAGCATGGGCTTGGCCCAGGACGCTCCGGGCGCTGTCGGCCAGGCCGGCCCGGGCGATCGTCGCGGCGACCAGCATCCACCCGTGCGCTCGTTCCAGCTCGAGGCGCCGTTCTGGCGCCAGCTCTTCCACCTGCGACAGGAGATCCCAGGCGCGGTCCACATCGGGGGAAGCGCCCGGGGTGGCTAGGAGCAGCAGCTGGCACTTGGTGAAGCGAAAATCATGGGAAAAGCGGCGTGCGCCTTCCAGACACCAGCGCTCTGCCTGGCCGAACTGCTCGAGGTCGAGCGAGCCGCTGAACAGCCGCCAGAGGATCTCGGGAGCCAGGTCGAGGTAAGCGTCTTCCTCGTAAGCGCGCCGCGCCGCCAGCACGGCGGCGGGAACATCGTCGATCTGGTAGTAGAGGTGGCTAAGGGTGCTGTGGGTGCCGGCGAGAGACGGATCGACCCGCGTCGCCTCTTCGAGATCCTCGCGGGCGCTCATCAGCAAAGACTTCGCAGCCTCCGGATCCGCCGGCCGCTGGAAGATCCAGCTTGCATAGCGAAGAGTTCCCCGCAACTCGAGCGCCTCGGGGTAGTTGGGCGCGATCGACAGGGCCTGCTGAGCGTGCTCCAAGCCGACCTGTAGCCACCCCTCCCGCTCATCGGGTTCACCGGACAGCCGGGCCCGGCGGTAGGCGATCTGCCCGCGCAGCACGATCGGCTCGACCCACTGAGGATCCGCGACCTCGGCGAGCTGGAGCGTGGAATCGGCGCGTTGGAACGCCGCGAAGGCTGGGCCCCACTGCTCTGCGTCGAGCAGATCCTCCGCGTCCTTGCGGATGCGTTCCGCCTTCTGCGTCAGCGTCCAGGCCTGCGTGCTCGAGGTGGCGGCGCGCCGTTCCCGCAGCCGAACCTCTTCACCCAACCGCGTGCGCAGAAACCCGGCGACGTCCTGGGCCAGCGATTCGCTGACGGCGAGGATGTCCCCCGCCGGCTTGCGGAAGCTGGCCCTCTCAAGGTCGACGCCGCTGGTCCCGTCGATGAGCCGCGCCGTGACCCGCACTTCGTCCCCGACCTGTTCGACCGTACCCTCGATCAGGCTGCCCGCCTGGAGCGCCTCTCCGATGCTGTCGCGGGAGAGCGTGCTGCCGCGATAGGGCGCGACACCGTTTCGCGAGATGACGTCGAGCGCCGTAACGCGGGACAGCTTTTCGATCAGCGTCTCGGTCAGGCCGTCCGCCAGGTAGCTCAGTTCCTGATCTCGACTGAGATCATCGAAATAGAGCACGGCCACCCGGCGTGCGTCGAGCGTCGACTCGACGGTGGGCACGGCGCGCTGGCTTTTGATCACAGCCGCCGAGACCGCCAGCGCCGCTACCAGCAAGCCCGCCTGCAGCCAGATCTCAACAGCCGGCGGCTTCTGCGCACCCTTCTCGCCGTGGAACCAGGCGATGATCGTCGATCCGGGGATCCCGAACAGATAGAAGATCAGTGCGAGCGGATAAGCGATCTCGGGGAGCAACCCATTCCCAACGAGCTGATCCACCCCTTCGAGCACCAAGAAACCGCCCGCGATGTAGGCACCCAGAAATTGGAAGACGCGCCGCTTGCGCAGTTCAGCCCAGACTGCCATTCACCAAAACCGTTTAGAAAAAAGGGTTCATCGCCGGGGTAGAATGGACCCCCAGGCCCGTTCCGTCAAGCGACTTGGGTTTGCGTGCTTCGGCACTCGACGAGCGTAACTCATAACGCTGACGTTAGTTAGTTAGTTACGAGGGATTTTACGCGTACAGTCGACAACCGGAATCAGAAGTGCTTGACCGTTGTAGCGGCGGCGCCCAGATTGGAGCGATTCTTTCCAACATGGGGGGCTTCTCATGGCCGAGTTCTCTTTCACCGTGAACGGTCGAGCCCAAACCGTCGACGTGCCGGAGCGGATGCCGATTCTCTGGGTCGTGCGCGACGTGCTGG
>CAYGAJ010000235.1:0-4089 GCA_964347815.1 uncultured Gemmatimonadota bacterium | reverse complement strand
GTCTACTCCGGCACGTGGCAAATCGCGAACGTTGCCCACAGGATCATCGTCGAGGTCGTGAAAAGCTCACGAGCTCCGCGCCGGGGAAGGATCAAGGAATGAATCGCATCGAGATAAACAGGACCCGTTCGCTCGGAGACGCCATCGGGGTTCTCCTCGAGGTGCCGGCTCAACTGGCCGCGACGCTCGCCGGTGCATTGGCTGATCGGGCGCCGGGCCGCTGCGAGATTCCTGCGCCGTGCTGGGAGCCTCAGCCGGCCGGCACCTGTCGGCTCGCTCTCCCGCCGGGCTGCTCTGGCCGGATCCGCATACACGTGACGAATTGCGACTGGCAGCCGCACGTCATAATGGTCACGGCGCGGGGGCGCATCGCGGGCTGGATGGCGATTGATCCCACGACGCTTTCCCTCGGCATGCAGGAACGGGGCACCGTCACAGTGACGCTGCGGATTCCCGACGACGTACAGGTCGGGCAGACGCTGACGGGGCCGATTCTGGTGCTCGGCTGTAACTTCCACTTCGTCCGCGTCGAAGTGTCTGTCACCGATTGCGCTCCGCGCCTGGCTTGCGATGTCTTCATTGAGGATTGCCCCGACCACATCCACCACTGGTACGATCATTTCTACTGCCCGCGTCCTTGCAGGCGCGCCTACATAGGGAAGATCCAGCATGGCTGACCGGCCGGAACTCACCGAGGTTTTTCGGCGGGCCGTTCAGGCCAACGTCGATTTCTACCAGGGGTGGCTCAACCTCTCACTGGAATACCTTCGCGGGATCAGCGAGATCTTCGTCAACCTCGAAGAGGGCCGTGGTTCCGCTGACGTGGATTCGGGGGCGGGCACACTCGTGTTCGAGGGCGAGGAAGGTGAGACGGCGCGCGGCAGCTTCCTCGTATCCAACGATCTGGAGCGGAGCATTTCCTGCGAGTTGGTGGCATCCGCTTTCAAGGACCCTGACGGTGAGACCGTGAAGGGGAAAGTGAAGTTCGAGCCGGCAAAGCTGAAGCTCGAGCCGGGCGAGCAGCGCGTTGTCCAGGCGACGGTCGTGATCGATCGTAAGCTCGCGGCGGGCCTCGGGTACGAGGGTGAGTTCTCGATCAAAGGGATGGAAGGGTTCGCCGTTCCCGTTGTGCTCCGGCGGCGACACCCCGCACCGGAGCCGGCGGCGGAGGAGCCCCTGGGTGTCGAGCCGGAAGCCGAAAAGCCCAAGGCGCGGAAAGCTCCGCGGAAGAAGGCGACAAAGAAGAAGACCGTCAAAAAGAAAGCTGCCGCTGCCAAGAAGGCGACAAAGGGGAAGACCTAGCCTCCAGCCTGCCTCTGCCCCAGCGATAGTCGCATCGCCGTCGGTCCCTCGGGTCTCCGATCTCGAATCCTATCACCCACCGTCCCCTTTGCCCCTCGCCTCCCTGGCGCCTCGTTTCCAGCGCTGGTGACGTTGTGTTGATGCGGGATCTGCATGATTTCAAGCATGAGCGCGCCGAGCACCCTCGAGCTCGACGGTCCGGGCTACCCGACCGCGCTCCGCGGTCTTTGTGAACCCGAGCACGAGGATCTGTTCCATACCATCGCCGATCGCGGCTGCCTGGTCAGCGAGTTCCCGCCGGGGGCGCCGCCGCTCAAGTTCCACTTCCCGCAACGCAATCGGATCATCGCCGGCCTGGCGCGGGCGGTGCTGGTGGTCGAGGCGCCGGAGAAGAGCGGCGCCCTGAATACGGCGCAACACGCGTTGGAGGGTGGCAAAGAGGTGTTGGCCGTGCCCGGCCCCATCCACAATCCCACCAGCGCGGGGACGAACCGCCTCATCCAGGACGGGGCCGCGCTGGTCACCTCGGTGGCCGATATCCTCCACATCCTCGAGTCGCGGACCGGCGAGCCTCTGCCCGAGGCTCTGCAAGCCGGCCTGGGCCGGGATCGGCTGGACGAGCCGCTGCGGGACTGCAGGAGCTGTCCGAGGGGTTGTGGCGCGCCGTCCGTGAAGCCATGGCGGAGGATGAATCCGAGAACGACATCGAGGAGGACGGGCAAAGTTCCGCGACCTTCGGACGATAGCCCTAACGATCCGTGCGAACAGTCCTTCCCTGACACACCCTTGGAGACTCAGTCGTAGGATGGCTGTGGGTGGCGTCGTGCCGGAGGCCCCAAACGATCGCTGAGACGGCTGATCGCCGAAGGAGAATCCAGATCATGTCCAATGTCTTTGCGCGGTGCGCAGCCCTCGCATTCTTGCTCATCGGTTACCTTGGCATAGCGCCGGCGAGCGCCCAGGAGGCGCTGACGTTGGAGCCGTGTCAGCTGCGCGGGGTTATCGGCGACGCGAGCTGCGGTACTCTCGAAGTCTATGAGAACCGAGCCGCGATGAGTGGCCGCAAGATCAGCCTGAAGATTGTCGTCCTCCATGCTACGGGTGAAACGCCCACCGCGGATCCTTTCGTCTTCATTCCCGGCGGCCCGGGCGAATCGGCGACAGAGCTGGCGCCTTTTGTAGCGCAAGCCTACGCCGGCATCCGCCAGGGCCGGGACATTCTGCTGGTCGACCAGCGGGGCACCGGCGCCTCGCATCCGCTCAATTGTGACTTGTTCGGACCGCCCGAAGAGCCTCAGAGCTACCTGGGCCGATTCTTTCCAATCCAAGCTGTGGCGACCTGTCGGACGGAGCTTGAGTCGGAGGCCGACCTGACGCTGTACACCACGCCACTCGCCATGGACGATCTGGATGAAGTTCGGGAGGCGCTGGGCTACGAGCAGCTCAACCTGTTTGGCGGATCGTATGGCACGCGAGCGGTTCAGGTGTACTTGCGTCGGCACGGCGCCCACGCTCGCACCGCGGTGCTCCACGGCGCGACGGCGACGAACGCCTTCATCCCGCGCGATCTGGCGCCGGACGCGCAGCGCGCGCTCGATAGCGTGGTCGATGAATGCCTGGCCGATGAGCAGTGCGGTGGCGCGTTCCCCAACCTGCGGGAAGAGATCGAGTCGGTCTTCCATCGCCTCGAGGCTGGGCCCGTCGCCGTCGAGGTCTTGAACCCGAACACCGGTGACATCGCCGCGATCCAGCTTTCCCGTGACAACGTCGCTGAGGCGGTTCGGTATCTGCTCTACGGATCGGGCAATGCGGTGAAAGTCCCCGCGTATATCCACCATGCTGCCCAGGGCGATTTCACTCCGCTGGGCGAATACGCTCTCTTCGCGCGCCGTTACATCGTGGCGAGTGGCAGCAACGGCATGTATCTGTCGGTTACCTGCGCTGAGGATGTCCCCTTTATCGAGCCCGGCGAGGGTGAGCGTCTGGCCCAAGGCACCTTTCTGGGCGACTACCGGGTTCGCGATCAGCGCGACGCCTGCGCCGTTTGGCGGCGCGGTCAAGTTCCTGAAGGCTATGCCGAACCGGTCCGCTCATCGGTCCCCACGCTGATCCTCTCGGGTCAGTGGGACCCGGTCACTCCGCCGCAGTACGGCGAATACGTGGCAAGGTATCTGGAGAACTCACTTCATGTCGTGGTGCCATACGGTGCGCATGGGTTCGACGGGCTGGAAGGGACTGAGTGCGTTGATCGCCTCGTGCAGCAGACGGTCGAGAGGGGCACGGTCGAGGGGCTGGACACGAGCTGCTTGAAGAAGATCCGTCGCCCCCCGTTCGCCGTTTCCTTGCCACCGATGCGACCGATCGAGATGAGCGATCAGGACTTGCAGCCCTATGCGGGCCGTTTCGACGGCCAGGGTGGCTTGACGATTACCGCGGAGGTCGTTCGCGGCAGGTTGAAACTCGACGCGACGGGGCGGGGTGTCTTCTACGCGGTCCCGGTCGCCAGCGATCGCTTCCGTGTGGCCGGGCTGTCGGACCTCTACATCCTCTTCACGTTGGAGGAGGGCCGGGTTACCGCGCTGGCGGTGGAGCAGGGTGGAAAGGTGATTGCGAGGCTCGGGCCGCAGACCGAATAGGCGAGGCTCGATTGGGCTTTAGCCTGCCTGCACGCTAAGAGCGGCCTCGTCCTGTTCGCGTGGCTCGTAACGGACCGCGCCCTGACGTCGAACCGCCGCTTGCATAGGAGATGGCGTTCTCAGGGTTTCAACCGCGGGGCATCAATCGCTC
>CAYGAJ010000234.1:0-4091 GCA_964347815.1 uncultured Gemmatimonadota bacterium | reverse complement strand
GTGTCGAGCAGCGCCTGCAGGTTCGTCCCCGAGCCCGACGCGAAGACGGCCACCGCTTTCGGCTGAGACATGCCGGTTCTCCTCTTACGTCGGTTCCGTCGACCTTACCGGACGATCAAGCGTTCAGCGCGTCGGCCACCGCCCTGACGAACTCCGACTCGTCAGCGGGCAACACGGTGCGCGGATCGAGGCAAAGCGCCCCATCCTTGACCCGGCCGATCACCGGCGGCGTCGCGGCACGACAAGCCGCTTCCAGCTCGGTCTCCGAGCGGTCGGGCACGCGAACCCGCAGAATCCACGACTCGATCTCGACTCCCGGGTACGATCCGCCCCCGACCTCCGCGGCATCGCGCACGACCTCGATGTGGGCGTCGGGACTACGCTGTAGCAAGAGCCCGGCCAGCCGCTCGGCACGTTGGCGCAGCATCGAAGGCTCGGTAGTGATCATGGCGACGCCGGGCACATCGGCCTTTGCCACCCCTTCATCCCGCCAGAGGCGCAGCGTCGCCTCGAGGGCCGCGAGCGTCAGCTTGCCGACGCGCAGGGCGCGCAGCATCGGGTTGCGTCGGATCCGCTCTACTAGATCACTCCGGCCCAGGATCACCCCGGCCTGTGGGCCGCCGAGCAGCTTGTCGCCGCTGAACGTCACGAGATCGGCCCCGGCGGCCAGCGAATCGCGGACGCTCGGCTCGCTGGGGAGGCCCAGCGCCATATCGGCCAGCAGCCCCGAGCCGAGGTCGTGAACGACCGGCAGCTCGTGACGGTGCGCCAGAGGCACGAGCTCATCGATGCTCACCTCGGCGACGAAGCCCGTCTGCTTGAAGTTGGAGCGGTGGACCTTGAGGATCGCCCGGATCCCGGGGCCGATCGCTTCCTCGTAGTCGTGCCGGTGGGTGCGGTTGGTGGCGCCGACCTCCACCAAACGTGCCCCGCTCTTCGCGATGACGTCCGGGACGCGGAACGAGCCGCCGATCTCCACCAGCTCGCCGCGGGAGACGATGACCCCGTGCCCCTCCGCCAGCTCGTTCAAGGCGAGCATGACGGCCGCCGCGTTGTTGTTGACCACCAGCGCGCCGCCGGCGCCGGTCAGCTCGACGAGCAGCGCGGCGCAATGGTCGTAACGCGAGCCCCGTGCGCCGCGTCCCAAGTCGTACTCGAGATTAGTGTAACCGCGGGCCACCTCGGCGAGCGCTTGCTGAGCGGCGGCGGCCAGCGGCGCCCGCCCCAGATTGGTGTGCAAAGGGATGCCGGTGGCGTTGATCACCCGGCGCAGCGAGGGCGCGTCCATGGCCGCAAGCTCGCGCTCGGTCGCCGCGGCGATCTCGGGCGCGGCGGGCAGATCGGTCTGATCGCCGCGGGTCAGATCGTGGCGCAGCGCTTCCAACGTGCGACGGAGTGCGGTGACCACGATCGATCGGGGCCGGTCTCGCAGCAGCCTCTCGAAGGCGCTCGAGCCCAGAAGCGAATCGACGCTGGGAATCCGACGACGCGAGTCCTCCATCAATCGGATCCTCTCATCGTAGACGCGATCCTGCTCCCCGTCGTCCGGCCGGCTCCTGCTGGGCGGGCCCGTTGGGCGGCGGTGGAGGTGTCGGCGGCGGCTCCTCTTCCGTCGCCGGCTCGAACGACGCTTCCCCACCGCCCTCCAGTCCGCTCAGGTTGAGCACAGCGCGAACACGCACCGCATGTGTTCCCGGCGGTATCCGCTCCCGGGCGACGATGTACAGGTTACGCTGGGGAAGCGGCCCTTCCGGCTGGGCCGCCGGCAATGCACCCTCCTGCGGCGCAGGCGCCCCGGGCGCCCGGGGTACGGCTGCGGGCGCCAAAGTGTCCGGCGGCGGCAGCAGCGTGTCGGGCGGCGCCGCGAGCGTGTCCAGGGCCGCCGCCCGGGCCCGCTGCAGTGAGTCACGCCAGGCGTTGTAGGCCCAGCCGTGCAAGACCGTATCGAGGGCAACGGGCGTACTGTCGGCCAAGGCGAACAGCTCGACGTTGGCGGTGCTCAGCGGAGCGTCGGGGTCGAGATACCCGTCAAACTGCAGTTCGACCGTAACGGAGTCGATGGGTTGCGCCTCGGTCAACCGGGGCCCGACGGTGTCGTGGCGAAAGACCCGGAAATCCAGGGTCAGGGTATCGGCCGCCGCCAGCGTCACCCGCACCGTATCCGATCGGTCGAAATCGTCGCCGCGCCGGTTGTTGTTCACGTCTTCGTAGCCGATCGCCAGGTACTCGCCTTCGGGCAGGGCGCTCAGCGAAAACAGACCGGCGGAGTCCGCGATCGTGCCGTAGCGCAGCGTGTCCGGCATGCGCACCATGTCGACGCGACCCGTCCGCAGCGGCCGGCCGTTGATGCGGTCGATGACCCTGCCGCTGACCCGGTTGTCGGGGATCGGCACGCCGGTGGAGAAGACGTAGCGGATCGGCGCCGTGATGCGGTTGTTGAACAGGTCCTGAACGTTGGGCTCGAGCCGCATGTGGTAGATGCGATCGGCGACCCAGCCGTCGCGCGGCCGCACCCGCAACTCGCGCTTGCCCTTGCCCACCTGCGGGCGCGGGTCGAGGGGATACAGCGTCACCGTGCCCTGTACGCTGCGCTCTGAGATCGACTCGTCGAACTGAAAGCGGACCCGGTCTTTGAAGCCGGGCACGACCGCGTAGCTGTCCGGCACGATCGCGATCAAGAGGGGCGGCGTCGAATCGGCGGGGCCGCCCATCGGCGCCTGGGCGTGGGCGCAACCGTCGAGGGCCACCAGCTTGTACAAGGCGATCACGCAGGCTCCAACGAGCAGGGTGGCCCGGACCACGCCGGTCCGTGAGACCCGGATCACGGGGTTACTCCACCTCCAGCGCTCGACGCTTCTCTTCCACTCGGGCCAGCTGCTCCTGCAGACCCTCCAGCTTCTGGCGGGCGCTCTCCACCACCTCCGCCGGCGCCTTCTGCACAAAGTCGGCGCTCGCCAGGCGCCGCTCGGAGCGCTCGACCAGATCCTTCAGCTCGCTCCGCTGCTTGTCGAGCCGGGCGCGTTCGCGGTCCAGGTCGATGAGCCCCTCGAGCGGCACGTAGACCACGGCACCCGACGTGAGCACCGCGCTCGCGCCCGCGCCACGCGTCTCGCCGTCCAGCCGCAGGTCGGCGATGCCACCGAGACGGCGCGCCGACTCGCCCTCAGCGGCGAGCGCCGCCCGCAACGCCGCGTCGGCGGACCGCACCAACACCTCGATCTTGCGGCCGTGCTCGACGTTGTACTCGCTGCGGATGTTCCGCACCGCGCCGAGCAGTTCTTGCAGAATCGACATCTGCGTCTCGGCCTCCGGATCGAGAAGCTCGGGCCGGCGTTCGGGCCACGGCGCGACCATCAGGCTCTCGACGGTTCGGTCGGGAAGCTTCTGCCACAGCTCCTCGCTGATGAACGGCATCACCGGGTGCAGAAGCCGCAGGCTGTTGTCGAGCACGTGACGCAGCACGGCGCGTGCGGCGTCGCGGGCCTCGGGATCCGACTCGTCATACAGCCGGGCCTTCACCAGCTCGAGGTACCAGTCGCAGAACTCGCTCCAGAAGAAGCGGTAGACGGCGGCCGCCGCCTCGTGCAGACGCAGCCGCTCCAGATTCTCGCTCACCTCTTCGATCACGGCCTCGAGCCGTGAGAGGATCCAGCGATCGGCGAACGCGAGCTTCGCACGATCGGGCAGCGCCGGGATGGGGCCGCCGTCCAGGTGTGGCAGCGAGAGCCGCGCCGCGTTCCAGATCTTGTTGGCGAAGTTGCGCCCGACGTGGAACGACTCCTCGAGGTCGAGATAGTTGAGCTGCAGGTCGGCGCCGATCCCCATCCCGTTCACCAGCGTGAAGCGCAAGGCGTCGGCCCCGAAACGCCGAACGACCTCCAGCGGGTCGATCCCGTTGCCCAGCGACTTGGACATGCGCAGGCCCGTATGATCGCGCACCGTGCCGTGCAGATACACGTCGCGGAACGGAACCTCGCCCAGGAACTCGAGCCCCGCCATGATCATCCGCGCCACCCAGAAGAAGAGGATCTCGGGCGCCGTGACCAGCGTGTGGCCGGGATAGAAGGCTTTGAGATCCTCCGTCTCCTCGG
>CAYGAJ010000233.1:0-4091 GCA_964347815.1 uncultured Gemmatimonadota bacterium | reverse complement strand
CGTGCCAGGTTCGCTTCGGCCGTGGCGAGCTGGGTTTCGGCGTTGAGCTTCTGCAAGCGCGCGTTGGCGACCTCCACGACCGAGCGCAGGGTGTCGGAACGCGTCGCCGTGCCAGCGGCCAGCTTTTCCTTGGCGACTTTGAGCCCCTCCTGGGCTCGCTCGATGCGCGTCTCGGAGACTCGGACCAGCTCTTCGGCGGCCAGTGCGTTGAAGAATGCCTGCTTGGTCTGGAGTATCGTCTGGAAACGTTGATTGACCAGCGACGCGTCGGCGGCGCGCGCGTCGGCGTTGGCGGCGCGCCCGTCGTAGACGCGGCTCAGCCCGTCGAACAGCACCATCGAGGCATTCAGATCCGCCGAGTACGAAGTGGATGAGCCCTCGACCGTGCGCTGGGTGGTCGGATCGAACCGGCGAGTGGAGTTGGTGCTGTATCCCGAGCCCGCGCTGATCGTCGGCAACCAGCTGCCCAGGGTCTCGCGCCGGGCGGCGGCCGACTGCGTGACCTGCCCTCGCGCCTGGACCATGCCCGGCTGCACCCGCAGCGCCATCTCGATGGCCTCGTCCAGGGTCACCGACGGTACCTGGGCGACGGCCGGACCCGTCATCGATATCGCGGCCAGCGTGACCAGGCCGAGGCCGCGGCTGAGTACTTTGACTGTCACTATGCCCTCTCCGCTTGCTGTTTGCGGGGATCGCACACACCGGGGCCCCGACGTGCCACCGGGCGCGACCAAGCGCTCCGCTTGTCCACGGCTGCTTCTACGCCCTTCTATAACAGTTGACACGACGCAGCCGTTGAGCGTTAAGGGTATTCCCGGCCGACACCTGGACAGCGGCCTCTTGCGGCGCTCTCTCGGGCCGCCCAGGATCGGGCCCAATGGGCCACTCAACGGGGAGCGGACACGCCGCCACAGACGCCTCGCGCCTCGTGATCGCGCTGATCCTGGCGATCCTGGGGTGCGAGGGCGGTGGGCGGACGGGCGACTCGACGCCCGACGTCCCGGGCACGCCGACCTTCGCCTCCGAAATCGCGCCGATCCTCTCGACACACTGTGCGCACTGCCATCAGAGCGGTGAGTCGGCCCCCTTCGCCCTCGTGACCTACGAGAACGCCCGCGCCTACGGTCCCCTCATCGGTCAGGTCACGCGCCAGCGCACCATGCCCCCGTGGTTGCCGGCGCCCGGGTGTGGCGAGTTCGCCGGCGCGCGACGGCTGAGCGACAGGGAGATCGAAGTGATCCAGCGCTGGGTCGAGGCGGGAATGCCGGCCGGCGACCTCGAGGGTTTCGAGCCGCCAGAGATCGGGTCGGGTGAGTGGGAGCTGGGGGCACCGGATCTGGTGGTGCGGATGCCCGAGCCCTACGCGCTGGCCGCCGAGGGCGGAGACGTGTTCCGAAACTTCGTCCTGAACGCCGACATCCCGGCCGCGGCCTGGGTCCGCGCGGTAGAGCTGAAGGTGGTGAAGCGGGCGGTGGTGCATCACGCCGTGCTCAGCGTCGACGCCACCGACACATCGCGGCGGCTGGACGACGAGGATCCCCAGCCGGGGTTCGCGGGGATGATCTCGCCCGGTGCTCGCAGTCCCGAAAGATTCTTCGTCGGCTGGGCCCCGGGCAAGGCGTATTTTCAGGCCGCGCCCGGCATGGCCTGGCGGCTGGAGGCGGGGAGCGACCTGGTCCTGCATCTGCACCTGCGGCCCCGCGGCGCGGTCGAAGCGGTGAGCGCCGAACTCGGCTTTCACCTGGTGGATCGGCCGCTGGAGCGGCGGCCGGCCCTGCTCAGGCTGGGGTCCGAGACGCTCGACATCCCGGCGCGCGCCGCGGACTACGTCGCCGAGGACTCGCTGGTGCTGCCCGTCGACGTCGATCTGCTCAGCCTGTTCCCGCACGCCCACTTTCTCGCCCGGGAGATGCACGCGTCGGCCACCCTCCCGAACGGCACGCAGCGTTGTCTGCTGCGCATCGAGCGCTGGGACTTCGACTGGCAGGACGAGTACCGCTTCGTGCAGCCGGTCGCCCTGCGGCGAGGCACGAAGCTGAAGATGCGGTATGTGTACGACAACTCGGCAGAGAGTCCAGCGAACGCCGAACGCGTGCCGCGTCGAGTCGTGTTCGGACCCAACGCGACGGACGAGATGGGCGACCTCTGGATCCAGGTGGTGCCGCGCGATCCCGGCCAGCTTTCTGAGCTTCGTGAGCAGCTCGTCCGCAAACACCTGTCGATCCGCGCCGCCGGCTGGGAAAAGCTGCTGCAGCGCGAGCCCGACCGCGCCGACGTGCACCTGGCGCTGGCCGGCGCGCTGCGCGGGCTCGCACGGCTGGAAGAGGCGGCGACGCACTATCGCCGGGCACTTAGCCTGGCGCCCGACGCTCAAACGCAGCTGGACCTGGCGGAAACGCTGATGGCGCTCGGCCAGACGGACTCGGCGGTCCATCACTACCGCCGGACGCTGGACCTGCGCCCGAGCGAGCGCCGGGCGCTCTACGGATTGGGCTCGGCCCTCGCCGACCAGGGAGACCTCGCACAAGCGATGGAGCATTTCGCTGCCGCCGCGCGGGCCCAACCCGGGTGGCCCGATCCCTTGACGGCCATGGCCTGGACTCTGGCCACCGAACCCGAGTTCCTGGCGCCTCAGCGCGCCGTCGAGCTGGGGGAGCGCGCGGCAGAGCTCACCCGCTGGCGCGATCCTGCGGTTCTGCATGTGCTCGCGGCGGCTTACGCGTCGGCTCGGCAGGTCGATCGTGCGGTAAGCACGGCGCAAGCGGCGTTCGATCTGGCAGCGGCGGCGGGGGAAGGTGCGCTGGCCGCCACGATCGAAGAGTACTTGGTTCTTTATCGCAGCCTGCAGCGGCCCTGAGAGCCCGCTAAGCTCGCCGTCTCGACGCGCCCGGGTCTCAAGCCCTCCGCCGGTCGTTGCAGACACCTCTGTGAAACGAGCCGTTGAAACGTGACGGAATCGTTTCAGGGCGTTTCATGAAACACCCCGCGCCTCGCGCTCACCTGACCCGCGAATCCGCGAAAGCCCAGTCTCCTTCTTGCGATTCGGCCAGCGCCACCGGTCGGGAGATGATCGGTCCGCCGGTTGCCCAGGTTCGGAGCGTGAAACACGGGATCCTCGTATCGGGCGGTCCCGGTCCAAACTCCAAACGTGGGAGGAAGCAGATGCGCAGAATCGCACACCTGGTCATCGGCCTCGGTGTAGCCGCGGCGCTGGGCGGTTGTAACGAGACAGAGCCCACGGGCAGCACCGCCGCCGGTTTGACCGCTCAGCAGGGTTTCGGCCCGGCGGGCTCGGCGACGTACGAGGTCACCTTCACCAACCTGAGCGCGGGTCAGCCGCTGACACCGCCGCTCGTGGCGACGCACCGGCGACCCATCAGTCTGTTCGAGGTCGGGCAGCCGGCGAGCTTCGGGCTCAAAGAGATCGCCGAGAACGGCAACCTGGCGCCGATGCTCGAGCGGCTTGACGGCGAGACCCATGTGGACGACGTGGTCGTGGCGGTGAGCGGTCCGATTCCGCCGCTGACACCGGGCGAAAGCGTGACGATCACGCTGGAAGCGGAGCGGGGCGCGAAGTATCTGTCGTTCGTGTCGATGCTCATCTGCACGAACGATGGCTTCACCGGCCTCGACGGGGCGCGGCTGCCGCGAGATATCGGTGAGGCTCTCGTTGCCGAGAGCGATGGCTACGACGCCGGCACCGAGATCAATACGGAGGACTTCGCGGACATGGTTCCGCCATGCCCGGCGCTGACGGGTGTGCCTTCGACAGATCCGGGCACAGGGACGAGCGATCCCAACCTGGCCGAGGGCGGTGTGATCCACCACCACGAGGGGATTCAGGGCGTCGCCGATCTCGATCCGGCGATCCACGGCTGGGCGGACCCCGTGGCGCGTATCGTGATCGAGCGCGTTCAGTAGGCCGGTGTCGCTACTTGGGGCGGACCCATAGATTTTCGGTCGTTTCCGCTCGGGAATCGCCCCGTCGCCCCGTCCCGGGGCGCGGGGCGCCCCGGCGGCTAAACTCCTTGGTGTTATGAGCCTTTCCTTCCAGCGCGCGCTGCTGTTGGTCCTCGCCGGCACGACCGTGC
>CAYGAJ010000232.1:0-4106 GCA_964347815.1 uncultured Gemmatimonadota bacterium | reverse complement strand
GCCATGATCGGCCAGATGATCGCCTCGGACGTCGGCCTCACCACTAGCGGCTCTTCCAGCTCCTTACCGCCGCCGTGCGTGACGACCGCCGCTTCCGGCGCGAAACCCTCGACGTGCTCGGCTTCCTTCTTCAAGAAACTCTCGGGGATGAAGAGCGGGAAGTACGCGTTCTGATGTCCGGTCGCCTTGAACCTCTCGTCCAGCGCCGCCTTCATCATCTCCCAGATCGCGTAGCCGTGCGGGCGGATGACCATGCAGCCGCGCACCGGCGTGTACCCGGCCAACTCGCCCCGCTGGACCACCTCGTTGTACCAAGCCGAGAAGTCCTCGCTCCTCGATGTTATCGCCTTTTCATCCGCCATTGAGTTCCTTGCTTCTTTCCGTTCCGCTCCGGACCTCTTTGTTCTCACTCCTCGTGCGGTTCCGCAGTTTCTCCGTCGTCCCACAACACCCATACAGCTAGCGGCAACAAGGCCGCCACACCCAACCAGCCTAGTGCCCGTCGACCGGGACCGAGCAGGCGGCGCAGCCCCGCGCTCGCCATGACGATCAGCGCACTGCTGGCCACGGCGCCCAGGCTAAGCGGCGCGAGCCGGTCCCAGGCACTGCCGAGGCCTTCCTCCGGCGTGACGCCGTCGTCCTGGAGGGCCGGCGGACGCGTGCTCATCGCGGGTTCGGCGCGGAAGCGGCCTCCGCGTCGTCCTCGCTCCAGGCCGGCACCCCGAAATACACATAGGTGCGGTGCAGCCGTCTCCGGGAGCTGGAATCCGCCTGCGCCCAACCCTCCGGCGGCACCCACTCGGCCCACACGATGGGAATCACATCGCCCTCCCTCGGCCCTGTCTGCCGGAAGCCGTAGAGGATAGCGCGCGCGGCCACGGCCGCCGTATCGGCGGCGGCGATCGAGTCGAGCGCCACGCGGGCCGTCTTCACCAACCGCGCCCGCGTATCCGGAAACAGGACGAGCAGGCGGTGCAGAGTCTTCCGCGGGCTCTGGCTCGAGACGACTTGCTCGAAGATTTGATACTCCAGGGGCTCCACGTCCTCGCTGTACTCCGCACTCGTCACCGCTCCACGCTCAGTGTCCGCACGGGCCATGCCTTCCGATTTCGCGGACGCGGCACCAGGCCGAGCGGTCCCCGGCTGCGAGCCCGCGTCGGCGTTGTCGCTTCCCACACAGGACGCGGCCGTCACCCATATCACGGCGAAGGTCAGCATCCACATTCCCGCTCGTGCCGGCGAGCTTCGCCGCCGGCCCACCACGTCACGCATCCGTCCGCGCCTCCCCCAGAGCGCCCGACAGCTCCTCGAACGCGACCAGCCGCTCGTCACCACTCGCCATGTCGCGGATCCGCGCCCGCCCGGCCTCGACCTCCTCAGGTCCGACGATCACGGCGAAGCGCGCACCCATCTGACTCGCGCTCTTGAGCTGATTGCCCAGACGGCGGTCCCGGAACTCGTAGACCGTCGACAGATCCGCCGCCCGCAGGATCTGGGCGGCGCGCAACGCCTGCCGGCGCCCCTCGTCGCCGAGCCACGCCACGTAGCAGTCGACCCGAGGTCGCGGCTCGGGAAGCAAGCCGTGCTCGCGCAACAGCTCGGTTAGAACCACGTCACCCATACCGAACCCGAGCGCCGGCATGTCCACGCCGGCGATGATCTCAAGCAGGTCATCGTAGCGGCCGCCCCCGCATATGGCCCGCAGCTCCCGACGCGCGTCCCATAGCTCGAACACGATACCGGTGTAGTAGGCAAGCCCGCGGACGACCGAAAGATCGACGTCCACGTAACCCGCCACACCCAGATCCTCCAAGTGCTGATGGTAGGCCGTCAGCTCGGCGACCCGCTCACGTACGCTCGACACATCTCCGAACGCGCTGTCAAGCGCGTCGATGCCGCGCAACTGAACGGCGGAAAAGATCCCGTCGATCGTGGCCCGCTTCAGCCCGAGCTTTTCCAGCCGCTGCTCCAGCCGTTCTCGCGGCTCGCGTTCCAGCTTGTCCACCACCTCGTAGACCGGCGTCAGCGTCCGCTCGGGCACGCCGAGGTGGCGAAAGATGGCGGCGAGCACACGACGATCCGAAACCCGGGCACGTACCTGCGTCGAGTCGAGACCCGTGACACAGACGATCTCGATGGCCGCGGCCAGCAGCTCGGCGTCGGCCAGCACATCCGCCTCACCCAGAATGTCCAGGTTGAGCTGGAAGTGCTCGCGCAAGCGACCGCGCTGCTTGCGCTCATAGCGGAACAGCTGTGGTATGGAGAACCAGCGCACCGGCTTTCGCAACGCCCGGGCGCGCATGCCCACCATGCGGGCCAGCGTCGGCGTCATCTCCGGCCGCAGCGCCACACGACGTCCGCCCTTGTCCTCGAACTCGTACAGCTGCTGGACGATCTCGGCGCCCGATTTGCGTGTGTAGATCTCGAGCGGCTCGAGCGGTGGGCCGTCGTACTCCTCGAAGCCGTAACGGCGAGCCACGGCGCGCCACACACCCTCCAGATACGAGCGTGCGGCCAAGTCCTCCGGATAGAAGTCCCTGAACCCCGGCAGCCCCTTGAGTTCCACCATGCGCGAATCTATGCCGCCGCGCTGGGCAGTAACAGCCCAACCGGGATGTTGAGCACCTGCATGGCGTCACCTACGGTGTGGTGCGAACCGGTGACGACGACCGTCGGCGCGATCGACGCCGCGTAATCGAGCGCCTCCGAAAAGTCCTCGACCACCTTGACCGGGTAGCCCGAGACCCGCGCCGCCACCTCCGCGGCGTTCCAACGTCGGTCCGCAGGCGAGCTTGGCGCCACAGTAAAGATCGACACATCCGCCAGCGCCAACAGAGGTGGCAGCATCTCCGGCCACGGCTTGTCGCCCAAGATCGCCACCACCAGCGCCAGCGGTCCGGGCAGATCGAGGCTGGTCAGCCCCTGGGCGAGCGATTCGACCGCCTGCGGATTGTGGGCCACATCCAGCACCCAGGTCCGCTCGCGGCGCCGTTCGACCTGGAGACGGCCGGGCCAGCGCACGTTCGCGATGCCAGCCTCGATGTGGCGGGCCTCCGGTCGCCAGGTCTCGGGCAGGCTCTGCGAAACCAGCGCGGCCAGCCCGGCGTTCCAGGCCTGATGCGCACCCAGCAGCGGGCAGCTCAGGCGCACCGTTTCGGCGGCGCCGGGGCCCACGTACTCGAGCTCGGTCCGATCGCTCTTGATCCTGACCCGGCGCACGGCCGCGTCGTAACCGAGCTGGCGAAGCGGAGCGCCGGCAAAGCTCGCGCGTTCCCGGACGATTCGGCCGGCCTCGGGCTCGAGCCTGCCGAGCACTAGCGGCACGCCCGGCTTCGCGATCCCCGCCTTCTCACCGGCGATCGCCGCCAGCGTGTGACCCAGGTAGTCGGAATGGTCCCAGGCGATGTTGGTGATCGCCGCGACATCCGGCAGCAGGACGTTCGTCGCGTCCAGGCGGCCGCCCAACCCGACCTCGGCGACCACGTAATCCACCTGCGCCTCGGCGAAGCAGAGGAAGGCGAGCGCGGTCGTGGCCTCGAAGAACGTCGCTCCCACCTCCTCCACCAGGGGACGAAGCCGCTGCGCTCCGGCGCTGAGCAGCTCCATGTCGGCCGGCCGCCCATCGATGCGCACGCGTTCGCTGAAATCGATCAGGTGCGGCGACGTGTACAGCCCGACCCGCAGACCCGAGGCGCTCAACACGCTGGCAATCATCGCCGCCACCGAGCCCTTCCCATTCGTGCCGCCCACGTGGATCGAACGGAAGGCCATGTGAGGTCGACCGACGCTGTGCAGAATGTGCCGCGTCCGGCGCAACCCCCAGCGGATTTCACCCGTGGGCTTCAGCCCAAGGAGTCCTGACAGATCGGTCGTTTCCATCCTCATATCAGCAAACGGGATCGGCTCGATCGCGAGCCGGGACCGGCTGCAAGCACCAGTTTCTGACCTTTGGGGCCTAATAATAAAGGACGGTGCGGCGATCGGTAGGGCCGCCGGATCGAAGCCGCTACGCTCCGGCGGATCGGCCGCCGGCCGGCTTAAGCTCTTCCGCCGTCCAGCATGTGGCTCAAGAGCCTGGAAACAGTTGATTTCAGCTCGGGTCGCGG
>CAYGAJ010000231.1:0-4114 GCA_964347815.1 uncultured Gemmatimonadota bacterium | reverse complement strand
GTGTGATATGCAGCGACCGCTTGAGCTGTATAGCGCATGAGTACCTGGGCGGGGGACAAACCGCGAGCGCGGCCGTGCCGCACCTGTCGGCTGGATAGCATCGACGGGTCCCTCTTGGTTGAGCATCCGGAGCTGTGGCGGGTGGAAGCGTGGAAGTTCGGGGAGCTTTATCGATGCTCGAACTGCGGTCGCCACTGGTTCTTGCACGAGCACAGACGGAAGATAAGCCGAATCCATGACACTTTGCTGTCGTTGGCTCAACATTGGAACCGTAGTCGTCTCGTCCTCAATACCTCACAGCTGAGCGTCTTGGCAAGCATCGGGGGAGTCGTCGACTACTACAAGGATTACGTAGCCATTCCTTGCTCCGCCCGGAATGTGTCTGGGCAACAGCATCACAAGGCAATCGTGCTGGTGGCTCGCCAGCCGCCGCACTTCTGGTATGAGCCTCAGATGGTTCACTGGGCCGATGAGCTAATCAGCGTAGTGCCCTCGCCCTTCGCGTTACCTCTCGAGGTGCGAAGGGCCTCGAGGGAGAAGCGCGAGGAGTCGATGGGTTTCGCGCCTGTAGGCATCGTTGACAAGCAGGGCAAGGAATACACGCTAGGGTGGTACGGCGAGTTCTTCGATAAGCAGGGCATTCGGGGTGAAGAAATCCGGCTGTCAGGGCGGCGGAAGAGGTGGCGTGAGATTGTTCGGCCGGAACCGGCCGAGGCATACTATTTCGTGGACTGGTTCGACCGGTGCGAAGGAATGCTGGTTTCCGGCTGAGAGCCCGGGGCGCGACCGAGGTCAATTGCAGCACTCGCGGTCTTGCTGTTTGCCGTGATCCTTGGAGGCATCGTTCTGACGATCCTGTTCAGCGTGTTTTCGATATTGGCGTTGCTAGGCCGGCGGTCAATGTACTACAGTTGGCGCTCATTTTTGCGCAGGCCCACAATGAACATGATTCGTCGAACATCCCATGGCGCGGCGCTGCTTGTCGTCGGCCTTCTGCTCACCCACGGCGCGAGCGCACAGGAGGCCGGGTCGGAGACCCGTTTCCGGGCCGAGATCCATGGCCCCACGGCGATCCGCCTCAGCGTCGCCGGCGTCGAGCGGCCGTCCGAAGCTTCGGCCTATCGCCTGACCGACGGCGGGGGCCGCGAGATCTCGATCGCGACAGTCTTGCCGAACACCGCGTCCGAGTCGCTCCTGGTTCCGGGGGTGGCGCTGGATCCGTTGCGCTTCCACTACCTCGAGATTCCCGAGCTGGGCCTCCGCGCCTTGGTTCGGCGCGACCCGATATTCCGAAACATTTACTCGTCCAAGCCGCTGGGCGCGGTCGTTTCCGACGACGGCAGCGAGACCGCCTTCCGCATCTTCGCCCCACGCGCGCATGCCGTGCGGCTCTATCTCTACCGGGACAAAGACGACGCGCCCGACGCCGCGCTGCGCGTCGTCGCGATGGCGAAAGACGCGGACGGCGTCTGGGAGGCGACCGAAGCGGAAAATCTTCACGGCACCTGGTACGACTTCACGGTTCACGGCCCGGCCGATCCCGGCAACTGGTTCTACGAGACCCGCCCGGCTCACATCTCGGATCCCTACGCCCGCGTCAACGACGATGCTCTGGGCAAGTCGCGCGTCTGGCGCGACGGTCCACCGCCGCCGCCCGTGGCCGGCGGCCGGCCGCGGATGGAAGACGTGGTCGCCTACGAGGTGCACGTGCAGGACTTCACCGACCTGTTGCCTGTGAGCGACGCGGAAACCGGAACATTGCCCGCTATGGCGCGGACCGGTCTGGTGAACGCGCACGGCCAGCCCATCGGCTTCGACTACCTGGTGGACCTGGGCGTGAACGTGGTCCACCTCATGCCGGTGCAGGAGTACCTCCACTACCCCGACTCCGCCTGGCAGGCCGTCTTCGCCGATGACCCCTTCGCCCGTGCGATGGGGATCGACCGCGAGAACTACCAGTGGGGGTACCGCACCACGCACGCCTTCGCCGTGGAGAGCCGCTTCCGTTCGCGGGACACAGAGCCCGGGTCGGAGCGCGAACAGTTCAAGGCACTGGTCGGCTCGTTCCACGAGCGGGGCATCGCCGTCATCATCGATGTCGTGCCGAACCACACCGGCGAGAACATGGACGGCCGGCACCTGCTGCTCAACTTCAACGTGCTCGATCTGCCCTACTACTATCGCACCAACGACGACGTCCAGCACATCGGTCCGTTCGGAAACGAGGTGAAGTCGGAAGAGCGGCCGATGGTGCAGCGCTGGATCGTCGACCAGCTCCGGCACTGGGTGGAGGAGCTGGGCGTGGACGGCTTCCGCATCGACCTGGCAGGACAGATCGACGAGCAGACGCTGCGTCGCGTGGTGCGCGAGCTTCCACACGACCTCATCATCTATGGTGAGGCGTGGATCCCGCCCAGCGATCCCGACGTGCGCTCGAACCCCGACTGGGCGTGGTACAAGGCCGACGCCCCGATCACCTTCTTCCAGGACGACGCCCGCAACGCGTTCAAGGGTAGCCCCTTCGATGTGAAAGATCGGGGCTGGGCCGGTGGCGACGGCAACGCCCGCGACGCGGCGATGCGCGCGCTCGCCAACGACTACGAAGAGGAGCCGCGCACCGCGAGCGGAATTTCCTACCTCGACATCCACGACAACTGGGCGCTGGCCGATCGCTACGCCCTGAACGCCGACCACAACGGCCTGCTCGGTGTGGATCTGAGCGCCATGCGCATCGCCGGCGGGCTGCTCTTCACCTCGGCGGGGCCCGTGGTGATCCACGGCGGCACCGAGATGCTGCGCTCCAAGGGGTTGGCGCCGCACGAGGAATTCGAGGTGCAGGTGGCCGGCGGGCCCATCAAGTTCAAGGGCCGGGACGACACCTACAACCTGAGAGCGCCTAACCGCTTTCTCTGGAACAGCCTCGCCCCGGGCTCCGATCACGCGGCCATGCGCGACTACTGGCGGGGGTTGCTGGCGCTGCGCAGGTCGGAGTACGGTCGTGTCTTCCGCGTCGCTGAGGTGCCGGAGGGGCACTACCGCTGGATCACCCCGAGTGAGCCGACGCTCTTGGGGTACGTGGTCGGCGGCCGGGTGCTGGTGCTGGCGAACAGCGGCCAACGCGAGGGCCTCTTCCGCTTCGACCTCCCCGACGGCGACTGGCGCCAGGTCGCTGACCGGGAGCGGGTGGATCTCAACGGCGTCGCGGGGCCGTCCGCGCGGCTGAGCGGAGGGAGGCAGGAAGTGCGGGTGCCGGGGGGCGCGTTCCTGGTTTGGGTGTCGGAACGGTGAACGGTCTGGCTCGGGGCGGTGCACCGACACGAATCGTTTTGTAGAACTCACTTGGAGGTTTGATGAGAACGCATCTGTGGCTTGTCAGTTGGAGTCGTCGCATGGGATCGGCTCTCACCGTCGCGGTGACGGCTTTGTCTCTGGCCGCTGTCGGTGCTCCGGCGCAGGCGCCCCTTCAGGTGGCGTCGCCCGACGGTCGCAACATTGCTAAGGTCGGGATCCGTGACGGCGGCCTGTTCTACGGTGTTGAGCGCGACGGCCGCAACGTCATCCTCCCCTCGCGGCTGGGCTTCGAGTTCAAGAACACCGCACCCCTGCGCAACGGACTCGCCATCACCGCGGCGGCGCGAAACTCGGTGGACGAGACGTGGGAGCAGCCCTGGGGCGAGCTGGCTCGGGTGCGCGACCACCACAACGAGCTGCGCGTGTCGGTGACCGAGGCGTCGCCGCCGCGCCGCACCTTCGACGTCGTCTTCCGTGTCTTCGACGACGGCGTCGGCTTTCGGTACGAGCTTCCCGAGCAGCCGGGCCTCCGTTCCTTCGAGATCATTGAGGAGCTGACCCAGTTCTACATGGCCGACGATGCCCGGGCCTGGTGGATCCCCGCCAACGATCGCAACCGCTACGAGCTGCTCTACCGATCGTCGCGGATGAGCACGCTGCCGACGGTCCACACGCCGCTGACGATGGAGACCAACGACGGGCTGCACGTGGTGATCCACGAGGCGAACCTGGTCGACTACGCGGGGATGAACCTGGCCAGCCGCTACGACCGCCGGCTACACGTGTCGCTGCCCGCCTGGGCGGACGGCGTGAAGGTGCGGGG
>CAYGAJ010000230.1:0-4221 GCA_964347815.1 uncultured Gemmatimonadota bacterium | reverse complement strand
CTCGGTGCACGTGCCTTGCGGCTGGAAGGCGGTGATCCCGTAGAGCGGCTCGCTGAGGCAGTCGCCCGTCCCCATCCCGGTGCAGGCCACGCCGTCGACGGTCCAGCCGCCGTCGCTGTTGCGACTGGTGAAGATGCGGCCGTCGTCGCCGAGGATGCCGTCCGAGCCGACACCGCCGGAAGCCCAGTCGTTGCCCCAGCCGAGAATGAGGTCGTCGTCGTCGGCATCGCCGTAACCCACGTCGTTGCCGCCACCCAGGTAGATCTGATCGTCGCTCAAGCCGCCGTGGACCTCGTCGTTGCCGGCGATCTCGTGGTGGTAGCTGCCATCGGCGGCATCCGCGGCTGTGGTGATCCAGCTGTTGCGGCCCGGCTGCACCTCGAGCCGGTCACTGCAACCGTCCTGCGTCTGCGGCGCCGACGTGCTGCACGGCCCGTCGGTACCGAGACCGAAGCGGTCGGGACGGAAGTCCGGCCCACCGGGGGTGTAGTCGAGGAGATGGACCCCTCGCACGACCAGCTTCAGACCGTAGCCGTCGTCGTAGACGAACTGGACGTACCTGACAGCGGCCGGGTCGCAGCCGTTCACGCCGTCGGTGGGATCGTTGTCGCAGACGTCGGTGAAGTTGGTACCGGTGATGCGGATGATGCGGGCGTTGTCGCCGGCGATCACGTCGGCATCGGACACGTGGCGCTCGCCCGGTACCGGGTCGCCGGGCTCGATACCGCCGTTGTCGTTGCGGTCGACGTGCAGTCCGCTGCCGCCGAACAGGAGATCGGCGCCGTCGGGCCGCAGGTCGGCGCCGGTTTGGACGCCGGTGTTCGGATCGCCGGCGAGGACGGCGGCGTGGGCATCGTCGAGGCTGAAGAAGTCGGAGCTGCCGCCGACGATGTCGTCCTGGCCCAGGCCGCCGAAGCCGATGTCGTCGCCCCCTCCGCCTTCGAGGTAGTCCTGGCCGTCGGTGGCCGGCAGGTCGAACGAGGGCACCAAGTCGAGGTCACCTACGAGGTCGCAGGTTCCGCCGGCGGTGCCGTTGTTGTCGGAGGGGTCGGCGGTGGCCGGGCAGCCGTCCGGAGTCCGGGAAGCACCGACGTGGGTGGTGCCGTCGGCCAGATCGGCGACGACCAGCTCGGTGGTGAAGGCGCCCTCGATGCCGCCGTCGCCCTGCATCACGTCGTTCCCGAGCTGCCCGAAGAGCATGTCGTGGTGAGGGCCACCGGCCAGGTAGTCATTGCCCCAGCTGCCGGCGCCGGCCAGGCCGTCCTCGTAGACGAAGGTGTGCAGCGGGGCGTAGTCGATCAGGTACTCCGCCCACCACGGAGCCGCATCCGGATCGCGGTAGTCACGCCAGGTGCCGTCCACCAGCAGCTTCCCGCTGTTGTCGGCGTTGACCGGATCACCGCAATCGTCGTTGCCGGCGGCATCGACTCGGTCCGTGCGGCTGTAGATGAGTCCGCCGCACAGGGTCTGGAAGCGAGCGCTGGTGATGTCACCGGGGGTGAGGATCTCGGTGACCGCCGGATCCAACGTGCCGTGGCGGCGCGTCAGGCTGTTCACGTTGTCGCCGAACACCAGGTCGTCCTCGGTGTCGCCGTCGGCCATGTCGTGCCCGGCGCCGGCCACGATCACGTCGCGGCCGGGACCGCCGAAGATGACGTCGTCGTCGCCGTTCTGCAACTCCCGCGACTCGATGAACAGGATCGAGGCCAGGGTGGTGGTCTGGATCTTCTGCAGCAGCGGCAGCGGCAGGTTGGGATCGACCACGTGCTGGATGACGGCGCCGTGGTCGCCGAAGATCACGTCGTCGTAGTATTCCTCGGGCCCGCCGGCCACCGTGCCGGCTCCCTCGCCGTAGAGCAGGTCGCGGCCGGCGTCGAGAGTGTCGGCCACCGGTGAAGGCGCGGGGGCGATGGTGGTGCCGGTGGTTCCCAGCGTCGGGTCGAGGGTGGGCCGCGGGCTGGCGTTGGCGGTGGTGATGGTCAGCGCCCGGGTGAAGATGTTGACGTTGACCCCGGAATCGCCGTAGATGTGGTCGACGCCGCGCTGGCCGAGGATGGTGTCGTTGCCGGAACCGCCGGCGAGATGGTCACCGGTCTGGCTGCCGATGATGAGGTCGTCGCCGGGCCCGCCATAGGCGGTGATGCCGACGGTCCACAACGGGCTGGTCCCGCCGAGGAGACCGCTGGCATCGATGACGTCGTGGCCGGCATGGTCGTAGGGGTCCGCCACCGGGAACACCCATTCGTCGTCCTCGTTCTCGGCGTCGGGCAGGTGCGTGAACGGGTTGAACGGCTTGGGCCCGAACTCGTAACCGAGCACGTCGAAGGGGTGGCCGGCGTACCAGATGCCGTCCTGCGAGGTGTCGCCGTAAACCACCAGCGGCGAGTCGGGCCCGCCGAGGACGGGTCCGCAGGGTTCGGCGTTGGCCGCGTTGCAGACCGTGATGGTGTCGCCACCCACCCGGGGACCGTTGCCGCTGTCGAAGAGCGGATCGAAGCCGAACACGGTCACGGGAATGGGGGCGCCGCCGAAGCCGTCGAGGGTCGGGGTGAGAGCCGCGTTCTGGAGCGTCATGTGGGTGGCGTCGAGGACACTGATGGTGAACGGTCCGGCGAGTCCGCTGATCCACACCTGCATGCCGACCTTGAAGCCGTCGGCGGTGAAGTCGCCGGAGTCGTAGCGGATGAGGGTGCTCGTCGGCAGTGCCGTGGCGGTGGCGGGTTGCACGGAGACGTCCACCTCACCGGTGAACTCGATCCGCAGCGGATCGGCCACGTGGACCGGGGTGTCGAGGTCGGCACCCGTCGTCGTCAGCGGGTCGCCGCCGAGCAGCATGATGCTGCCGTCGCCACAGCCGGGGAAGGGATCGGCGAACGGACAGGGGGCATCGCCGAATCCGGCGATGACCCGAACCTTGGCTTCATCGCCCACCTGCACCCGGTCGCCGACGGCGTAGTCGTCGTCCCGCCAGTCGAGGCCGTCGCTGCGGGTGATGCTGTCGGCGGCGAGGTCCATCTCGCCTTCGATGACGAGCAGGCGGTTGCCGCCGCCGTGGACCATGGTGAGCCCGCCGTGCCGCCCGGAGACGAACACGGTCAGGTTCTCGGTGCCGGCATCGAGCTTGATGCCGTCGAGCTTGAGGACGTTGGCCGAGATGTCGACCAGGCGCCAGGCGTCGGGCTGATAACCGTCGATCATCACCAGGTGCCCGACGATGAAGCCCTCCGCGGCCCAGTCGGCGGCGGCGGTGATCGTTATGCCGTTGCTCCAGTGGGCGATCGTCATGTCGCCG
This sequence comes from uncultured Gemmatimonadota bacterium, assembly GCA_964347815.1. Taxonomy (GTDB): domain Bacteria; phylum Gemmatimonadota; class Gemmatimonadetes; order Palauibacterales; family KS3-K002; genus CAYGAJ01. Next base: position 929 of record CAYGAJ010000230.1, on the reverse strand, counting down.
CTCACGAGCACGTCGAGATCGACGGCCTCGAGCCGCCAGGTCTGCAGCCCGGTCGGGGGCACCGATCCGTCGAGTTGGAGCACCTCATTGCCGGAGCCGGTGATGTCGAGGATCTCCCACGATCCCGGCACCGGGATGCCGTCCGCCGTGGAGATCGTCACCATCTGCCCCACCAGGAAGCCGGAGGCCTTCCAGTCGAAGCCCTCGCGGGTAATGGTCCATGGGGTCCCGGCCGCCACCTCGACGGTGCCCGTGCTGCTCACCGGCGGCGCCGGGTCGAGCGTGCCCCGGATGTCGAGCGCTTCGTTGCCCTGGCCCAGCATCAGGTTGAGCACCTCGATCGAGCTCTCGGCACCGTCCGTCGAGAACTCGCCGCCCACGAAGGAGATGGTGCCGAAGCTGATCCCGCCGGGGAAGAAGGGCGGCTCGCCGAAGGGGTTGGCGTCGGTGAAGACGAGGTCCTTGGCCATCCCGAAACCGGTCAGCGTCGTTGAAGTCATGGTGCCGCTGTGGTCCTGCAGGCTGCCGTCGTTGAAGATGTTGAGCACGTCGATCTGCTGGCTCTCCGGCGGCTGGGCGCCAACGGCGAAGAGCGGGCCGTCGACCTCGCCGGGCAGCATCACCCCGTTCTTGAGCGAGCGGTCGGCGCCGGTGACGCCGCCTTCGACGGCCAACGGTCCCCGCAGCTTGGAGAGACGGTGGGTCGTGACCGGGAAGACCTTGACGCCCTGCCTGGTCAGCGGCACGTCGTAGAAGGTGTCGGCTCGGAGCTCGATCGTCTGCTGCACGTACCAGTTCGCCGGCGTGAAGGTGGCCAGGACGGCGAGGCGGGTCACGGTGACGTCGAGGGTGGCGCCGTCCCACCACGGGAAGGAGCCCTCGGTGGTGAATTCGAGCTTGTTGTCCTTGTCGTCGTTGTCGCCCCGGAT
>CAYGAJ010000229.1:0-4241 GCA_964347815.1 uncultured Gemmatimonadota bacterium | reverse complement strand
GGTCGTTGGCCGACTTGGCTTTGTCGCTCATGCTTGTCCCTCCCTCGGCGCAGCCCGTAGGTGGTGCCTTCCCGGCCGTGGTTCCGATCCGTTTTGTTGTGCTGGTGGCGATGGCATTGGAAAGATGGCGACATCAGCCGCCGGCCGCTATCGGTGTCAAACCCTGCGGTACCCCCTCGTTGCCTCACGCCCCAGGGCGCGGTATTCTGGGAACGGCAGCCCCACCATAAGACTCCTCACCTGGCTCTCAGCCCCTGACAAGGCTTCGTCGTGCCAGAGGTCGTGCTCACGATCAGCTTCGCATGAGGTTCGGTCCAATGAAAAGCAGAAATAAGCCAGGTCTTCGGTCTCTCGTCGCCTTGGTGCTCCTGCCGGCGGCGCTGGTTTCGTCACCGGCGGTGGCCCAACAGGACGTGACGGGCGACTGGTACGGCACGCTGGATGTCGGGGCGATGAAGTTGCGCTTGACCCTGCACGTTACCCAGGCCGAAGACGGGTACAGCGCCACCCTCGACAGTCCGGACCAGGGGGCCACCGGCATCCCACTGGACGAGCTTTTGGTCGAGGACGGCCAGCTCGTCTTCCGCTTGAACAGGGCTCAGCTCGAATACCAGGGCAGCGTCGATCCCGGATTCACGACGATCACAGGCACGTTCACCCAGGGCGGCGAGAGCTTTCCGCTCAACTTCGGCCGCACCATGCCGGAGGCGCCGCGGGGGAGCCCCGAGTGGTCGAGAGAGCGTGTGAGCAAGCGCGAGGTTTACATCCCTATGCGCGATGGCGTCCGCCTGTTCACGTCCTTTTATGTGCCGAAAGACACGACTCGGACGTACCCGATCGTACTGCGGCGCACGCCGTATAACATAGAGCCGCGCGGTGAGGAACGTTACAGCGGCCGTCTCGGCCTCGATGCGCAGCTCATCGACGCCGGATACATACTCGCCTTTCAGGATGTGCGGGGACGCTACATGAGCGAGGGCCAGTTCGTGGATGTGCGGCCGCACAACCCCAACAAGCGTAGCGACAACGATATCGACGAGAGTAGCGACACCTGGGACACGATCGACTGGCTGGTCAAGAACGTCCCCCACAACAACGGACACGTCGGGGTCTCGGGGATCTCGTATCCCGGGTTCTACTCGACGATGTCGCTGCCCGACGCCCACCCGGCCTTGAAGGCCGTTTCACCCCAGGCACCGGTGACCAACTGGTTCATCGGCGACGACTTCCACCACAACGGCGCCTTCTTCCTGCTGGACGCCTTCTCGTTCTACTCGTCGTTCGGCCGGCCGCGGCCCGAGCCGACGCGCCGGGGCCAACCGGGCTTCAACTGGCCAAATCAAGACAACTACGAGTTCTTCCTCGAACTGGGTCCGATCAAGAACGTCCAGGCGAAGTTCTTCGGCGACAGCATCAGCTTCTGGCCCGACCTGATGAGCCACCCGAACTACGATGAGTTCTGGCAAGCCCGCGACCCGCTGCCCCACCTGAAGGACGTCAAGCCGGCGGTGCTGGTGGTGGGCGGCTGGTTCGACGCGGAGGACCTCTGGGGTCCGCTCAACACCTACGAGGCGATCGAGAAGCAGAACCCGCCGACGACCGAGAACCGCCTGCTGATGGGCCCCTGGTCCCACGGCCAGTGGGCGTTCGATCTGGGGGAAGAGCTGGGCAACGTGCACTGGGACGGCGCGACGTCCGACCTCTACAAGGACATAGAGCTGCGGTTCTTCAACTACTATCTGAAGGACGAGGGGACGCTGGATCTGGCCGAAGCCACGGTGTACGACACCGGCGCGCTCGAGTGGTTGCGCTTCGACACGTGGCCCCCCGCAAACGTCCAGGAAACGCAACTCTACTTCCACCCTAAAGGCCGGCTCGCGTTCGCGCCGCCGACGGGGTCCGAAAGCTACGACGAGTACGTGGCTGATCCGATGAAGCCGGTCCCCTATACCGAAGACGTCCACCTGCGGCGCACGCGAGAGTACATGACCGACGACCAGCGCTTCGCGGCCCGGCGTCCGGACGTCATGGTGTACGAGTCCGACATCCTCACCGAGGCGGTGACGCTGACCGGCCCGATCGTGGCCGACCTGTTCGTCAGCACGACCGGTAGCGATGCGGACTTTGTGGTCAAGCTGATCGACGTCTTCCCCGGCTCGCTGCGTGACTATCCGAGCAACGACAAAGATGTGCCGATGGCGGGCTACCAGATGCTGGTGCGGGGCGAGGTGCTGCGCGGCCGCTTCCGCAACAGCTTCGAGAAGCCCGAGCCGTTCGTGCCGGGTCAGGTGACGCCGGTGCGCTTCGAGCTGCCGGACGTGGCCCACACCTTCAAGCCGGGACACTGCATCATGGTGCAGGTGCAGAACTCGTGGTTCCCGCTGGTCGACCGCAATCCGCAGACGTTCGTGAACATCTACGAGGCCGACGAGGAGGACTTTCAGAAGGCGACGCACCGGATCTACCACGACGCGCGGCGTCCGTCGAGCGTGAGGGTCATGGTATTGGAGCGATAGGCTAGGAACGGAGCGTCGACCGATCGAAGCGCCGCGGAACGTGTAGCCGCGGTTGCCCCCGGCCAGGTCTGATGTCCGCAGGCTGGAAGGGAGTGAGATATGAAAGCGCCCAGACTAATCCTGACCTGCATTGTGCTTGCGGCGTTCGCCACTCTGTCTGGTTGCGATGGCCAGCAGCCGTCGTGGGGGTGGAAGTTGGCGACCACCCCGGACGATGCCCACGACTTCATCAACGGACTCGGTGCCTACTCGGAAGCTCACGCACTCGGCGATGTTGCGGCGACCGACCAGGGTTTCTTCATCTTCTATCGGGGTGATCTCGAGGGGACCTCGGACTGGGGGTGGAAGCTCGCGCCAACGCCGGAAGACGCCCACGATTTTCTCAACCAGACTGGCGCCTACGGCGGCGACCCCAAGGCGGATGCGAGGCTCGCCTATATGGCCGACTCAAAACTCTATGTTTTCTACCGAGGGACTTCGCCTGATTCTTCGTGGGGGTGGAAGCGAGCCACAGAAATCGACGACATGCACAACTTCCTGAACGGCGCCGGGACCTATAGTCAGCCGAGAGAAGGAACCATCGGGGGGTTGGGCACCGGCGAGATCTTGATGTTCTATCACGGAGGCCTTGTTGGAACCAGCGATTGGGGCTGGAAGCTCGCCACGACGACGGAGGATGCCCACGCTTTCCTGAATGGGACGGGGGCCTACGATCAGCCCGTCGACGACGCGAAGATCTTTGGCGCGACCGGCGGAGGTTTTTACATCTTCTACAGAAGGAATTAACTGATCGGCGGGAGGCTGGATGGCTGTTGCGCCGTCCGGCGGACTGACATTGCTGTCGCTGTAGCCACTCTCTAGCTTGGATGCTGCCGGGGGTCTGGGCCGACAAGGCTCGAACCACCGCTCCCGGGAGCCTGAGCCGTGGTAGCACCTTTCGCCGTAGCTGCATCCCGCACTGGGTGCACCTGGATCCCACCTCCAGGCACTGCAGGGATCCGGTAACAAGTCCGGTTTGCCGTTTGCGCGCGCCGAGGCAGTAGCCGACCTAGGGTCGGCAGCCCGCAACCCACTTTTCACGTGCGCCGCGATCATTATGGGCGTCAACAACGTCGACGTCGGGAGGTACCGATGGCTAAGATCAAGATCACAGAGGGGAGCCCACTCAAGATCGTCCTCGAGAAGGACAATGGGGAACAGATCACCCTGTACAGCGGTGAAGTCGGATTCCCGTTGATGGACTTCGAGGTGGAGGTGATTGGACCAAGGGAGGTCGTCATACACATCGGCAGGGGCTAGCTCTGAGGCGCGTCTTAAGAGGTCGCGTGCGCGAGTGTCGGGGCCCGCTATGGCTCAGGCGCCAGACGCCGACTCTGGCTTCCGCCCACAGCGACGGCGAGGATAGTGAGACAAGGGCCTGCTAGCTTCGCTCCAAACCCACAAGCGCCTTGAAGCGGGGATCGTCACTCAGCTCGCGGAACCAGGGGTCTTCGGCGATGTAGGCTTTGTCCTGCGGCTCGTTCTCGAGATGCAGGGTCAACGCCTCCAGCGCTCGGTCCCGCTCGCCCAGCAGCACCCAGGCGTGGGCTTCGTCATAGGCGAGGAACGCAATCACCGCGGCGCTGGCCCCTGTGCGAGCCTGCGCGATAACGGCCCTGGCGCTGTCTCTCAATCCGGCTCGGGCTAGCACCGCGGCGACCTGTACCGTTGCCAGGGGCACGAAGT
>CAYGAJ010000228.1:0-4251 GCA_964347815.1 uncultured Gemmatimonadota bacterium | reverse complement strand
GAAGCTTGCGGACGGCGTTGGCGGTCTCGTTCCCGTTACGGTACTCGATGACATCCGTCGTCGTCGACAGGCCGCTGACCTCGGCGAACCCGGCCCTCGCCACTCCGTCGATCTCCACCACGAAGTTGTAGTCGGCAAACGGATCCTCATCACGTCGTGGCATCGTGGTCCTCCTTGGAAGGTCGAATCATGGCTGCGGACGACGGGATCATATTAGCGACGTGCGAGGCACGTCAAATGCCGCCACCGCCTTTGCCGCGACCGCCTGCCCGAAGGAAGCGGGCATCCGCGGGGTCCAGAGCAGCCTGAGGCTGTCGGACGGCCGCCGGGTCGGGCTGGTCGGGACCGTGATGCTGGCCCCGCGGGCTCATCGGGCCTAGGTTGGGTCAGGTTCGCGTGCGGAACCCCAATCTTCCCCTACCAGGAGGCAGCGATGAAGAAGATGGGTTCCGTTGTTGCGGCCCTCGCTCTCACCGCGCTGTTGGCGACGGCCGGCTTCGCCCAGAACGTGACCGCGGGCGCCAAGGCTGGCATCGACTTCGCCGACCTGGGCGGCGACATCGAAGACATCATCGAAACCGAGACCGACCTGAAGACCGGCTTCAGCGTCGGCGGGTTCCTCGGTGTGGACCTGCACCGGCTGTTCCGCCTTCAGGGAGAGGTCCAGTACGTACAGAAAGGCGCGAAGGCCTCCGAGGCGGGCATCGAAGCGAAGTTCAAGATCAGCTACGTCGAGGTGCTCGTCCCGCTGACCGTGACGATCCCGGTGGAGGGGATCGTCGTGCCCCGACTATACGCCGGGCCGTCGCTCGCCTTCGAGCTCGACTGCAAAATCGAACAGTCAGACGCCACTGTCAGCGTTGAGGACGACTGCGCGGACGTGGATGCCCCGACCAACAGCGTCGATTACGGCGTTTTCTTCGGGGGCGGCATCGACATTCAGGCGGGGCCCGGACACATCACCCTGGACGTCCTCTATAATCTCGGCATCGGAGACATCGCCGACGAGGATCCCACCGATCCCGTGGTCGACGTCAGCAACAAGAACATCCAGGTTCTGGCCGGCTACGGATTCCGTATCGGCGCGTAGACGAATAGCGCCCGGCCCGAGGGGCGGCGCGGTCCGCCCGAGCGGAACACGCGCGGGCCGCGCTGCTCCGAGCCGGGTTCGGGCGATTTTCGGGCGAGAACCCGGCCTCCCTGCCTGACCGGACAGGGCCGGGGGACGACGCCTGTCGCGCCGGGTTGTTGTAGTCAGGGTGGTGATGGGATAGTTTATAGTGTTGATTGTTCCGGTCCAGCCGGACCATTTCGGTGCCTGTTGGGCGGTGTGAACATCCCGCGTCCGAGACGCAGGCTTTCGCCGCGAGCTGTCCCTTCACAGAGAGGCCAACGTTTGAAGGCCGTCGAAGACACGCCTGGAGCCTCGAACTCGGCCCGGTCTCCCGCGGTCGGGTCGCGATGTCCCGCGGGCGTTCTACTTCTGCTCGCGGCGCTGCTGGCCGTCGCCACACCGCTGTCGGCACAGATCCCGACGAACCCGAAGGCACGCAACCTGGAGAGCGACGTCGCCCGGCCAGGTTCCCACGAGCCGTATGCGGAAGACACCGTGCCCGCCAGGGGCGCGTTCGAGTCTCTGTATTCTCCGGTCCTGCTCGTCGTCGGCTCAGCGGCCGAGTTCGCAGGCCTGGTCACCCTGAGTCAGCCCCCTCTGCCGATTCGGGCGCTGCGGGACGTCCGCGCCTGGGGACTGTCTCCGGAGATCGAATCGGTCGGGCCCCGCAGTGGTCTCGCGGTCACCCTCGAACTGGAGCGCTTCGCTCCCCTGTTCTTGGAAACCGGTTTCTCACTGGCCGGATCGCAGCGCCACAGCGTGGGGATCGCGCTGGGCGATCAACAGCTGGGAGCCCGATTGGCGTACACGTTCCGTCGCGACGCCCGGGATACGTTTTGGGGGATCGGGAGCGGCAGTCTCGCAGACCAGCGCTCCGACTTCCTGCGTGACAAGTCCGAGGCGCAGATCAGCGGCTGGGTCCCCCTCGCCGAGTTCGCCGGCCTATCGGGCGGAGTCGCCTACGAGGATAACCGCGTTGGCCGCGGTCATGACAGCGCCCTCTCAGACCTTCAGGACATCTCCGACTTCGGCTCGTTGTTCGGCGTCGCTGAGCGCACCCGGTTTCTACGTTTCAACCTGGCGACCACTTTCGATTTCACACGCCAAGATGGCTTCCAACGGCGCGGCATCTGGCTGCAGCTGGGATCGGTGGTGTTCCGTGGCGTCGATGGCACCGACTCCGACTTCCATCGCTTCCACGGAGAGTTTCGCGGCTACCTTCCTGTGGAGTCGCGGCACATGCTCGCGCTCCGCGGCCTGATCGAGCACAACGAGCTTACCGGCGGCGTCGGCATACCGTTCTACGACCTGTCGCGGATGGGAGGCAGTCGGAACGGTCCGCGCGGGTTTGACGGCGGTCGGTTCCGCGACCGGGCCGGCGTCTCGCTCATGGCCGAATGGCGTTACGAGATCTGGAGGGCCGCCGGGGATCAGAGACGGCTACAAGCCTTCCTGTTGTTTGACGAGGGCGGTGTGGCCAGCAGCCTGTTCAGACTCGGCAGCTCGGACCTTCGACCTTCCTACGGTTTCGGCTTGCGCCTTCAGAAGCGCAACGGCCTGGCAACGGTAGGCTACGTGGCCTTCAGCGAAGAAGGGACGCAGTTGGGCGTGCGCACCCAATGGCCGTTCTAGTCCCGCAGCCTGCTATTCACCCAACAGAGAATTCGGCAGTACTGTCTCGACGGGCGCGCTAGTAGGCGCGGCCGACGATCCGGTATCCGGTCTCCCGCGTAGGTAGCAGGTAAACGCGAACGGATCGAGGCTTGGGCCCTTTGCCATAGGGAATCGCCCGCACCTCCAGTTTGGCCAGCCGCTCGCCGATCGGTCGGTTGAGAGTTCTCTCCCAGAAACCGCCATCACCGTCGTACGCAGGCAGCGATAGCTCGCCCACACCGCTCGACGATATCCGCGGAGCCCGGACGTCGCGCAGCTTGATGCCCGCCGCCGGAAACTCGAAGCGTACATCGTATCGGCGCCCCTGAGCCGGCACGACGCCCTCGGCGATCGCCAGATCTCGAAAGCCGAGGACAACCCCCCGCGGCGTGGACGTCAGCCGCAACTCCTCCAGAGGCGTGACTCTTCGGTACCAGTAGGCCACTGTGAGGTCGCGTCGTCGGACGATCGCTTGGACCAGGCTCTCTTCCGCCTCCCGGTCGCTGAGTTGTCCGGCCGCCACCGCGGCGCGGATCTGGGTCTCGTCGAAGCTAGCGACCAGCTTGGCACCCCAATAGCCGTCCCGCGTCGTCAGGTTCTGGAACGCGGGGTTCGGCGAGTACGGCTTCCAATTCCCCGGATCGAAGAGCTCCGCCGAGTAGAAGCCGATGGATGGGTGGCGCACCTCGTACTCGAAGCGCTCCCAAGGGCTGCTGTAGAATCCCGCGGTGATCCAGCGGGCGCCGATCTTGCCCAGATCGATATCGGACTCGACGCCCTGGCGTGGCGTTTGGGGGGAAACGCCTCTGCTCCCCAGGGTCGAACCGAAGTCGATCAAGTAGTGGCGTACGAACCGCCGATCGCCCTCTTCGACCAGAACGTCCAGCGTGTTGTGCTGTTTGGTATCGAGGTGGTTCAGCCAGGCGGAGACGACGTGGAGGCCGCGCAGCTCGCGGCGATGCTGATGCGGAATCGTGTCGGCAGGCTCGTCATCACGTGTGCCCTCGAAGTTGAAGGGACCGAGCAACGTTCCCTGTAGGAACCGGCTGGCCCCGGCACGGATGCGGCCGTCGGGGCGTTTGACCCTGGCGCGCAGCATCTCCTGCAAGGCCGCGTCATCCACCGGGTGCTCGCGGCCCAGCTCGTCCTCGAACGTCAGCGACTCCGCGGCCTTGACCCGGGCAGGATCGAAGTAGGTGATGAAGAACTCGGGCACATGGTAGCCGGCCGCGTAGAACAGCCTGGAAGATATCACTTCGGCCGCGCTCGCCATTTCCTCGAGGCCCGGCGGATCGAACTTGATGATGTAGCGCGAGCCTCTCGCGTCTTCGATCGTAAAGCCCGGGGTCACTCCTCCCAGCTTCGCACGCACGACCGTCCAGGTCCCGCTCGTATCGGGTCCGGTGTCTTCGCCGCGTCCGCGCCCGATTTCCTCCGGCGGCATGCGCACCCGGCTGTTCCGGTGAGTGAACCAGCTCGGAGCG
>CAYGAJ010000227.1:0-4276 GCA_964347815.1 uncultured Gemmatimonadota bacterium | reverse complement strand
GCGCGGCGGGCGCCCTGATCGTCGCTCACGACAACGTGCGGAAGCGGATGAGCGTGGAGCAGTTCATGGAAGCGTTCGATCGCCGGGTTCCGCCGTCGCCCAAAGGTGCCTTGCCGGTGGTGACGTTTAATGAGGCGGTCACGTTCCATCTCAACGACGATGAGATTCACGCCTTCCATATCGAGCAGGCCCACACCGATGGTGACGCGCTCATCCACTTCAAGATGGCCAACGTTGTCCACATGGGCGACACCTACTTCAACGTTATGTACCCGTTCATCGACGTGTCGGCCGGCGGCTCGATCGATGGCATGATCAAGGCGGCCGATACCGCCCTGGGCATCATCGACGACAACACGAAGATCATCCCGGGGCACGGGGCGTTGTCGAACAAGGCCGAGCTGATGGCCTATCGTGACATGCTAGTGGGCGTCCGCGCCGCCATCGCGGCGGAGATCGCGAAGGGCAAGAAGGCGGATGCGGTGATCGCCGCGAAACCCACGGCCCGCTTCGATGCCAAATGGGGCGGTGGGTTCATGAACCCCGAGACGTTCACGCGTATCGTTTACAGCGATCTGTCGCAAGAGAAGTAGGATCGGCGCGGGGAGCGTCCTCGAATAACGATTCGGCTAGAGTCCGCTTCCGCTGCCGGCGGGAGCGGACTCGCGCGTTGAGCGCTCGGCCTTGGGGCGTGCCCTCGCGACCCCGACGCGGACCTCGGCGCGGCGCCGCCGCAACCGGCGCAAACGGTCCGCCACCAGCCGGTAGCCCAGCAGGCTGACCAGCACGCCGCCGAAGATGGCCGGCTCGCGAATGTCGGCCTTGACCAACCAGAGGAAATGCAGCACGCCCAGGGCGGCCGTCAGGTAGACCAGCTTGTGCAGGCGGTTCCAGCGGCGTCCACCCAGGCGCTTCACCATCTTCTTAGTGGAGGTCGCCGCCAGCGGGATCAGCAGCACGAAGCCGGTGAAGCCGACCGTGATGTAAGGCCGGTCCATGATGTCTTCGAGGATGTAACCGAAGGCGAAGAACTGATCGATCCCGATGTAGGTCGCGAAGTGCAGCGATGCGTAAAAGAACGCGTACAGCCCCAGCAGCCGCCGGAGCTTGACCAGCCAACCGACTCCGGTGAGCTGACGGACCGGCGTCACGGAAAGCGTGAGCATCAGGAAGGTCAGGGTCCACCAGCCGGTGCGGTGAGTGACCTCCTCGATCGGGTTGGTGCCGAGGCCGCCCGTGATCGCGTCGATGCCGAGGAGAATGAAGGGCACGAGCGCCAGGATGAAGACGCTTACCCGTACGCCGATCTCGACCCGCTTGTCTCTCATCGTTCCTGGCACCCGGCTAGAAGTACTTGCGCAGATCCATGCCGGCGTACAGGTGCGCGACCTGCTCGGCGTAGCCGTTGAACGGAAGGGTCGGGCGCCGGCGGAACTCGCCGATTCGACGCTCCCGCTTCTGGCTCCAGCGCGGGTGATCGACGTCCGGATTCACGTTCGAGTAGAACCCGTACTCGTTCGGCGCCGCCGCCATCCATGTGTTGATCGGCTGCTCACGCACGAAGCGGATCTTGACGATCGACTTGATGCTCTTGAAGCCGTACTTCCACGGCACCACCAGTCGAATCGGCGCGCCGTTTTGACTGGGGAGGACTTTGCCGTACAGGCCGACGACGAGGAGCGTCAGCGGGTGCACCGCCTCATCCATGCGCAGCCCCTCGATGTACGGCCAGTCCAGGATCGACCGCCGCTGGCCGGGCATCTGCTCCGGGTCGTGCAGCGTGGTGAACTCGACGAACCTGGCCTGGGACGTCGGTTCCAGGTCGGCGATGAACTTGCCGAGCGGGAACCCCAGCCAGGGGATGACCATCGACCAGGCCTCGACGCAGCGCAGACGGTAGATCCGCTCTTCCGCCGGGTAGCGCTTCATCAGATCTTCGATGTCGTACGTGCCCGGTTTGTTGACCTCGCCCTCAACGGTGACGGTCCAGGGTCGGGTCCGCAGGGTGTGCGCGTTGCGGGACGGATCGCCTTTGTCGGTGCCGAACTCGTAAAAGTTGTTGTAGGTGGTCACATCCTCGTAGGGCGTGAGCTTGTCATCCTGCGCCGTGTCGCCAGCCCCCCGCCCAACAGCCCGCTCGTCGCCGCAGGCGATCAACGGCGGCACGAGGGTGGCAAGCCCCAGCCCCGCCCCGGCGCTCGCGGCCACCCGAATGAAGCGTCGCCGATTCAGGTATAGACGCTGGTCTGTGACTTCCGATTCCCGAATGTCAGGCGGTCGCTTGATCAACACCCCGATTCTCCCGTTCGGCTTACTTCCGATAAAACTGATGAAACTGTTTCATTGCACGCTCGCTGGCGGAACACACTCTAACTGTGATCCCAGGTCACTTTCCGGCAACGATCGTGTTGTCAACACCGAAGCGGCCGATCGGGTTCCAACCACGTTCAGCGGCGCTCGAGCGGCGGATCGACCCGCACCGCCCGAAGGTCACGTCCGATCTGCACCACACCCTCGTGGCCGGTACCGACGAACGTCAGGTCCGGGACGTCGGCCAGGGCAAAGAAGACGCTGTCCGATTCGGGGAAGAGTTCGATCTTCGGGAATCCAAGGGCCTCGACGAATAGGCGATCACCGTCGCGGCTCACCGTGAGGGTGAACGACCCGTCCGTCACCCGATATGTGCCCACGAGCGCGTCGTAGCGGCCCGGATCGAGCTGCACGACCGCGCGCTCACGCGGACGCACGCCTGGCCAACCGTACCCGGCGGCGAGGGCGAGGAAGATCTCGTCGATGAGGGGACCGCCACGATCGGAGTTGGTCATCACGACGGCGCCGTGGCCGCCGTCGACCCACGCGATCCATCGGCAGCGGAAGCCCTCGTTCGAGCCGCCGTGCCCGAAGCGCAGAGAGGGGCCGGACCCCTGGATCGAGACGCCGAGTCCCCAATCGTTGAGGCCCGGTGTGAGCATCGCCTCCGTCATCGCCTGGGAGAGGACACGGTTCGCCTCACCACGCAGCGACCCTTGGATTTCGATGGCAAAGCGGGCGAGGTCGGTCGGCGTGGTCCAGAGTCCGGCGGCCGCCATCTCCGGATAGATGTGCCAGCCGCCTTCGACCACCGCGCCGTCGGGTCGATGCGCCGAGGCCGCTTGCCGGGCTCGCTCGGCGGGCAGCGGCTGCTGGTACGTGCTCTCCGTCATGCGCAGCGGCCCCAACACGTACCGGTCCATGATTTCTGGGAAGGGTTGCCCGGTCACGTCGATCAGCAGCTGCTGCAGGACGGTGAACCCGCCGCCGGAGTACCGCCACGCGCTTCCCGGCTCGAGATCGCTCCGGATGGGAGCCGTGTTGGCCGGCGGCGCGCCGTCGAGGACCTGTTGGAGGCTGGGGATCGGGACGTTCGCACCATACCCCGGGAAGCCGTGAACCGTGAGCCCGGCGGTGTGAGTCAACAGCCCTCGCAGCGTGATCGGGCGCCGAGCGGTAAGAGCGCTCTCCGGTACCTTCCACGAGGTGAGGCGCGAGTTGACGTCGCCGTCCAGGCTCAGCCGCCCCTCCTCGACGAGCCTTAGGGCTGCCATGGCGGCCACCGGCTTGCTGATGGAGGCGGCCTGGAACAGCGTCTGGCTTGTCACCGGGACGCCGCTCTCGAGGTTGGCCACACCGTAGCCCCTGGCCCACTCGACCTCGTAGCCGTTGATGACCGCGATGCTGACGCCGGGCACGTTGTAGTGATCCATACGCTCGGCGAGGGTGTGCTTGCCGACGGGCCGCCCCCGGATGCTCACTGGCGCGATCAGGCCCTGTTCAACCCGGGTGATCCGGTCGGCGGCCGGATCCGGCTCAGACCGGCCGGGCGGCTTCCGGCAGCCGTGCGCGGCGAGCAGGCCGGTGACGAGGGTCAGAAACATCCGCGGCAGCTCTTTCCGTAATAAAGACATTGGCCGTCTCCCGCGCGATAGGGCGCCGTATAGGCGCCCAACCTGGGCAGAGCGCGCGCGTCTCACAAGCGGCGGCTGTCTTGACGAGGCACGCGGGTCGGCCAAAGTTCGGGGTTTCGCTCAGCCACAGATGACCATTGCCTGACACCCAGGCGGAAAGCAGAGGAACAGAGCCCGATGATGGATTCGCGTCACTTGTTCGTGCTGCAAATCGGCCTCCTCGCCGCCCTCGCCTGGCCGGCCGGGCTCGCCGCGCAGTTCAGCGAGGCGCCCGAGCCGGCCGCCTACGCGCTTCAGGGGGTGACGGTGATCCGCGCCGATGGAAGCCGGTT
>CAYGAJ010000226.1:0-4314 GCA_964347815.1 uncultured Gemmatimonadota bacterium | reverse complement strand
GGTCAATGAAACTTTTAGGCCGAGCAGGTGTCTTAACCGCCGGGCCCACGGTGGGTGGAGGCTCTCGGAACGCGGACGGGGGGCCTGATGAGTAGTCTGGAGACCGGGAAACGAGGTTCGCGCCGCGAGGTTGGATCTGGGACGATGATCATGGATCGGGATACTGCGAAGGCGAAGCGTCTCGCCAGTCAGGCTCTGAAGAGCCGGGTGGCCGGGGACGATTCTGCCCTCGACCAGTACCTGCAGGATGTCAGCCAGCACGAGTTGATCACCCCCGAGGAGGAGATTCGGCTGGCGCGACGGGCTCAAAAGGGAGACACCGAGGCGATCCAGGCCCTGTGCAAGGCCAACCTGCGATTCGTCATTTCGGTGGCCAAGAAGTATCAGGGGCGCGGTCTTCCGTTGAGCGATCTGATCCAGCAGGGCAACCTCGGGCTGGTGACGGCGGCCATAAAGTTCGATCCGGACCAGGGCGTGAAGTTCATCAGCTACGCCGTGTGGTGGATCCGTCAGGCCATCCTATCGGCGCTGGCGCACCACGGCCGCTCGGTTCGCGTGCCGCTCAACCGTGCGGCGGAGCTATCGAAGATCTTGAAGGCGCGGCAGAGCCTCAAGGTGACGCTCGATCGCGAGCCGACGAGCGAAGAGATCGCCCGGCAGCTCGACATGAACCCGCAGACGGTGGAGATGCTCGAGGCGTTGAACGCCGGCGAGGTCCGTTTGGACGCGCCGATCGGCGACAGCGACGATTCGAGCCTCGTCGAGCGCTTCGTTTCGGAAGAGGCGACGACCGCCGTCAGCGAGGTCGAGGACCGTCTGCTGCGCGAGGAGATCGACGAAGCGCTCGGCACGCTGCGCGAGCGTGACGCGCTGGTGCTTCGTCTGTATTACGGGTTGGGTGACGGCCGCGAGCACACGCTGGAAGAGATCGGGCAGCAGCTCGGTATCACCCGCGAGCGCGTGCGGCAGCTCCGTGACCGTGCCCTCAAAGAGCTGCGTGAGGGCGACAAGGGTTCGGCGCTGGCCAGTTTCGCAGCCGCCTAGAATCACCACAGCCCTTCGAGCTGATTGGCATGCGGGGGCGCTAATGGCGCGCCCCCGCTTTATTTTGCGGCCGGCCCTCGGCCCGGCCGCTGGGGCGCGCACTCAGCCGCCGCGACTCCGTCTACCCTTCAGACCGATCGATGAGTAAGTGAAAAACTTCAGAACCCTTCCCATTGGGATCGTCTTTCAGGTCGGCCTTTTGACGGCGCCGCTGAGCGCGGCGAATACGCCACCGCTCGAGCCTTCTGTCAGCTACACCGTGACCGTGGCCCAGCCGCACACCCACCTCTTCGCCGTTCGCATGGATGTCGCCGACCTGAACGAGGCGCACCTGGATGTGTCGATGCCGGTGTGGACCCCGGGCTCATATCTGGTGCGCGAGTACGAGCGCCACGTCGTTACTTTCGCCGCCCGCGGCGCATCCGGGCAAACGCTCTCCTGGCGAAAGCTCGACAAGAACACTTGGCGGATCCTCACCCCAGAGGCCGGGACGGTGACGATCGAGTATGAGGTCTACGCCCGCGAGCCGGGCATCCGCTGGTCGTTCGTCTACGCCGAGGGCGGTCATATCATCGGACCGAGCCTGTTCATGTACGTCGTCGGCCACGCCGATCGCCTCACCTCGGTCCGCTTCTCGTTGCCCGACAGCTGGCGGCTGGCCGGAGGAATCGCGGCGTCGAACACCGATCCGCATGTAATTCGCGCTCGATCGTATCACGAGCTGATCGACACGCCGATGCTGATCGGCACCTTCGATTCCATCGACTTCGAGGTCGAGGGCGTTCCGCATCTGATCGCCATACTCGGCCCGAACAACGCCGACCTCGCGGTGCTGGCCGAAGACTTCAGCAAAATCATCCGCGTCTGCTCGCGGCTGTTCGGCGGTCTGCCCTATGAGCGTTATGCGTTCATCTTCACGACGCTCACCGGCGGTGGCGGCATCGAGCACGCCAACGGCACCACCATAGGTCTGGGCAGCCTCGACTTTCAGAGCGAACGCGGCCGCCGCGCGGTGCTGGGGGTGACAGCGCACGAGTTCTTTCATGCCTGGAACGTCAAGCGCATTCAACCACCCGCCTTCCGGCCCTACGACTATGAGCAGGAGAACTACACCGACGCGCTCTGGTTTTACGAAGGGTTCACGTCGTACTACGGCGACCGGATTCTTTACCGGGCCGGACTCACGGAGTCCCGCGCCGATCCCGTCGGCCTTGTCACCGGCTACCGTTCAACCCCCGGCTATCGCAACCAAAGCGCCGCCGACGCCAGCTTCAACGCCTGGATCCACCTGTATCGCGGCGACGAGAGCACCGAGAACTACCGGACCGACTACTACTTCAAAGGTAGCCTGATCGCCCACCTGCTGGAGCTGGAGATCGCCCACCGGACCGCTGGCGCGAAGGGACTCGACGACGTCCTGCGCCTGATGTGGCGACGCACCCGGGACGAGGGCGCCGCGTTCGACTCCGAAGGCATCCGCGCCGTCGCCGAGGAGGTCGTGGGCGGCTCGCTCGGAGAGTTCTTCGACCACTACGTCTTCGGCACCGAGGACATCCCGTTCGAGGACTTCTTCGCCCGGGCCGGATATCGCCTGGCGGTCGACACGGAAGCGACGGAGCGGCGCGACCGGGTCGGCTACCTGGGTGTGCGAACCCGCGAGGTGAACGGCCGCGTCCGAATCGTGGGAACGGTGCTGGGCGCACCCGCCTGGCGCGACGGCCTCAACTACGGCGACGAGGTCCTCGCGATCGGCGGGACCGAGGTGACGGACTACGATTCCTTCGTGACCGCGCTTCGACGCTACGGCCCCGGCGCGACCGTCGAGTTTCGCGTGGCACGTTTCGGCGGCGAGCGGTTGATCCCCGTCACGCTCGGGGCACGGAACGTTCCCGTGTACCGGCTGGAGGAGATCGAAAACCCGAGTGATCTCCAGCTCGCGGTGCGCCGACGCTGGCGGGGCTGAACGGTCGGCCTGCGCGTGAGCTGACTTGCTCCGATGCCCGCCGCGCCGCAGCTTTCCCTTCGCTCCTGACATTTCAACTTCTGCGACATCGGCTTCGCGCCGAAGAGCGAGCAACTTCATGATAGGTTATCGTCGCCTGATCCTCGCCGCCGCGCTTTTGCCCCTGGTTGGCCAGCCCCTGCCGCTGGTCGGCCAAGATTCGTCCCAAGCGACCGGGCGTCCGGCCGCGACGGATGCGCCGCCGGCCCCCTCGGTCTACCTGGGCCACCCCGTGGGGGCCGACTTTCGACTTGCCGGTTGGGACACCATCACCGGCTACTTCAACCGCCTCGCCCTCGCTTCTCCGCTCGTGCGCGTCGACACCCTCGGCGTGACGACCCGGGGCCGCCCCTTCGTCGCGCTCACGCTGACCGCGCCCGAGAACATGGAGCGGCTGGAGGAGATCCGTCGCGAGCAGGCGAAGCTCGCCGACCCGAGGAGGCTGGCCGAAGGAGAGCTGGAGGGGCTGCTGGAGCGGCAGCCCGCCGTGGTCGTGATATCGCACAACATTCACTCGACCGAGATCGCGTCCAGCCAGGGTGTGATGGAGCTGGCGTATTGGCTGGCCGCCGATGCCGAGTTGGCTCAGGTTCTGCGCGATGTCGTCGTGATCCTGATACCGTCGGTCAACCCCGACGGCCAGCAACGGGTGGTAGACTGGTACCGGCGCACGGTGGGAACGCCCTATGAAGGCAGCCGCATGCCGTGGCTCTACCATCACTACATCGGCCACGACAACAACCGTGACTTCTTCATGCTCACTCAGGTCGAAAGCCGGATGGTGACCGACCTGTTGTATCGCCGCTGGTTTCCTGAAGTCGTCTACGATGTCCATCAGATGGGCAATCGTGGCGCCCGCTTCTTCGTTCCGCCTTTCGATGATCCGGCGAACCCGAACATCGATCCGCTCCTGGTTCGCTCGATCTCGCTCTTCGGGCTGCAGATCTCGACGGACCTCGAGGCCGCCGGCAAGTCGGGCGTGGTCAACGGCCAGCAGTTCGACCTCTGGTGGCACGGCGGCATGCGTACCGTGCCAGCGCGCCACAACATGATCGGGATCCTCTCCGAAGCGGCCAGCGCCAATCTCGCTTCGCCCATCTTTCAGGAACCCGGTCAAGCCGATCGTCAGCCAAACGCCGGGGTGAATTACCCACACCCGTGGCCGGGCGGTTGGTGGCGGATGCGGGACATCATCGATTACCAGCTCATCGCTTCGCGCGCCGTGATCGAGCTGGCCGCCCTGCAGCGCCGACGGCTCATCCGCAACT
>CAYGAJ010000225.1:0-4314 GCA_964347815.1 uncultured Gemmatimonadota bacterium | reverse complement strand
CGCAACGGCGGCGCCACGTAGGCGAAGCGCGGCAGGATGAGAAGGCGGCGGTTCCGCTTGATCGCCTGGACGATCTTTCGGGCGACGTACTCGGGCTCGAGGATCGGCAGCAGCCAGCGGAACCGCGTCTTCGCCCCCTCGAACATCCCGGTCCGCACGTAAAACGGGCAGACGACGGTCGTCTTGATGGCGAGCCCTTGCCGCGCGAGCTCGAGGCGCAGCGACTCATCGAAGCCCACCGCCGCGAACTTGCTGGCGCAGTAGTCGGTGAGTCGCGGCGCGCCCACCAGTCCAGCGGCCGAGGCGATGGTGACGATGTGGCCGCTGTCGCGCTCGAGCATCGCCGGCAGGAAGGCGCGGACGGTCCAGAAGTGGGCCAGCGTGTTGATGGCAAAGGTGCGTTCGATCGCGCCGTCGGAAGCCTCGAGCAGCGCCTTTCCCGTCACCACACCGGCGTTGTTGATCAGGATGTCCACGGGGCCGTGAGTGTCGAGCACGCGCCGGGCCACGGCGTAGACGTCCTCGCGGTTCGCGACGTCGCAGCGGTAGACGGCGGCGTGGCCACCCGTCGTCGCGACCGCGTTCTTTACCGCAGCGAGACCCGCTTCATCGATGTCCCAGAGGACGAGGCGGCCACCGGCGGCGCCGATCGTCTCCGCCAACAGCCGTCCGATCCCGCTGGCGGCTCCGGTGATCAGTACGTTCTTACCGTGGAAATCCGTCATCCGATCGCTCCGGACGCGCCGGGTCGAGGCGGCGGTTCATGGTATCGAGCGCCGAGCCGGGTGCTTGGTCCAACGCCTGTCGTCAGGCTTCGGCGTGCCCGACCAGGACCGGCACGGGTGACGCCCGGACGATCTTGTCGGCCACGCTGCCCAGGACGACCCGAGCCAGCCGCGATCGCCGGTGTGTGCCCAGGGCGACGAGGTCGCACCGCAGCTCGCCGATCGCGTCGAGGATGCCGCGTGCCGGATGGTAGGCCAGCTCGACTCGGGTCTTCATCTTGGAGCCGTTCGCCGTCTTGCCCAGCTCCGCCGCCACGCCGTCCAGGAACTTCACCGCCTCCTCCCGGCGAACCTCCGTCGCCTCCCGGTCCAGCTGCGCGGCGTGGGGGATGTAAGGCGATGAGAGACCCGCAGGCACGGACACGACCCTTAACAGCGTGAGACGCGCGTCGAACAGTCGGGCGATCTCGGCGGCCTGACGGGTCGCCGCGGCCGCCGCCTTCGACCCGTCGGTGGCAACGAGAACGTGCTGGAACGCCGCTTCGGCGGGCGCGGCCTCATCGGCCCGGGCGGGCACCACCAGCACGGGCAGCCGGACATGGTGCACGACCTCGTCGGCGACGCTGCCGAGCCAGGCCCGTTCCAGGCCACCGCGACCGTGCGTCGCCATGACCAGCAGGTCGGCCTCCTTCTTCGCTCGCTCGATCAGCCGGGGGGCGACTTCGCCCTCCGGCCTGGAGGCCACGGCGTCGAGGCCGTCTGCACGGAGCTTGTCCACCAGATCCTCGAGGTAACGTGCCTCGCGCTCGCGAAACCGATCCTCCCACTCGCCGAAGAGCGGCGTCACCGCGATGTCCGCCGCATGACGTGCCAGGGGCGTGTGAACCAGAACGACATGGAGTTGGGCGCCCGCGCGACGAGCGATGGCGCCGGCATACGGTATGGCCTGTTCCGAAAAGCTCGAACCATCGACCGGAAGCACGACGTGGCTGAACATCTCATTCCTCCAGCGCTGTCAGCTGCCAATCGGTACTCACCGGCGATGTCTTTCCGGTGCGTGCCGCTGGTGGTTGGGCGCACCTCACCGCACTACTATGCTAGCGGCCTGTCTGGTGCCGGGACAGAGCGACGCGGCGTCTAGACGCCGGTTATTCGCGGTCGGGAGGCCGCTGAGGCCCTCGTTGCCGTCCGGCACGAGGCCGGGGTGGTCCAGCTCCGGATCAGCGCCGTGCCCATGTTGCACCCTCCTGTACTGATCGCGAACGCGCAGCAATTGTGGAGAATACCCCCTCTCTTTTGGGCCGCAGACGCCTTTTCCGCCGCCCGCCGGCTGCCCGTGGCTGCGCCCGCGTCCCTGCAGTCCGCGCCCCGACCCACAGGTCGCTGAGCGCTGAAGCCGAGTTTGTGTTTCGGCGGCGCGGCGCCTACCATTGGCCGCCAGTCGCTCCCGACCTCAACCATCGACATCGTAACGGAGGTGCCGAATGCAGGAGTTCCTGTCTCTCTTCGACCCCAACCGAGTCGCCGACATGCTGCTGGGCTTCGTCCCCCGGCTGGCCGCGGCGCTCCTCGTCTTCCTGCTTTTCTGGCTGCTGGTCCGGCTGACGCGCCCCACGCTACGCGCGCTCTTGCGGCGTGCCGACATCGCCGAGACGCTCACCAAGCTGCTGGTGGACAACGTCTATCGCTTTGTGATCCTCGGCCTCGGCCTCGTGATGGCGGCCAGCCAGCTGGGGATCAACGTCGGCGCCGCGTTGGCGGGGATCGGCGTCGCCGGAATCGCCGTCGGCTTCGCCGCCCAGGACTCGATCGCCAACTCGATCGCTGGCTTCCTGATCTTCTGGGACAAGCCGTTCCAGGTCGGTGACTACGTCACGACCCAGGGCCGCTACGGCAAGGTGCGGAACATCACGATGCGAACCACGCGGATCCGCACCATGGAGAACACCTACTTCGTGATTCCCAACCGCAAGATGATCGAGGAAGCCCTGATCAACCACTCGATGTACGGCGAAACACGCGTGAACGTCCCGGTGGGTATCGCTTACAAGGAGAACATCCCGCAGGCGCGCGAGGTGCTGCTGAAGGCCGCCGGTTCGATCGAGGGCGTCCTGGATGACCCGGCGCCGGCCGTGGTCGTCACCGAGCTCGGGAACTCCAGCGTCAACCTCGAGGTGCGCGTCTGGATCGCCGAGGCCTCAGACGAGCGTCGCGTCTTCTTCGCGACGCTGGAGGCCTGCAAGCTGGCGCTGGACGAGGCCGGCATCGAGATCCCCTTCCCGCACCTGCAGCTGTTCGTCGACACCGTGGAAGACTCGGTCTGGCAGGGTGCCGCGGCGCTCATCGGCTCGGGCAACGGATCGCGAAGTTGAATGTGTGCTCCTGATCCGCCGGCCAATCCGGCCTAGAACTCGATATGACCCGAACGCTAGTCGGGCAGCGCGAAGGCGACAACGTGGTCGCCCAACCTCGTATCGAGATTGCCGTGACCGCCCGCCGCGATCACCACGTACTGCTTGCCGTCGGGACGCAGCCGGTACGTCATCGGCGTCGCCTGGCCGCCGGCCGGCAGCCTGCCCTTCCACAACTCCTCGCCGGTCTCCAGATCGAAGGCGCGCAGATAATCGTCCATCGTCGCGCCGATGAAGACCAGGCCGCCGGCGGTGATGATCGGGCCGCCCAGGTTGGGCGTGCCCCAGCTGATCGGCAGCGGCACCGGGGCGATGTCACGGATGGTCCCCAACGTCACATCCCACACCACCTGTCCGCTGTTGAGGTCGACGGCCACCAGCTTGCCCCAGGGCGGAGGCGTGCAGGGCACGTCGAGCGGCCCGACGAACCCGCCTTCGCGGTTCATCCCATAGGGCGTGCCGCGCTGCGAGCTGAACTGGCCCTCGGCGTCGGGGGCGCGCCGCGCCGAGTCGAACTGGGCGCGCGGGATGAGCCGAACCCAGCTGGCGAAGCGGTTCAGGTTCACCACCATCAGCCGCCGCTCCGGATTCACCGCGACCCCACCCCAGTTGGCGCCGCCGATCATGCTGGGATACTCGAGGCTGCCGCCGAGGGTCGGCGGCGTGAAGATCCCCTCGTAGCGGAACCGCTCCATCCGTTCCCGACACTTCCCCCGGTCGAACGGTGTGAGCCCGAAGGCGGAGTCGGGCGTCATGAATTCGGGCAGAAGCGGCGGCGGCAGCACCGGGAACGGCTGCGTGGCCGCTGCGACCTCGCCGGGCACATCGCTCGCCGGAACCGGACGCTCCTCGACCGGAAAGAGCGGCACGCCGGTCTCGCGGTGCAGGACGAAGATATGGCCCATCTTCGTCGCCTGGACGACCGCCGGCACCTCGACGCCGTCCCGGATCACGGTCGTGAGCGTCGGCTGTGACGCAATGTCGTAGTCCCAGAGGTCGTGGTGCACCACCTGGAAATGCCAGACCAGCTCGCCCGTCTCGGCCCGCAGCGCCACGACGCTGTTCGCGAACCGATTGTCACCTAGCCGCTGGCCGCCGTAGAAGTCGGGCGCGGCGCTGCCCGTGGGCGCGAAGACGAGCCCGCGCTCGAGGTCGGCCGAGAGCGGGGCCCAGGCGTT
>CAYGAJ010000224.1:0-4318 GCA_964347815.1 uncultured Gemmatimonadota bacterium | reverse complement strand
CCTTTGAAGCCGTGGCAGATCACGATCGCGGGGCCGTCGTTGGCGCCCTCGACGCGCCAGACATCCCCGCGGATCGGGTCACCGTTGCGGTTCATCATCTCGAACGCCGCCCGCGTAACCATTAGCCCCTCTGGTTCGGATGCCATTCGATCTCGGCAGTGCCCAGACGCGCATTGGCGGCGCGGGCCAGGGTGAACAGCAAGTCTGAGATGCGATTGAGGTACTTGAGAACGACTGGATCCACTTCGGCGCCGTGGCTCAGCGTCACAACCTGGCGCTCGGCCCGGCGGCAAACGCTTCGTGCCAGGTGCAGGGCGGCCGCAGGCTCAGCACCGCCGGGAAGCACGAAGGCCCGGAGCGGCTCGAGCTCCTCGTCCAGCCGGTCGATCCACGACTCAATCTCTCCGACTCGGCCCTCCGCCAGCTCGGGGATGTGGGCGGGCTTCGCGGCACCGCTCTGGGGCGTGGCGAGCAGGGCCCCGATCGTGAAACAGTCCGACTGAATCCTTTCGAGCGGTTCGCGCCAACCCTCCAACTCCCCGGGGATGCGGGCCAGGACGAACCCGAGCACGCTGTTCAGTTCGTCGACGCTGCCGTAGGCCGCCACACGCACGTCGTCCTTGGGCACCCGCTGCCCGCCGAAAAGCGAGGTCTCACCGCCGTCCCCCTGTCGCGTGTAGATCTTCACGCTCTCTCCTTCGTCGCTGTTCCGCATCAGCCGCGTAGCGTGCCTCTCTGGCGCACGCGAACCTGCACCTCGCGGTGACCGAAGCGGGTCGCCTCCTCACAGGTGGGCATCCAGATGTCGATAATATAGCCCTTGATCTTACCGCCCGTGTCCATGACCTCGTAGCGCTCAAGCACCTCGCCATCGACTTTGACGTCGATGACGCTGCCCAGGGGGAGAACCCGCGGATCGCCCGCCACGATCCCTTCACGCACCCAGACGCCGGAGGTGGTAAATCCGTGGTCGCAATACGCCGTCGCCCGGAATGGATGCCAGACCAATGAAGGATCAACGGGCTGATAGAAGAAGCACCCCGCACCGCCCACCCAGACCAACAGAGCAACCATAACCCATCTCACCACCGCCGCCTCCCCACTTTTCAACCCCGTTCAGAGCTCAGGGAAGAGAAATCCCGGTTTCAACGTCCCGAGTGGATCGAACTTCGCTTTGAGACCTCGTTGCAGCCGCAGAGTCGGCCCGGGATGCCCCCACGGGTCCACGGCGCGCCGCAGCGCCAATGGCGCGCGCTCCACCCGGAGACCTCCGCCGACCTTCGCGACGGCGCGGCGAAGCTCCTCCACGCGCAGCGCCCAACGACGCTCCTCCGACGCTGCCGAGTACCTCCCCGCAACGAAGATCCACATGCGGCCCAACATGGGAGACGCGATCAGCATCGGAGTCGCGCCGCCCCCCAAGGAAACCGCCAGGCGCGCGACCTCGGCCGTCGCCCGGATCGGAAAGTCCGCCCTCAGGACGACGACCGGATGGGCACGCGTCTCGAACTCCCGCACGTCCGCCCACAGTCTTGCCGTCGCCGATCGGACCTCGACCGGGCCCGCCTCCGCCGACCGCACGGCATCCTCCACCGCACTCTCGTGGCCGAGCCAACGGGCGGCCATCACCCACAACCCATCGCCGACCCCGAGCGCAAGGGCCGCCTCAGGTGAGAGGATCTCCAAGGCTGCAGGAGCCAGGCGGTCGCCTAGGCTCAAACGCGCCGCCGCGACCGTCAGGTCGTTCACCCGCTCGGCCACCAGTATTCGCGTCGTGTCGGCCCGGGGAAGCGCGTGCAATCGCAGGTGCGCTTGCGCCACGATCCCCAGGGTACCCCAGCTCCCGGTGAACAGCTTCACCAGATCGTAGCCGGCGACGTTCTTCACCACGCGGCCGCCGGCTTTGACGATGCGCCCGTCGGCGCGGACCACGGCGAGCCCCAGGACCAGATCCCGGGGCGACCCGTAGGCCGCCGCCAGAGGGCCGCTCGCCCCGCTGGCGATGGCGGCGCCGACGCTCCCTGTGCCCAGTGGATCGAGCGGCCACCACTGCCCCGCCTCGGCCAGTCGGGCGTTCAGATCGTCCAGGCTCGTCCCGGCCCCGACGGTGACCAGAAGATCGTCAGGCTGATGGTCGACGGCCCCGTCGAGCCGTCGGGTCGTGACCACGAGGTCGAAGCGTCGGAGCGGCCGGCCTGCCGTGAGCCAGGTTCCCTGGCCCGCCGGAACCACCGCCCAACCCGCGGCCGCCGCCCGCTTCATCAACTCGGACAGTTCCTGCAGCGTTGCCGGAGCCGCCGCGACGCGCGCCATCTGCTCATCGATTACAAAGGACTCCGGGTCATCGACCAGACAATCGGAGCCGAAGTCGCTTTCGATGATCTCGGCCATCTCGCGGCGGTCCTTGGAGGGGTGGGCTGAAGCCGCCCGCGCCTCGGAAGCGGCGCCATCCGGCCCATCGGGTAACACCTTGCCCGGGTTGCAGAGCCCCGTCGGATCGAACACCTCCTTGACCCAGCGCATCGCTTCGAGATCGTCCGGCGAAAAGATGAGCGGCATGTATCGACGCTTGTCGATACCCACGCCGTGCTCGCCGGTGATCGTGCCTCCCACAGCCACGCAGGCCTCCATGATCTCACGGCTCGCCGCCTCAACCCGCTCGCTCATCCCCGGATCCCGACGGTCGAAGGGGATGTTGGGGTGGAGGTTGCCGTCGCCGGCATGGAAGACGTTGGTGATCACCAGATCGTGCTTGCGAGCGACCTCGTAGACTCGATTCAGTATCTCCGGCAACCGGCTCCTCGGCACCGTCGCATCCTGCACCAGCAAGTCAGAACCGAGGCGGCCCATCGCTCCGAACGCCGACTTCCGCGCCTTCCAGAACTTCACCCGGTCGGCTTCGCTAGCGGCGCGGGCCACGGCGCGCGCCCCGTTCGCTTTGAGCAGACTCTCGACCTCAGCCGCCTGCTCCGCCAGCCCGGCGCGCGGTCCATCGAGCTCGACGATCAGCGAGGCCGCGACATCGGTGGGAAACCCTGCGGCGAAGACCGAGGCCTCCACCGCCTTCAACGTCTCGCGATCGATCATCTCCAGGGCCGCGGGGAGGATGCCCGCCGCGATGATCGCGGAGACGGCCTGGCCCGCCGGGTCGATGGCGTCGAAGTGGGCGAGCAGCGTCTCCACGGCCGCGGGTTGGGGCACGAGGCGAACCTCGATCTCGGCGCAGACGCCCAGCGTCCCCTCCGAACCCACGAACACCCCCACCAGATCGTAGTCCGAGCCGGGCCCACTCAACTCCACGACCTCTCCCTCCGGCGTGACCACAAGCAAGGCCAGAACGTGGTTGCTGGTCACCCCGTACTTGAGACAGTGGGGACCGCCCGAGTTCTCGGCCACGTTGCCGCCCAGCGTGCAGGCGGTCTGGCTGGACGGATCGGGGGCGTACATCAGGCCGTGTTCGCCGGCCGCCTCCCCCAGCCGGCTGTTGACCACCCCCGGCTGAACCCGGGCACGCCGGTTCTCGGCATCGATCCAGAGGATGCGGTTCATGCGCGAGAGCTCGATCACCACCCGCCCCTCTCCCAGAGCGCCGCCGGAAAGTCCGGTGCCGGCCCCACGGGGCACGAACGGGGCGCGCGCCGCGTGCAGCGCCGCAATGACACGTCGCAGTTGATCGGTGTCGTGAACGAAGACGACAGCGGCGGGCGTCGCCCGATAGGCGGTGAGGCCGTCGGACTCGAAGGGGAGTAGCTCGCCGGGCGCCGTGAGAACCGCGCTGCGACCCACGACCCCGCCGAGCTCCTTCACCAGACTGCGGGGGAGTGCCCGGCTCGACATGACACGGTGAGGATACCCAGCCCAGCCCGGTAACCGCAAGGAATGCCGGAAGTCCTATCGGGCCGACACGGCCTTACGCCTGGCGCCCCCCGAGACCCTGGTGGCCTTTGTGCTTTCCCGCCTTGACGCCGGCCGGCCGAGTCAGGGGGAAGGTTCCAGCGAACCTAGGAGCCCCTTGAGCTCTTTCACAGTGGGCACGTGTCCGGCCACCTTCACCTCACCGTCCACGGCCAGCGCCGGTGTGATCGTGACGCCGCGCTTGGCATACTCCCGGACGTCGTACATGTGCTGCACTTCGGCATCCAGACCCAGTTCCACCAACGCCGCACGGACGTTCTTTTCGGTCGCGTCGCATTTGGGACAACCGGGTCCCATCACCTCGATCTTCATGCCAATGACCTCCAGTTGCTTCGTCAGAAAACCACAAGCCCGGCCACCCAGCCGAACACCGTTCCGAGCACGATCACCGTGGCCACGTAGA
>CAYGAJ010000223.1:0-4326 GCA_964347815.1 uncultured Gemmatimonadota bacterium | reverse complement strand
CGCCCTCGCCCTTCTCCACCGGCATCGACTCGCCGGTGGCGAGCGACTCGTCCACGGCGCTGCGACCGCCGATCACCACACCGTCGGTGGGGATCTTTTCCCCGGGACGGACGATGAGCACGTCGCCCACCGCGATCTCATCGATGGGGACCTCGACCTCCTGGCCATCGCGCTCGACCCGCGCCGTCTTCGCCTCCAGCGAGAGGAGCTTCTGGATCGCGGCGGAGGTGCGGCCCCGCGCCTTGGTCTCGACGTAGCGGCCGGTCAGGTGGATGGCCATGATCATCGCGCCGACGCCCGCGTAGTTGAGCAGCCGCGGCGCGAGACCGAGGTCGTGGGCCACCGTCACGAAGCCGGTGGCGAACGCCACGGTCGAGCCGATGGCGATGAGCGTGTCCATCGTGGGTGTGCGGTTCAGCAGGCTGCGGAAGCCGCCGGCCAGCGTCGGGCGGCCCCAGAGGAAAAGCACAGGCGCGGCCAACACGATCATCCCGGCGTTGAAGACCAGGTGCGACGGCCACATCACGCCGAAGAGCATCTCCGGGATCATCCAGGCGATGATCGGCGCCGTGAACGCCCAGGCCCAGGTCATTCGCCGCTTCGCCGCGTCGACCTTCCGCTGATCCTCGGCCAGGCGCTCGCGCTCGCGCGCCAGGCGCCGCTCCGCGCCGGGGCGTTCCACGTCACGCACCGCGTAACCGGCGGCTTCCACGGCTTGCCGGAGTTCAGCCAGCGAGGCCCGATCCGAGACGTGCTCGATCGTGGCCTTCTCGGTCGCCAGGTTCACGCTCGCCGAACTGACGCCTTCGACCCGGCCGAGCGCGCGCTCGACCGCTTGTGCGCACGATGCGCAGTGCATCCCCTCGATGCCGAGGACGAGCTTCTGTGGCCGCTCGCGAACCTTGTAACCGGCCCCCTCCACCGCCCGGCGCAGCTGGTCGAGGCTGGCACGGCTCTGATCGTAGGTCACCGTCGCCCGTTCTGTCGCCAAGTTCACCGAGGCGCTCTCCACGCCCGACACCGAACCCAGCGCCTTCTCCACGTGCTGGACGCACGAGGCGCAGTGCATCCCCTCGATCTCCAGGGTCTGGGTCGTCGCCTCGGTCTTCAGTTGCTTAGTGGCCGTAGGCCGCTCTTCTCTGCGATCCACTTCCGCCTTCGCTTTCCTTCTTCGAACTGGGTGTCTTACACAAAACCGCCGGGCGCAAAGCCCCGCACATTGCGGAGCCCCACGCCCGGACCGTTGGGGAACCGGAACCTCCGAGCCAGATCACAGCTCGGAGGCGTCCGGCTTGAGAGAGGTCTAGAACGGCGGGTTCGGGGGCGGCTGCCGGCTCTGACGGCGCATCCCCCGGCCTCTCATCCCCTGGCCCCGCATCTCATGGCGTCGCTCCAGCCACTGACGACGGAATACGCGAACGCCTTCCTGCCAAGTCTCGAACTTCCGTCGCTGCTCGTCGTTCAGGACCTCGAGCGACTGGCGCTCGACGTTGAGCCGACCCTTGGCGATGCCGACCTCCAGCTTGGCCCTATCGTCGATGCCCTTCTCCAGCGCGGCGTAGTCGTTGCGGACACGCGCCTCGCGCAGCGAGTCCTGAAGCGCCCTCAACTGCTGCATCTGCGTCTGCATCAGCGACTGGTGGCCCTCGTGGATCTTCTCCAGCCGGCTCACCTGGTCCTCGGACAGCCCCAGCTCTTCGCGCAGCCCCAGGAGCCGGTGCGGGCCGACGTGCATGGCCGCGAAACCCGGCGCCCGGCCGAACCCCCGGCCGCCCCGCATCCAGCCCCCGCGCATCCCGCGCCGCGGGCCGACCTGGCCGGCCTGTGTCGTGTCCTGCTGCGCGGCCCGAACGCGAGCCTGGGCCCACCCGGTGTCGCTCAACGCCAGGGTCAGCGCCAGCGCCAAGGTGATCGTTGCAAGTCGCCTATTCATGATTTACCCCCTGAACGGTGTGCCATCGTCATCTTCCTGCCCTTAATGACAGCCAACCGGGCCACACCGTTAGCCACGCCAATCCGTTCCGCGTACGCGCCGCCCATCGCTTCACCGCAGGTAGCGGTAGAGCAGATCGACGATCTCATCGCGCACCTGCTCTGCCGGCTGGCCGCCCTGCTGAAAGGCGTGGGTCGCGCAGCGCTCCAGATGGTTGCTGAGCAAACGCTTCTCGGCCGCCCGCAACGCCGAATGGACGGCGGCGAACTGCTGGAGGATGTCGGGGCAGTAGCGCTCGTCCTCGACCATGCGCTGGATCCCCTCGACCTGTCCGCGGACGCGGGCGAGGCGCTTGAGGAGATCGCTCTTGGTATGGGGTGCGATCCCCATGGCGTGGGGGCGGTCGTGGGCGGTTCGGGTCGTGGGTGTCATGGGGTCTCCTATGCTATACCCGGGTATAGTATATTGCCACCCCCCCTCCCGTCAACCCCGCCCTCCAACAGCTCCCGATCTCTCCCCCGTCTTGATCGCATTCGCCCCCGTCCGCATCTTGCGCTCCTTATGGACCACCCTCCGGACACGCCGTCGGCCACCGACCGCGCCGCTGGGGAGGCGACGCCCGCGGCCTCGTTCTGGGCTCGTCGCCTGGGCCTCGACGCTCTCCGGTATCCGATCCCGGACGCCTCGACCACCGTGCGCTACAGCCTGGGCGCCCTCACCTTCACGAGCTTCATCGTCCTGGCCCTCAGCGGCCTCTGGCTGGCTCAGTTCTACAACCCCAGCCCCGCCGGCGCCTACGACAGCGTGCTCTACATCATCACTCGGGCCCCGGCGGGTGACATCGCTCGCAGCCTGCACTACTGGGCTGCCACGGCGATGGTCGTCTCGATCGTCGGCCACATCGTCTGGGTCTTCTACCGCCGCGCCTACCGAGCGCCTCGGGAGATCACCTGGTACGCGGGACTGGGCCTGGCCGCCATGGTCTTCCTTCTGGTGATCACCGGGACGATCCTGCGCTACGACCAGGAGGGGTTCGAGGCCCTCGCTCACTTCCTGGCCGGGAGCGAATTGGTGGGCGTGTTCGGCAAGCCGTTCGCCGCCGACTTCACGCTGAGCACGCCGGTCGCGGCGCGGCTGTTCTCGCTTCACACCAGCCTGTTGCCGCTGGCAGTCGTGGCGCTGGTGGGGTTGCACTTCTGGCTCATTCGCACCCTGGGCATCAGCGCCACGGGACCGCAGAGCGGATGGTTCAGCGACCACCTTCTGAAGATCGCCGGCCTATCCCTGATCCTGGTCGCGATCGTGGTGGCACTGGCGGCCCTCGCACCGACGGGGCTGGGGCACCGGGGGGTGCCCGGTTACGAGATCACGAAGCCGTACTGGCCGGTCCTCTGGATCTACGCCCTGGAGAGCCTGTTCGGGATGTGGGCGCTGATCTGGGCTCCGGTCGCCGTCTTCGGCTTCCTGGCGCTCGTACCCCTGGCCGACCGCGGCGAGCGTGGCGTGGGCGGGCTCGCGGTGAGGTGGGCGGGAGCCGTGCTGCTGGTCGTTCTGGTCGGCCTCGGGTTGTGGGCGGCGCTCAGTCCCCCGCAGCAGCACCTCGGCATGTAGGTGCCAATCATGAGGGCAGGATGACGCGCGTTCGCAGTATCATCGTATCGACGTTGGCCACGCTGCTCGCCGTGCACCTGACGCCCGGCGTGGCTCGAGCGCACGAGGAAGGGGTGCTCACCCTCGCCTCTCCCAAGGCCACGGTCGGCAGCACGCTGGCGGTGACGGGCGCCGACTTCAGTCGTGGCACCGCTTATCAGCTGGTGCTGAGGGGCGCATTGCGCTCGTTCGAGTTGGGACGGGTGACCAGCGACACGGCGGGCAGCTTCGAGATACAGCTCGAGCTGCCGGCCGCCGCCGGTCCCGGCAGCTACCGTCTGGTGGCCGTGGCCCCGGACGGTGACGAGGCGGCGGTGGTCGAGCTGGAGCTGGAGGCCGCGCCGATCCGCCCTTCCGATGAGCCCGCCGGCAGCGGAGCGGCGCAAACGCACACCGGGCCCAGCGCCGAGCCGTTGAACATCGAGCGCGATTGGTCGGGGGCCGAGTGGTTCGTGTTGGGTGCGCTTTTCGGTGGGGCGTTGGCGGGAGGTCTGGCCTTGCTGCGCAGGGTCAGGCTGGAAGGCTGAGGGTGCGGCGCTCCGGTCGAGCCGGCGTGTCCACGTGACGACCGGCCCGGGAGCGAAGCGCCCGCACCACGTTGCGGCACTGACTACTGGATGGCCCGTGCCCTGAGGTAGGCGCCGATGCTATCCAGCTCGGTGGTGCTGAGCGGCTGGATATCACTCAACGCCATGATCCCCTGCATCTGACCCAGGATCCGATCCCAGGCGCGCGCCGTGTGG
>CAYGAJ010000222.1:0-4343 GCA_964347815.1 uncultured Gemmatimonadota bacterium | reverse complement strand
CCTCCCGGCCCGGCCCCGGCGAGGCAGGAGCGCGGATCTTGAGGCGAGCGCGGTCCGGCGCCCACCCTCCCGATCGCCGACATCGGGCACCAACCGCGAACGGTCGCTCCTTGCCCGGTCTCCGCGGAGAGGCTCTCTTGCACGGATCAGGCGCCGATCGAAAGCCCAACCGGGACGGACAGGAGATGAATTCGCGAGCCCGCACAGCCCAACGCACGCACTCGTTCACCGAGTCGGTGATCCGGGAGATGACCCGGGTGGCCCGCGAGCACGACGCGATCAACCTGGCGCAGGGGTTCCCCGACTTTCCGGCGCCCGAAGTCCTGAAGGAGGCGGCGTGCGCGGCGATACGCGCCGACATCAACCAGTACGCGATCACTTGGGGCGCGCCGCGTTTGAGGCGGGCGCTGGTCGAGAAGTACCGGCGCTTCTACGGCATGGAGGTGGACGGCGACCGAGAGATCACGGTCACCTGCGGCGCCACCGAGGCGATGGCGGCGGCGATGCTGGCGCTGGTGGATCCGGGCGACGAGGTGATCATCCTCGAGCCGTTCTACGAGAACTACGGGCCGGACGCCATCCTCTGCGGCGCCCAGCCGGTGTTCGTGCCGGTTCAGCAGGACGGCGGCCTCGATCTCGATGCGCTGAAGCGCGCTTTCAAATCGGGTACGCGAGGGATCATCCTCAACACGCCCAACAACCCGACCGGCCACGTGTTCGGGCGCGACGAGCTGGAGACGATCGCCGAGCTTTGCCTGCACTACGACGCCATCGCCTTCACCGATGAGATCTACGAGCACATCATCTACGAGCGCGAGCACCTGCCCCTCGCCAACATCGATGGCATGCGCGACCGCACCGTCACCGTGAGCGGGCTGTCGAAGACGTTCAGCATCACCGGCTGGCGCGTGGGAACGATCGTCGCGCCGCCCGACCTCACCGGCGCGATTCGGAAGACTCACGACTTTCTAACCGTCGGTGCGCCGGCGCCGCTGCAGGAAGCCTGCGCGGTCGGGCTGGAGCAGCTCGACTCGAGTTATTACGAAGCGCTGGCTCGCGACTATCGCCAGCGGCGCGATGTGCTGTTCGACGGCGTGAGCGCCGCCGGTTTCCGCTGTCGATGTCCGGCGGGATCCTACTACCTGCTCGCCGATTTCTCGGGTTTGAGCGCTTTGCCCGACGACGAGTTCGCCGTCTGGCTCACTCGTGAGGCGCGAGTCGCTACCGTTCCCGGATCGAGCTTCTTCAGCGATCCGCGGCGCGGAGAAAAACTTGTGCGCTTCGCTTTCTGTAAGACGCTGGCGACACTCGAAGAGGCCGCCGACCGGCTGCGGCGCCTGTGAGACGGCGATCTGGCGCGCGAAGCGGAACTTGACGCTGAGCGATTTTGCCGTCATACTGATGCGGCGTATGCTCGTGACGCGCGCGATGTCCTGCCAAGCCGACTTTCCACATACTGAATTAACCGCATTAAAGAATTCGGTCGTCACGGTGGCGGATGATGTCTCGGGGGTGGGTTCACACGTGAAACGACAACACTTCTAGCCGACAGCCACGTGGTCGAGAGAGAGCAAGCCCGTACTGGAACGCTCCGGACCTGAATGCGTGTTGTAGGGTACGGAATTGCGGGTGGTGGAAGTGAGCAAGCAAGTACGCTAGGCCACGCTTTTCGGAGGTCAGCGCGGTGATTCTGCCCAATGTGCGTGCCTCGTTTGGGCCGCGCGACATCGAACAGCTGCTCGGTTTGCTCGAGCGGCGGACCCGGCACGGTCGGCGGCGCTGGGAGGGGCGGCTGGCCGACGAAGGGCTGGATTCGGTGCTCGATCGGCCCGAAGTGCTGGCGGCGCTGATGGAGACGAAGGGCGTCAGCGGGCTTTCTCCGAGCCTCGCCTTCTACATCATGGTCCGCCACACGCTGTTGGAGAGCGGGCTGGACGACGTCAAGATCGCGGACTACGTGGCGGCGCTGCTGGTCGAGTTCACCGAGAGCGGGCGGGCGCATCGGATCGCGCGCTACGACGACAAGACGTACCGCTTTCTTGTCGATGTGGTGGCCGACCTGGAAGGCGAAAGCTCGGAGCGGCGGCAGTTCCTGCTTAGCGCGCATCTGGGCAACTACTCGCTCTGGCTGTCCGGCCTGTTTCCGGACTACGTGATCGCCCGGGTGCACCGGCGTGGCGCGCCGGGGCTGGACTATTACGAAGGGCTGGGCTCGACGGGTTATCTCATGGCCAGCGAGTGCGAGCTTGCCGGCCGCTACGATCTGACCGGTATTTATCGCGATGTGGCCAGCGGGTTTCGCGCCGTGCGCCGGGCTTTGAACCGGGTGTCAGATCGCTACTTCTTTCCGGTCGCCCCCACACCGATCGACCGCCTGCTGCGCCAGGTGATCGACGACTCTCAGGTCAACTGAGGCGATTCGATAGCGGGAACAGGCTCGGAGGGATTGGGTAGGGGAGACGTGGACGGCCTCGGGCCGGCTGACGCGAATCGTTACGCGATAAAGGTTACAGGATTCCGCGGTGAAAGGGCGGACCAGTTTGTAGGCAGCAACACCGAAAGGGAGTTGATCGAAGCATGGCCGCGCAGGAACTCGACATTATCGGCTTGATCCGCGAGCAGCAGGACGCTCAGAGCTACCAGGATCTCCATTGGGAGGGCTCGTTTACGGACTACCTGGCCATCGTTCGCGAGAATCCGCTGGTCGCCCGGAACGCATTCCAGCGGCTGTACGACATGATCGGCTCCTACGGGACCGAGGAGTACACGGAGTACAAGAAGAAGATCACCCATTTCCGGTTCTTCTCGGACCCCTTCGAGGACGGCAAGGACGCGGTCTTCGGACTCGACGTGCCGATGATGAAGCTGGTGCAGACCATCAAGGCGGCGGCGATGAGCTACGGGCCAGAGCGCCGCGTGCTACTGCTGCACGGGCCGGTGGGCAGCGCCAAGTCCACCATCGTGCGCCTGCTGAAGAAAGGGTTGGAGCACTACTCGCGCACCCCGGAGGGCGCCCTCTATACCTTCAACTGGATCGGTGAGGGTGCGGCGGCGCCGCGGCTGCCGGAGGAGCTGGCCACCCCGGAGGCGGCGACGCGGGCGCAGGCGGAGGGGATGCCCTGTCCGATGCACGAGGAGCCGCTGCATCTGATGCCGCTGAAGTTCCGGCAGATTTTCGTGAACCACGTTAATGAAAAGGTCGCCGACGACCGGCGCATCTTCGTCGAGGGCGATCTGTGCCCGGCCTGCCGGTTCATGTTCAACCAGTACATGGACCGCTACGACGGCGACTGGACGAAGGTGATCGAGCACGTGCACGTGAAGCGGCTGCTGCTCAGCGAGCAGGACCGGATCGGGATCGGGACCTTCCAGCCGAAGGACGAGAAGAACCAGGACTCCACCGAGCTGACCGGCGACATCAATTATCGCAAGATCGCCATCTACGGTTCGGACTCGGACCCGCGTGCCTTCAACTTCGACGGCGAGTTCAACATCGCGAACCGCGGGCTGATCGAGTTCATCGAGGTGCTGAAGCTGGACGTGGCGTTCCTCTACGATCTGCTGGGCGCCTCGCAGGAGCACAAGATCAAGCCGAAGAAGTTCGCGCAGACGGACATCGATGAGGCAATCATCGCGCACACGAACGAGCCGGAGTACCGGAGGCTGCAGAACAACGAATTCATGGAGGCGCTGCGCGATCGCACGGTGAAGATCGACATCCCCTACGTGACCAAGCTGGACGACGAGATCAAGGTCTATGAGCGCGACTTCAACAAGGAGCGCGTGAGGGGCAAGCACATCGCGCCCCATACCATAGAGATGGCGGCGATGTGGAGCGTGCTCACCCGGCTGGAAGAGCCCAAGAAGGTCAACCTCACCCGGCTGCAGAAGCTCAAGCTCTATAACGGCAAGACGCTTCCCGGGTTCACCGAAGACAACGTGAAGGAGCTGCGGAAAGAGGTAGAGCGCGAGGGCATGCTCGGCATCTCGCCCCGCTACGTGCAGGACAAGATCTCCAACACCCTGGTGGACGACATCGAGGAGGGCTGCGTCAATCCGTTCATGGTTCTGAAGGAGCTCGAGTCCGGTCTCAAGCACCACTCGCTCATCACCAGCGACGAACAGCGAGAGTTCTATCGCGAGTTGCTCAGTGCCGTGCGCGAGGAGTTCGAGGACATCGTCAAGAACGAGGTCCAGCGGGCCATCAGCGCCGACCAGGAAGCGATCTCGCGGCTGTGCGCCAACTACATCGACAACATCAAGGCGTACACGCAGAAAGAGAAGGTCAAGAACAAGTACACGGGCGAGTACGAGGACCCCGACGAACGGCTGATGCGCTCGAT
>CAYGAJ010000221.1:0-4349 GCA_964347815.1 uncultured Gemmatimonadota bacterium | reverse complement strand
TCGGCGATGGCGCGGACGCCCGCGAGCGACACCAGCGAAAAGTCGCCCGGCCCCTGTGTGAGCACGACGTTGGCACGCATGCCCCACATGGCGGTCTCGTCGAGACGGTAGATGCTTCCGAATCTGCGGGCGGTCTCGACCTTCTCCCGGTAGATCTCGGCGCTCGACATCTCGCTGGGGTCGAAGCGCGCCCGCGTGACCTTCTTGCGCTCGGCGGCCTCGGGCGGGAAGTCGCAGGCGTGCGAGACGCCAACCACCTCATCGCCTGCCCCGATGGCGAAAGCGATCTCGGTCGCGGCCGGATACAGGCTGGTGATTCGCATCCCTTCAGTCTATAGCGGGGTGGCTCGTTGGGGAGAGTCGTTCAGGCCGTCGGCCCGGCGCTGGGCGACGCCTAAACGTCGGGCAGCGAGCGCCGCTCGCCGCCGGTCTCCAGCTCGCGGCGAAAGCGTTCGGCCTCGAGCAGACGGTCGACCTGCCGGTCAATATCGTGAACCATCTCCTCGAGCCGGGCCATGCGGCCTTCCAGCTCGCCATGATCTGCCTTCATGCCCTTCAGCTTGGCGTACTCACGGATCAGCGGCCGCACGACCAGGTGCGTGGCCAGCGCCAGGCTCGGCACGCCCAGCACGAAGATGATGGCGAGGAGTTCCCCGATTTCCACGCTCGGCCCTCCACTCCAGTTGAGACGCCGTCCTGCAGCGAAAGTTAGGCTGAAACGGGCAGGCTCGGAAGCCCGGGGCCCCCCCGCGCAACCTTTTTCGTCCTGGAGATATCCAAACCCCATGGATCCAGACGGAGGAACCTCCAATGAAGCCCAAGATCGCCGCCTTGCTCTCGTTCGCCCTGATGGCCTGCGCCCCAGCCGTGAGCCCGAACGTCGCGGCCCAGCAGGCACGAACGCCCGAGGACCGCTGGTGCCAGGACGACGATCATCGCGACCGCGACCGCGAGCGCTACTGCGAGGTCCGCGAGATGACGCTGGCCGCCGATCGGGAGCACATCTCCGTGGACGCCGAGCCGAACGGCGGCATACGCGTCGGGGGGTGGGACCGCGGCGAGATCCTCTTGCGTGCCAAGGTTCAGGCGCACGCGCGCTCCGAGTCCGCCGCCCGGGAGATGGTCCGCGAAGTGACGGTGCGAACGGGCGGAACCATCCGCGCCGAGGGCCCAAGGACGGGTCGGCACGAGTGGTGGTCGGTTAGCTACGAGCTGTTCGTGCCTCGGCGCTCGAACCTCAACCTGCGCAGCACGAACGGCGGCATATCGATCGAGTCCGTGGAGGGCGCTATCGAGTTCCGCACGACCAACGGCGGTCTCAGGCTGTTCGGCCTCAAGGGCGACGTGCGTGGGTCCACGACCAACGGGGGCGTGCACATCGCGCTCAGCGGGCGAGAGTGGGAGGGCGAAGGGCTGGATGTAAGGACGACGAACGGCGGCGTGAAGATCGACATCCCCGACGATTATTCGGCGCGTCTCGAATCCGGAACGGTGAACGGATCGTTCCAGGTCGACTTTCCCATCACCGTTCAGGGGCGCGTCGATCGGCGGATCGAAGCCGAGCTGGGGAGCGGCGGCAGGCTGATCCGCGCCGTCACCACGAATGGGAGTGTCGCGATCCGGAGAAGCTGAACCGCCGCTCGCGGCGCGTTGACCTCAAGGGCGCGCACAGCTGGTTGCCGCCCTCGGCTTGCCTGGCGTGCCCGCCCCCATCCATCCTTCCGTTCAGCCGCCGCTCGATCGGGACGCCGCCTGGACGCCAAGGCGTTGCCGGCGCTCGAGCCGTCCCAAACGGAACGAATCGGCGTCTCCGGCGTTCTATTGTGCGGCGGCAGGTGACAGGACTGGTTTTTTCGAGGTATCGCATAGATTTCGGACATGACTAGCTCGCGGATAGCGCGGATCAGGACCCGGACGGCGACGTGGATCGGCGTCGTCACGCTGGTCACGACCGCCTGCGCCCCCAAGCAGCTCCCACCCGGTTCCAACGGCCCGGTTTCGGAGGCGGCTGGAAACGGCCTGGCCTTCGCGGCCCGCGGGGCCCAAGGCGACACAGCGGAAGTCGTCGTCTATCTGATCGGAGACGCCGGCGCCGCGACACGCGAGTCGCCAGTTCTCGTCGCGCTCAAGAAGGATGCAGCCGAGCGGGCCCAGCATGCCGAAGTCGTGGTGGTCTTCCTCGGCGACAACGTTTACGATAAAGGCCTCCACCCGCCGTCCCACCCGGACTACGAGCAGGAGGTGGAACGCCTCGAAGCGCAGATCGAGGTGCTGAGAGGGACCGGTGCTCGGGGCATCTTCATTCCGGGCAACCACGACTGGGGTTACTCCGACGAGCGCGGGCTCGAACAGGTCAAGCGCCAGGAAGAATACCTCGCCGCCGCCGCCGCCCTCGAGGACGTCAACGTGTCGATGCTGCCCGCCGCCGGTTGCCCCGGTCCGGTACTGCTTCCCGTGGGGCAGACGGTGCTGCTGGCGCTGCTCGAGACCGATCTCTGGCTTCGGGACGACCTGCCCGGCGCCGAGTGCGCCTACGCCTCGACGGACGAATCGATCGAGGGGCTCCGCGCGGCCTTGAGCGAGAACGCCGTCGGCGAAAACCGGCAGGTGCTCGTCCTCGCTCACCACCCGCTGGAGACCCACGGGCAACACGGTGGCCATTACACTACGAAAGAGAAGATCTTCCCGGCGACGGAGCTCTGGGATCCGCTGTTCATCCCCCTGCCCTTCGTCTACCCGCTGGTGAAGAAGCTCATCAACTCGCCACAGGATCTGTCCGGCTCGCGAAACGAGGCGATGCGCGATCAGCTGACCCGTGTGTTCCTCGAGTTGCCAGAGCCGCCGCTCGTCTACGCCGCCGGTCACGACCACAGCCTCCAGGTGCTGGACGGCCGCGAGTATGGCGTCCGCTTCATCCTGGTCAGCGGGGCCGGCAGCCGTTTGACCCCGGTGGGGAACCGCGACGCCCTGTTCACGGCGGGTGAGCAGGATGGCGAGCTGGGGTATATGCGGCTGGAGTTCATGCGTAATGGTGGCGTATTGCTGAGCGTGATCACCGACGGCGCCGAGTCCTGTGACGGCGCCGCGATCTGTCCGCCGGCCGTTCGCCACGGCCAGTGGCTCTCGGACCGGGTCGTGATGCCCCGGCCCGTGGCGACGGAGTCCAATTAGCCCACTCACCCAATCCAGGCCAGCCAACAGCCGCTCGGGTCGCTCCGAGCCCCGCGGGCACACGCGACGGGCCGTGGTGTCTTATTATTCTAGCCGACATATTGCGCCCTGACCGCCCATCAAGCGGAGATCCGTTGTCGAGCACCGACCCAGCTGAAGTCGACCGATCCGCCCCAAGTCACGCGCCCCGCCGGGGTGTCCTCGGGTTCGCGGCGTGGCCGCGCGCGCAGGAGCGCCTCCGCCTGCGCAAGCCGCTCCCGTCCATCGCGCTCTGGATCGGGCTCCTGGTTCTGCCGACCGGCGACATCCACAGCCAGAGCAATGAAAATCCGCGATCGCTGATCGATACGATCATCGTCGTGAACCACAACGTCTTCACCGCCGAGGAGGCCAGCAAAAGCTTCGTGTTCCGCACGATGAACGCCGTCCGCTTCCGCACCCGCGGGTACGTGGTTCGCGACGAACTGCTGTTCACGGCCGGTGAGCCATACGACTCGGTCAAGGTCGCCGAGACCGAGCGCAATCTCCGAGCTCGGAACATCTTCCGTCAGGTCGATATCGATACGGCCCACGTCGATGGAAAATTCGCGGTCATCGTCACAACGAAAGACGGGTGGAGCAGCCGGCCGATATTCCAGCTCTCGTTGGAGTCGGAGGGGACCTGGACGGGCATCATCGGGTTCACCGAGATCAACACGGCCGGAACGGGCAACCTGGTCCACGTAGCGTACCGCAAGGACGTGGACCGGGACGGAGTGCAGTTCATGGCCGACTCCCGGCGCGTGCTGGGAAGCCTTCTGGCGGCCGGAGGCACGATGATCAGCTTCTCGGACGGAGACCAGGGAAGCTGGGGTATCGGCGAGCCATTCTACTCGGTGGAGGACAGCCGATCCTTCGGCTACACCGGCTTTGCCGCCGGCCGGCGCGTGCTGCGCTATCGGGTCGAGAACGCCAGCGCCCCCGACACCAGCTTCTTCTGGCGGCGCGCCCTCGTCCATCGGGTCGGGGGCGCCTTCGCGGCGTCGAAGTCGAAGAAACACTACCTGAGGCTGGGGGCCAGCGGCGAGTTTCGACGCGAGGAGTATCTGCAGCTTCGAGACACGGCCTTGGTGGTTCCGGACACGGTGACCGGAAGCATCGCGCTTTTCGCCGAGTACCGCGGGGCGCGCTTCCGCGAG
>CAYGAJ010000220.1:0-4384 GCA_964347815.1 uncultured Gemmatimonadota bacterium | reverse complement strand
GAAGTCGCGCTGAAGCGGGGCGTCGATCAGATCGGCGACCAGCTGGAAGACGCGGCGCGCTCGTCGCTCCTGCTCGACCCGTCGCTGACCGAGGCGACGCAGCAGGTGAGCGAGGCCCTTCAACAGCTTCTCGATCAGATGGGTGACGGGACCCGATCCGGTCGTGGCGACCGGCGGCTGGGAACCGAGGCAAGCGAGGCGCTGAACGAGCTGGCCTACCGGTTGATGCGTGCCGCGGATGCGGCGGCGTCGGCCGGATCGGGCACCGGTCTGCAGGAAGCTCTGGAGCAACTCGCCCAGCT
Source organism: uncultured Gemmatimonadota bacterium (assembly GCA_964347815.1). Lineage (GTDB taxonomy): Bacteria > Gemmatimonadota > Gemmatimonadetes > Palauibacterales > KS3-K002 > CAYGAJ01. The sequence continues at coordinate 4,082 of CAYGAJ010000220.1, read as the reverse complement.
CGCTCAGCAACAGGGTGACCTCAATGCCCAGGCCGGCGGTATAACGCCGGGCGCGCTGACCGAAGCCATCCTTCAGCAGATGCGTGACCTCGCCCGTCGGCAGGGTGCGATCGGTGATGAGCTGATGGAGATCGACCGCTCGCTCGGCGCACGCGGGCAGGTGCTGGGTCGTCTGGACGAGTTGGGTCAGGAAGCGGAAGACCTGGCGCGCGAACTGAATCGCGGGAATCTGGACGAAGAGATCATCGAGCGTCAGAACCGCCTCTTCCAGCGCTTGCTCGACGCGGGCCGCACGCTGGAACAGGACGAGTTCGAGCGGGAAAGGCGTGCCGAACGGCCGGGGTCGACCGAGGTCCTGCGACCCGACGCGCTACCGCCTCAGCTGGGCGTCCCGTTCCCGCACCCGCCCGAGGAAGCGTTGCGGCAGTATCCCCCAGCCCTGCGCCGCTTGATCCTCGAATACTTCGATCGGCTGAACGGCCGGGACGGATCCGGTGCGCGTTAGCCCGGCGCTGGCGCTCGCGATGCTGCTGGTCTGCGCCGCGGCCGCGAGCCCGCAATCGACCCGTCAGGAGCGGCTGCGCCAGATTCAGCAGGCCGCGATCCTCGAGCGCGGCGGCCAGCTGTCGCGGGCCCTAGCCACTCTGGAATCGGTCCTGGCGGAGGCGCCGGCCGAGGTGCGGGCGGTGCTACTGTACGAGCGGATACGGCGGCGGCAGGGACGGCTCGACGCCGCGATTCCAGTCCTGGAACGAGCCATCGAGGCGGATCCCCGCTCCGCCGTGTTTCGCCAGATCCACATCATGGCGCTGATGGATCTGGCACGCCTCCCCGAGGTTAGGGACGCCGGCGCCGAGTGGCTCAGGGCGGCCCCCGCCTCCGAACAGGCTTACTTGGACTTCGCCACCGCCCTGCAACGGCTCGGTCAGCGCAAAGAGGCAGAGGCCGTCCTGCGACACGGCTCGAAGGCCGTCGAACGGCCGCTGGGTCTGGCCGCGCGACTCGCCGACCTGTTCCTGGAGGAACAGCGCTGGGCTGAAGCTGCGGAACAGTGGCTGGTGGTGCTGTCGGACTCCCCGGCCTCGGGCCTGGATCTAATCATTCAGAGGCTGGGTGCGATCGGCCCCGACGCGCCGTCGATCGCCAGGGAGATCTTGAGGCGCCTCGCGAGCCCGTCCACGACCGGTGAACTCAAGCTTGCGGCGATCGCCGCCGTCTTCGGCGGCCGGCCCGAGGCGGCGCGCGCCCACGCGGAAGCGGCTCTGGACAACATGGCAGCGGAGGAGCGGCCGGCGTTCGTGAATCGCTTCTCGATGTTGGCCGCGTCGCAAGCCGAGCCCGCCCTCGTGGCGTGGGCCTACCGGCAGCAGTTCCTCCATACCACGCCCGATTCGCTTCGCTGGAACCTGACTCGTCAGATCGTGCAGCACGACCTGAGCGCGGGTGACACCGCGGCAGCGCTCTCGGCTCTCCAGGATCTGCTGAGCCGGGTCGAGACCGGGACGCAGGCTCACCGCTGGGCCAGTGGGACGCAGATCCGGCTGTGGGCGGCGGCCTCGGAGCTGGAGCGGGCCGAAGCGGCGCTGCAACGCTACGTCGAGCGCTACCCGGACGGCCGTCAACTGGCACCGCTGGCATTGGCGCTGGCCGAGGCGAACCTGCGGCGCGGCCGTTTGCAGGAGGCCGAACGGGTGCTCGAGCGGGTGCCCGAGCGCGAGCTGACGCCGGGCGAGCGGGCCCGGCTGGCCGGGGCCCGAGGCTTTCTGGCGCTGTACGACGGCCGGTACGCAGACGCTCAGCGCGACCTGGAAGCGGCCGCGGCCCGTTTGAGCGGTGCCGAGCGCGGTGATGCCCTGCGGGTGCTTCGTTTTCTGCGCGGTGCCGGCAAGGCCGAGCTTCGGGGGGTCGCGGACGCCCACCGTGCGCTTCGCGAGAAGGGGCCGGCCGAGGCGCACGAGCGCTTGATGAGGCGGCTGGATGACGGGTCGGCGTCGTCGGTGCGACCGGCGCTGTTGCTGTGGGCCGGCGAGCTGGCGCTGGAGGCCAAGCGGGCGGACCGCGCCGAGGAGGTCCTGCGGCGAATCGTCGAGCGCTACCCCGCAGCGGGCGAGGCGCCCGTGGCGCTGGTGACGCTGGCGGAGTCGCTGGCCGCGCGTGACCGTCGCGAGGAGGCGATCGCCCTGCTCGAACGGCTGATCCTCGACTATCCCGAGAGCGCGCTGACGCCGCTGGGACGGCGGCGCCTGGCGGAGCTGCGCGAAGAGGTACCGCGGTCATGAGCCTCCGCACGCCGGTCGTGGCCGTGGTGCTCGTGCTGTCCTCGGCGACGGCGGGTGCCGCCCAACATCTGCTGGCTCCCATGGATGCGGCGCAGGCGAACCATCTTCGCGCCTACGGCCTGGCGTACTGGGTGCTGGAGCGAGGCGAGAGCGTCGAGTGGCTGCTCAACTACCGGGCCGGTTCCTTTCTGCTCCCGGACCTCGAGTCGGTGCGGCGTGAAGCGGCGCTGCGTGGGGTGACGGTCGAGCCGTTGAGTGGGAGCGGGTTGGCGGCGATCCGTGCGGAGATCGATGCGTCGAACATGGAGTCGGTGATTCTGGAGAAGGCGCCACGGATCGCCGTCTACACGATTCCCGGAGCGCGGCCGTGGGACGACGCGGTGACCCTGGCCCTGACCTACGCGGGTATCGGCTATGAAGAGCTGTGGGATCCCGAGGTGCTCGGCGGGCGTCTATCCGAATTCGACTGGCTACACCTTCACCACGAGGACTTCACCGGCCAGTTCTCCAAGTTCTATCTGACCTACGCGGGGGCGGGGTGGCTGCAGGAAGCCGTGGCTCGTGACCGGCGGGTGGCGGCGCAGCTGGGGTACGCGGATCCGCCCGCGCTGAAGAAGGCGGTGGCGCAGCAGATCCGGGGTTACGTGGAGGGTGGCGGTTTCGTGTTCGCCATGTGCACGGCGACCGAGACGATCGAGCTGGCGCTGGCGGCGCTCGGCGTCGACATCGCCGCGGCCTACGCCGACGGTGACGGTCTGGATCCGAACGCCGAGGCGCGGCTCGACTGGGAGCGCACGCTGGCGTTCGAGGGCGCGAAGCTGTTCGACAACCCGGGGCTCTCCGCCTTCAGCGACATCGACGGCCACCTGGTGAACACACCGATGCGGCAACCGCTCGGCACCTTCCGCCTGTTCGACTTCAGCGCCAAGATCGATCCGGTGGCCAGCATGCTGACCCAGAGCCACGAGCGCGTCATCCGTGATTTCTACGGGCTGACGACCAGCTTCCGGCGCACGCGCCTCAAGGGTGCGGTGACGGTGTTGGGCGAGCAGCCCGGCGCCGCCTGGGTCAAATACATCCACGGCGCGCATGGAAAGGGGACCTGGACGTTCCTGGGCGGCCACGACCCCGAGGACCCTCAACACGTGATCGGCGATCCCCCCACCGACCTCGACCTGCACCCCCATTCTCCGGGCTACCGGCTCATCCTCAACAACGTGCTGTTTCCGGCGGCCAAGAAGAAACAGCTGAAGACCTGACTGGCCCGCAGAGAGCCGTGCGGATAGCTTACTGTTTTCCAGGCAGGGCATGGCCCAACGTGCGCGCCGACGAGGGGGTCGTGCGCGTCATCAACAGGTCTCAACCAGGGAGACGCGATGCCGAAGTTCTCGAAACAGTTCAGCACGTTGCCTCCTTACGCGTTGGCCGACGTCCCCAAGATCAAGGCCCAGCTCATCGATCGCGGCGTCGACGTGATCGACCTGGGCGCCGGCGACGCCGATCAGCTTCCGCCGCGCCAGGTCATCGAGGCCCTGCAGCAGGCGGTCGAGGAGGAGCGCTACAGCCGCTATCCTTTCCAGCGCGGGCTGCCCGAGTTCCGCATCAAGATCTCTGAATGGATGGAGCGGCGCTTCGGTTTCCGAGTCGACCCCTTCGAGGAGGTTCTCCCGCTGATCGGCACCAAGGAGGGCATCGCACATCTGCCGCTCGTTTACTACGACCCGGGGGACGGAGCGATCGTGCCGGATCCCGGCTACTACCCGTACTTCGGCGGAACCCATATGCTCGGCGCCGATGTGATCG
>CAYGAJ010000219.1:0-4401 GCA_964347815.1 uncultured Gemmatimonadota bacterium | reverse complement strand
CGGCTACGAGAGGAGTCGGTGCGAGGCAAACGTCGGAGCAAAAAAACCCCGGGGGGTTGTGTGCCAGGCTGGCGCCGACTCCCGCCAAGTCAGACGCAAAACAAAGCTCAGTCACACAAACCCACACCGGGGCCATCTATTCAAGCCGGGGTCATCCGATCACAGCGCCCGCTGACCTCCCCCCTATGTCCTTGCCAATTTTTTTCGAAATAAGCGGACTGACCTGCGCCGAACGACCCCCGGCATAGCTCTTACGGTCGACTGCTCACACACACGTTCCGTCGGTTGTCAAAGCCGGCCGGCGGATTCACTTCCTGGACTACCCGACCAGCGCCATGCTAGGTGGCAAGCCGCGTGCCTATCGGGTGCCGAAGCTGTAACTGTATATGCAGTAACCTGATAGCGCCTTTCAGCCCTCCGGAAAGGGTACCGGTATGAACGCCGCTTTCGGTCAGCTTGACCCCCGGCCCCTAGACATAATGACCGAAGCGAGCGGAAAAGGCCTTGTCAGGGGAGGTTCGCCCGTCTAGTTTTGAGGTCACCCCTCGCTACCCCCCCTCCTTTGCGAGCAACAGATGAACCGTCGTTCGGCCATCATTTCCGATCCTGAAGCGGGGCAGCGGTTACTAGGGCTCCTCGACCTGGCGCTGAGGCGCTCGGATAGTGGTCTATCTGACTTTCTTTCGAGCGCCACGGCGCCGCTGGGGCTTCGGTCGGCGCTCTGGCTCTGGGCCGATGGCGCCGCGGAGCTGCTCGCCGCGGCCCCGAGCGAGGTGCTCGACGTGGCCGCTGTGGGGCCCCGGATCGCCGAGTGGGCGGCGGAGCTCCAAAGCCCAGTGCTCCACCAGGGCAAGCTCGAGGGCCCGGCGCTGGCAGAGGGCAGCCGTTCGCAGCTGATCTGGCCGTTCGAGCTGGAGGGGACGGAGCGGGCGATCTGGATGGTGGAGTCGGACGAGGAAATGCTCCCCGAGCTGGATCTTACGGCCCGGCTTATCCACGTAGCGGTGATGCTGCTGCGGGCGAGCCGGCGGCAGGGTGAGCATGAGTCGTTGCTTCAGGATTTGCGATCGGCCCAGGAGCTGATGGGGCATATCGTCGATGCGTTGCCGCTGGGTCTTTATGTGGTGGACAAGGATTTCCGGATCGTGGCCTGGAACCGCAAGCGGGAGACGGGCACACAGGGTGTGGCGCGTGAGGACGCGATCGGCAAGTCGGTGTTCGAGGTTCTTTACCGGCAGCCGAAGGAACGCATCAGCTCGGAGCTGAAAGAGGTCTTTGCGACGGACGAGATCCGCAGGTACGAGGTCGAGTCGACCGCTTCAGGGGAGCGTCGTTACTACCGGCTGACCAAAGTCCCGATGCATGTATCGGGACCGGGCGACCCCAGTCATGTGATCACGGTCGGCGAGGACATCACCGAGCAGAAGCGCATCGCCGAGCGGATCTCTCACGCGGAGAAGCTGGCCGCTCTCGGTCAAATGGCGGCCGGTGTCATGCACGAGATCAACAACCCGCTGGCGACGATCACCGCCTGCGTCGAGGCCGTTCGTGAGGGCGTACGGGAAAGCTCGGAACAGGCCGAGCTGCTCTCGATCGTCGAGACCGAGGTCGACCGCTGCAAGCGAATCGCTCGCGACCTGCTGGCGTTCAGCCGGCCACCGCCGAGCGAGAAGGGCCCGGTCGACATCCAGGAAACGGTCGAGGAGACGCTGAAGCTATTGAGCCATCACGACCGCTTCAAGAAGATCAAGGTTCGGCGGGAGTACGTGTTCGATCTTCCCCTCGTCTGGGCGAACTCGGAGCGGCTGGTTCAGGTCTTCGTCGCTCTGGCGCTGAACGCGCTGGACGCGATGGAGGACGACGGTGAGCTTCGAGTGCGCAGCGAGGTTCTGCCGGAAGAGGGCGCACTCGGCATCTCGTTCATCGACACCGGCTGCGGGATTCCGAAGTCCGAGCTTCCGAAGATCTTCGAGCCTTTTTACACATCCAAGCTTCCCGGCAAAGGCACCGGTCTGGGTCTGTCGATCTGTTACGGCATCATCCAGGAGCACGGCGGGCGAATCGAGGTCGATTCCACGATCGGTGTCGGCAGCAATTTCCGGATTGTCCTTCCGGTATACCAGCTGGAGAAGACCGAACTCGGCGAACCATCCGAGACAAGCGAACCGGAGTGATCAGGCGTGGCTGATACGGCAATCAAGGTGTTGCTAGCGGAGGACGAGCAGAATCTGTCACGGATTCTGGAGACGCAGCTCCGCAAGCGCGGCTTCGACGTCCAGGTTGCGGCGGACGGCCGTGCCGCCGTCGAATCGTTGAAAGCTCAGGAATTTGACGTGGCGCTCGTCGATCTGGTGATGCCAGAGCTGGACGGGATCGGGGTCCTGCGCGAGGCCATGGACCTCGACGCGCCCCCGGAGGTCGTCATCGTCACCGGCAACGGAACGGTCGAAACGGCGATCGCGGCGATGAAGCTCGGCGCCTACGACTACCTCACGAAGCCGTGCCGCGTCGCCGAGCTCGACATCGTGGTCCGGCGTGCGCACGAAAAGCGCCGCCTCGCCCTGGAGAACTTGCGCCTCCAGACACGACTGTCGCGCCGGGAAGAGTTCCCAGAGATCGTCACGGCGAGCCCCGCGATGGAGGCGGTGCTCGAACTGGCAGGAAAGGTCGCTGGCTCCGACAGCGCGGTGCTCATATGTGGCGAGAGTGGTACCGGCAAAGAGCTCGTGGCTCGCGCCGTCCATCGTCTCTCACCACGCTCCGACGGTCCGCTGACCGACATCAATTGCGCCGCCATCCAGGAGAACCTGCTCGAATCCGAGCTGTTCGGCCACGAGCGCGGCGCCTTTACCGGCGCGATGACCCGCAAGCTGGGCCTGTTCGAGCTGGCCGACGGTGGGACCCTCTTCATGGACGAGATCGCGGAATTGGCTCCGCGGCTGCAGTCCAAGCTTCTCCGTGCCCTCGAGAACGGTGAATTCTTCCGCGTCGGCGGCACTCAAAAGGTCAGCACCAACATCCGCCTGTTGGCGGCGACCAACCGCGACATCGAAAAGGAGGTCTCAGAGGGCAACTTCCGCGAAGACCTGTATTACCGGATCAACACGCTGACCATCGTCATCCCGCCGCTGCGTGAGCGACCCGAGGACATACCCGTGCTGGCCCGCCACTTCCTCAAGCAGAACGCCACGGGCGATCCTCCCGTCCTCACCGATGAGATGCTCCAGCTTCTATCCCAGTACAGCTGGCCTGGAAACGTGCGCGAGCTGAGAAACGTGATGGAGCGCCTCGCGATCCTCAGAGCCGGCGAGGAGATCCAGCGTCAGGACCTGCCGCGCGACTTGACGGTGGGGCGCCGATCCGAGGGCTCGGGGGCACCTTTCGTCGGCCAGGCGGTGTCGCTGGAAGAGATGGAGAAGGCCCACATCGAGGCCGTCCTCCGGCGCGAAGACTGGCACCAGGGAAAGGCGGCGGAGACCCTGGGAATATCTCCCAAGACGTTGTACAGGAAGATCCGAACCTACGGGCTGGAACGGCCCAGATAAGTGGAACCGGCCGCGCGGCGGCCCGTTCGCGCGGTTATGCCTCTTCCGCCGTCTCGCTGAGAACCGACACTTCGTTATCCATGACCTGAACGAAGCCGCCGGATACGCGGAAGCGCAGCGAGCCCCTCTCTGTCTCGACGCGGAGAGCCCCTTCCCCCAGCAGCGCCATTAGCGGCGCGTGGTCGTGCAGGATCCCGATCTCTCCATCGTAGGCCGGCACCACGACGAAAAGCGCCTTCCCCTCGAACAGCGTCCGTTCGGGTGAGATCACCGACAGGTTGAACGATCGACCGCTACCGAGCACGGATCTACCCCTGCAGCTTCTTCGCCTGCTCGACGGCTTCGCCGATGTCGCCGACCATGTAGAACGCCTGCTCCGGCAACTCATCGAACTCGCCGTTCACCACCTGCTCGAACGATTCGATGGTGTCTTCGAGTTTGACGTAGCGGCCCTCGAGCCCAGTGAACTGCTCCGCCACGAAGAACGGCTGGGACAGGAAGCGCTGAATGCGGCGCGCGCGGTTCACGATGATCTTGTCTTCTTCGGACAGCTCATCCATACCGAGGATCGCGATGATGTCCTGCAGGTCTTTGTAGCGCTGCAAGATCTCCTGCACCCGCGTCGCCACTTGATAATGGCGATCGCCAACGTACTGAGGATCGAGAATCCGGCTCGTGGAGTCGAGCGGGTCCACAGCCGGGTAGATGCCCAACTCCACGATGCGCCGCGATAGGACGGTCGTCGCATCCAGGTGCGCGAAGGTCGTCGCCGGGCCCGGATCGGTCAGGTCGTCGGCCGGCACGTAGATCGCCTGCACCGACGTGATCGAGCCCTCCCGGGTCGAGGTGATCCGTT
>CAYGAJ010000218.1:0-4408 GCA_964347815.1 uncultured Gemmatimonadota bacterium | reverse complement strand
CGTAGATCAGCGTACGGTTCCACGGCGTTTGCGGTGGCCGATCGTCTCCCCAGGTGAAGGCCGAGTCGACGACCACGCACTTTGGAAGATCGCGAGCGCTGTCGCGCGGGTCCATCGAGAGATCTTCCTGCGCGTCGCCGACGGTATAGCCGAACAACGAATCACTGGAGCCGATCTGCCCACTGATGGCCCGGGCATAAGGGTCCAGCAGTAGCTTTGCCGGATTGAAGCGGAATCCGTCCTCGGGCCGATACGGGCCGTGCACGCGGTAACCGTACGCTTGACCGGGGCGTACATCGGGCAGATAGGCGTGCCAGACGTTGTTCGTCCGCTCGCGCAGCGGAATGCATGTCGATTCGTGCGTGGCATCGTGCGGCTCGAACAGGCAAAGCTCGACCCCGGTAGCGTGCTCCGAAAATAGTGTGAAGTTCACACCTTCGCCGTCCCAGGTGGCGCCCAACGGGTACGGTTCGCCCGGCCACACACGCATCACGACACCTCCCGAGAATAGAGTACCGAAACGTAGCCTGGCAGTTCGAGGGCCGCGGGCTCTCCGCCGACGGTCAGGCGGGCGGGTCCACTCGGCCCGGACCCACCGTACCGTCCATCGTCGGTTGCCAGTCGACGCAGCCACACCCCCGCCGGTACCGAAACCGGTAGCCCTCGAAGCTCGGACTGGAGATTGTGAGCGACGAAGAGGTCGGGATTCGCGCTCCCGTACGCGATCGTTAGCCAGCCGGCCTCGTCGTCGAAGTCGATGTTGAAGCTCGATTGGGCCGGTCGCAGGGACCGTTCGGACTTCCGCAGCCCGATCAGGTCCCGGTAGAGCAGGGCGACCTGCGAGTGTGGCGGTCGTTCTGCTCGCTCGGGCTCGAGGGTACAGCGTCGGAAGGTCTCATCCGAAGCGGGATCGGGTACCTCCTGGGTCCAACCGAAGGCCGCGAACTCACGCCGCCGCCCCTCGCGCACCGCTTCGAGCAGGGCCGGATTGCCGTGGTCGACGAAGTATTGGAACGGGTTCGCCTCGCCGTACTCCTCACCCATGAACAGGAGCGGTACGTAGGGAGACAGCAGGAGGAGCGCTGCCGCAAGCTTCAGCTCGTCCGGCCCCACGAGGTGGCCCAGACGCTCGCCCGCCGCGCGGTTTCCCACCTGATCGTGATTCTGGGTAAAGACCACGAACCGGTCGGCCGGAACGTCGGTCGCTGGCGCGCCATGTCGGCGTCGCCGGTAAGCTGAGTAGTGTCCGGACAGCACGAAGCGATCGCTCAGAGAACGGGCCACCGGCTCGATGCCGCCAAAATCGAGGTAGTACCCGTTCTGCTCTCCGGTCAGCGCGGTGTGGACGGCATGGTGAAAGTCGTCGTTCCACATACCGTCCAGCCCGTAACCGCCAAGGTCGCGGCGCCTCACGAGACGCGGGTCGTTGAGGTCGCTCTCGGCGATGACTTGAATCCGCCGTCCCGAGGACGCTGCCTCTCGGTGAACCGCCTCGGCAAGCTCATCGAGAATGTGAAACGCGCTGAAATCGAAGATCATCTGAACCGCGTCGAGGCGGAGCCCATCGATGTGGAATTCGGTGACCCAGTACAGCGCGTTGTCGATGAAATAGCGCCGCACCTCATCGCTTTCGGGACCGTCGAAGTTCACCGCATCACCCCACGGCGTGCCGTAGCGGTCGGTGAAGTAAGGGCCGTACTCGCCGAGATAATTGCCTTCGGGCCCGAGGTGGTTGTAGACGACGTCCAGAAAAACGGCGAGCTCTTCGCGGTGAGCCGCGTCGACCAGCCGGCGCAACCCCTCGGGGCCACCGTAACCGCTTTGCGGGGCGTAGGGGTGAACGCCGTCGTAGCCCCAGTTGCGGCGGCCCGGAAACTCGGCAACGGGCATGAGCTCGATCGCGGTCACGCCGAGTTCGCGAAGGTAGGGCAGGCGCTCGGCCAGCGCGTCGAAGGTGCCCTCCGCCGTGAAGGCTCCCACGTGCAACTCGTAGATCAGCAGATCGGCCGTGTCCACTCCCTGCCAGCCGGAGTCGGACCACTGGTAGGTCGTCGGATCGACCGTGCGGGACGGCCCGTGCACCCCCGCGGGCTGATGCCGGCTCACCGGATCGGGACGGTCCCTTTCGCCGTCGAGACGGTAGAAATAGTCCGTTCCGGCTCCTACGCCCGGAACGGTGGTCTCGAAGACACCGCCGGGCTGTCGGTCCAGAATATGCTCGCTGCGGCCGCCCGCGCCCAAGACAATCACATGTGCGGTCTCGACCCGTGGAGCCCAAACGGAAAAGCGCGTAGACCCATCCGCGAGCACGGTAGCGCCGCGTTCGAGAGACCAGCCGCTGGCCATCAACCGTCCTCGTTACCCTCGAAAAGGCTCGCAATCCCGCGCAGAGGTATGTGGACCCAGTCGGGTCGGTTGTTCAGTTCGTAGGCCAGCTCGTAGAGCGCCTTGTCGAGCAGGCAAAGGTCGAGCAGCGCCTCGAGCTGATCGCGGTTCTGAGGTAGGAATCCCGCGTCTTCCACTTCGTCTAGATAGGCTTTCAAGAAATCGACCGCGACCCAGAAGTACCAGAACTGCGCCCAGACCTCGAGGCGGGCCCTGTCCTCGGGACGGACGCCTCCCTGCATCACGGCCGCGACCGACGCGTAATGGAAAGAGCGCAGCATTCCGCCGACATCGCGGAGCGGCGTCCGCTTCAACCGTCGCTCGGTGATCGGCCGCGCGGGCTCACCCTCGAAGTCCATGATCGAAAAGTCGCGCCCCGTATAGAGGACCTGCCCCAGGTGGTAGTCGTTGTGGCAGCGGATGCGCATCCCGGCGACCTTCCTGTCTACGACCAACCGGAGTCGGCCTTCGATTCGCTCGGCCAAACTGAGGACCGATCGCGCCTCCGATCGCAGCTCGGTCGGCAGCTGGCTGATCCGTTTGCGCAGCAGTTCAAGCACCTGGTCAGCGCGTGAGCGCGTCGCCTGGTAGATCGACCGCCGGTACATGGCGTTGATCGTCTCGGGCGCGAAGTCACGGTCTTCAGGGTGAGATGCCAGCGCAAGGTGCAGCTCCGCCGTACGCTGACCCAGCAGCCGCGCAAACTCCATGTAGGCACCGATTAGATCACGCGCCTTTTCCGGAACCTCCCGCTCGGTGTTGGCGAGCAGCGAACCGGACGGTGCTTCGATGCGCTGCTCAGCGCCTGCAGGTTGAGCGATCGCTCGTTCGAAATAGCCGTCCAGCACGTCGAGCGTGTAGCTCCAGGCGTCACCCTCGTTGGGCACGAAGGCCTGGATCACAGCCAGGGTTCGCGTATCGCCTTGGGAGTCGTTGTACTCGATGGCACCAGCCACCGGCGGCGCGTGCTGGAAGCGGGTGCGTTCAGTAAGGAAGCGGCCAACCTCCAGGTCCGGATTGACACCGAGGTCGAGACGGCGGATGAGCTTGAGTATCAGCCGATCCCCGAACACGGCCGACGTGTTGCTCTGCTCGGCTCCGAGCAAGGTGGGCGCGAGCTCCGTGGCCTCATCGCCGCGCAAGGCCCGGAATTGCCGGGTGCGCACCGGTCGGATCGAGCCGTTGGACCCGGAACGTTTCCGTCGCCGGGTGACGATATCGAGAAGATTCTTGAGGAAGTTGGGCCCGACGGTGGCATCGTAGAGTACGCCCTCGACCTCGCCGCCCTCTAGGCGAACGCTCAGGCGCGCCACGGCGGCGTGTGGATAGTCTTCGCGAATCTCGTTCCCGGTCTCCCCGGGGGCGAAATCCAATGGGAGCTGATAAACCTCCGGATCTCCATCGCTGTAGGAGATCTCGACCAGTACCACAAAGGGTCCGCGACCGTTCGACTGAATGGGCAGCGTCTCGATGACCTCGGCCGAGAGAATCCGACGCGCCTTACCCGCGAACCAGCGCCGTCCCCTCAGGTAAGCCGGCAGGATCCGTTCGAGCGCGGTCTTACCCTTGCCCAGCAGCACTTCTTCCCAGCTGCCGGACACGTGGATGTGCGGCAGCGTTTCCGGAGTGATGGTGACCGCCTCGCCAGCGGACTCGGCCGACTCGAGCGTAAACCAGAAGAAGTTGTGCGGCCCCAGCGTAAGCAGATAAGGATCCTCGCCGATCGTGGGGAAGTGCGAGCGACCGAAGACCTCGACGGGCACGCGGTTCTCGTAGTCCGACAGGTCGAGCTCGACCGACTGGGCGAAGCGGGAGAGGTTGACCACGACCAGCACGTTCTCGTTCTCCCACCTCCGGAGAAAGGCGAGGACTTTTCGGTTCTCGGGATTCAGGAACTCGATCGATCCGCGGCTGAATGCCCGAAATCGCTTTCTCACCGCCAGCAGGCGTTTCATCCACCAGAGCAGCGAGTGCGAGTTGGCTTGCTGGGCCTCGACGTTCACCGCTTCGTAGTGGTACTCCG
>CAYGAJ010000217.1:0-4411 GCA_964347815.1 uncultured Gemmatimonadota bacterium | reverse complement strand
CCGATTCCTCGATCTGCCTCAGCTCCAGCGAGGTCTCGTAAAGCCGGAAGAGGACCGTACTGGCAGCGCGAAGGAACGGATCGGCTTCCAGCGCACGTTCCGCGTCCAGCTTCGCTTCCGCGTATTGCGCGCTCACACGGTGCAGCGTGCTCAAGGTGCTCCAGGCACGCGCGCGGGACGGGTCGGCGGCGACGGCGGCGCGCAGATCTTCCTCCGCCGCGGCCCGCAACGTACCCGGTTCGGACAGCCTCGGGCTCTCGGAGATGGCATAGCGCAGGATGCCGCGTAGCTCGAGCGCTCGCGCGTTGCCCGGCCCCAGCTCGAGTGCGCGCTCGGCGTGCCACAGACCGCGCAACACATCTTCCTGAACCAGCGTACCCGGTCCCAGGCTCGAAAGCGCCCCCCGATCCCGCGCCACCCAGCCGCGCAAGACGATCGGCTCGACCCAGGCCGGATCCAGCGCCTCGGCCCGGGCGAGCAGCGAGTCGGCCCGGGTCAGCTCGCGCGCCGCGGCGGCGGTGTCGCCGGCGGCTTCCAGCCGTTCGGCCTCCGCGCGGAGCTTCTCGGCCTCCACAACCAGCTCCAGCGCCTCAGCGCTCTCGGTGCCGGCTCGGCGCTCTCGCAGGCGGATCTCGAGCCCCAATCTTTGGCGGAGAGCACGCCCCACTTCCTTGGCCAGTTCGTCGCGGACATCGAGCCACTCGGCCACTGCCCCTTCCAGGGTGAAGCTGTCGATGATCGATTGGCTGGCGGGGTCGATCAGCGACACGCTGACGGTCAGCCTCTCTTTGGACCCCGAGACGCTGCCTTCGACCAGCGTGCCCATGCGCAGCGCCCGCACCAGGCTGTCCAGCGGCACGTACGACTGCCGGTAGGGCTTCACGCCGCCTCGGGGGATCACGTCCAGCGGCTTGACCTGCGTCAGCTCGTCGATCAGAGCGCCGGTGAACGCGCTCGCCAGATGGCCGAGGTCCTGGGCCTCGCTGTCATCCTCGAAGTAGAGAACGGCGATTCGAGTCGGATCGAGCGTGATATCCTCAGCTCCCCGACGGCGCTCCCAACCTCCTCCGGAGAACATGAAGGCCAGCACCGCGCCGACCGCCACCACGTTCACCGGGATGCCGATCTTCTCGATCCGGGTCCACGGCTGGCCACCCTTCTCACCGTGCAGGTAGGCCAGCATCAGAACCGTCGGGATCATACCGACCCAGACGGCGAGGCTGATGTCGGCCATGGCCGGCGACAGGCCGTAGCGGCCGACCAGCCAATCCTGGAACTCCAGTACCCCCCAGCCGATGGCCAGGTAGACGCCGAGGATCTGAGGTATTCTGCGCCTGATCAGCTCTTGAAGAATGTCGACCTCAGAGTAGATGGTGGTCCCTAATCGCAACGTCGCGGTGAATTTGGCCAGCCAGCCGGCGGAGGGCAAACCTGGCGGCGCGCCACCCGTTTCCGACCCCCCTTTGCAGGAAGCCCATGTTGTGTGTTACATATGTGCCACGATCGGCCGCCCGAATCTACCTGGCCGATCCACAGCCGAGCCCACATCCCAACTCGTCTCTAACCGACGGACGGCCCGTGCGACGGCTCAGAATCGGAATCCTCGACCTCGTGACCAAGGCGCCCACGCGATCTCTGTGGGCCCGGGTCGCGCACGCCAATTTCGCCAGCATCATGCCACAAGCGATTGCCGTCTGGTGCGAGGAGGCCGGCCACCACGTACACCTAGTTTGCTACACGGGTCTCGAGAACCTGGCGGAAGAGCTGCCGCTCGACGACCTGGACATCATCTTCATCGGCGCCTTCACCCAGGCGGCGCAGCTCGCCTACGCGCTGAGCAACCTGTTCCGCCAACGGGGGGTGGTGACGGTCCTGGGTGGCCCGCACGCCCGCTGCTATCCCGACGACGCTCAACGGTACTTCGATTACGTTCTCGGATTCACCGACCGGGGAATCATCGATCAGGTGCTGCGTGATTGCTCCCCGCAGCGACCGTACGGCGTTCACTTGAGCGCGGCGCGGCAGCCCTCACGGCTCCCCAACGTGCGGGAGCGCTGGAAGTTCATCGAGCCCACGCTGAACAAGGCGGCGACCTACCTCAAGATCGTCCCGATGATCAGCAGCCTGGGGTGTCCGTACACCTGCGCCTTCTGCATCGACTCCACCGTCGATTACCAGCCGACGGACCCTGACGAGATGCGCGATGACCTGCGATTCGTTTTCGAGAAGAACCCTCGGGCGTGGGTCGCCTGGCACGACCCGAACTTCGGCGTGCGCTTCGATGAGATCCTCTCGGCGATCGAGGAGGCCTCGGCGGGCTGCAAGCCCTCGTTCGTCGCTGAAAGCAGCCTCTCGCTTCTCTCGGAACCCAAGCTGAAGCGGCTCCGCGACGCCGGTTTCAAGGCGATACTGCCGGGCATCGAGTCCTGGTACGAATTCGGCAACAAGTCCAAGACCGGTCACAAACAGGGCCTCGATAAAGTCCAACGCGTCTCGGACCATGTGAACCTGGTGCTCGAGTACATCCCCTACCTGCAGGGGAACTTCGTCCTGGGTCTCGATGTGGACTCCGGCGCGGAGCCTTTCGAGCTGACGAAGCTTTTCCTCGATCGTGCGCCGGGCGCCTTTCCGGGCTACTCGCTGCTCACCGCTTTCGGCCAGAGCGCGCCCCTCAACCTCGAGTTCCAGCGGGCCGGCCGCGTCCTCCCCTTCCCTTTCCACTTCCTCAACAACCACCACGCCATGAACGTCCGGCCCAAGAACTACGACTGGCCCGACTTTTACGACCGTGTCATCGACCTGACCCGGTACTCGTTCTCACGAAAGGCGATCTGGCGCCGGGCTCGTGGCGCCAAGCGCGGATTCGCCACCTGGGTCAACATCGTCCGGGCGATATCGTCCGAGGGCTTCGGACGGTTGAAATACTTCACCGACCTGCGGCGCTTGCTGGACAGCAATCGTCCGTTGCGGCGGTTTTTCGAGGGGGAGACGACGGAGATCCCATCGTTCTTCGTGGAGCGGGTCCGACGCGAGCTCGGCCCCTTCTGGGAGGTCCTACCGCCCGGCGCCTTGCGGCACGATCCCAACGCCTATCTCAACAAGACGGAACAGGCGAGCATCTCGGCCGCGGCCCGTTGATTCGGTAGGCGGTTTCCGGTAGACAGTAAACGGTAGGCGGTAGACGGTTTTCGGTAGACGGTACTTCGGTAGACGGCAAGCGGTTCTTCGGTAGACGGTGGGGGGTGGCAGCCACCGTCAACCGCCAACCGTCAACCGCCTACCGAACAGTCAACCGTCTACCACTTGCCGCTTACGGAAACGGCCGTCCTCCATCGATGAGTGTGAGCACCAGGTAGAGCCACATCGCCGTGAGCGCCAGGCTCCCGGCGAGGCTGCCTGCGATGGCCGCGATTCGGGCGTTCTTTGCGGTCACCTTCGCCCCCGAGGTTCAATCGTGGCGCCCGCTGTTCCGCCACGCCCTTTGGGGCTAATCGCCTTGCGGCTAGCCGGCTGAGCCTGTCGTGGGCCCAGCCGGCTTATTCAAATGCGCGCTAGAGGTTCAGCTGCAAGCGGCCGTAGTAGAAGCCGCCGTTGGTCCCGAACTGGGTCACCCGCCGGCTGTAGACGAAGCGGCCGCTGCTCCGATTCCCCTTATCCTCGTCGTGCTCGTCCGGGAACGTGTTGAAGATGTTGGTGCCGCCGGCGACGATCTTGACGCCGGGCAGGATGTCGTAGCCCAGCTCGAGATCGAAGAGCGCTTTGGCACCGAACGTCTCGTCGTTGTCCGGGCCGACCGGCCGGTAGCGCACGTTGCCGTAGTAGTTGGCTCGTCCCATGACTTCAAAGCGGTCCAGCCGATAGCGCGCCTGCAGCGCCCCGCTCGACCGTGGCAGCGCATCCTCCAGTCGGTTCCGTTCCTCACGGTTGAAGAGCAGCTCACGCACCCTGGCCTGATCGCCCGCCCCGAACTTGTCTGCCAGCGCCTGCGGGATGTTGACCGTATCCACCTCCGTCTTCGTAAAGTTGGCCGAACCGGTGAGGGTCAGCTGCCCCTCGCCGAGGCTCGTGCCGTAGGTCACCACGACGTCCACGCCGTCAGTCTCGGTGTCCACCGCGTTGGCGAAGAACTGCGCTTCGCCTACCCCCTGGGCGGCGAAGGGTGCGAGGATCTCGCCGATCTGCCGGGCGACAGCGGTATCGGAATCGCTTCCGGAGAAGCGGCTGGTCGCCACGATGCGGTCGTCGATGGTGATTCGGTAGAAGTCCGCGGTGATCGACAGGTTCGGTAGCGGCTGCGCCGTGAAGCCCGCACTGAAGTTGATCGAGGTTTCTTCCTTCAGCCTCGGAATCCCGAAGGCCTGGGTCACGCCGTCCAGGTTGTTGGCCGTGAGCACGCGCGCCGGCTCCAGCT
>CAYGAJ010000216.1:0-4448 GCA_964347815.1 uncultured Gemmatimonadota bacterium | reverse complement strand
TTTCCATAAGCCCCTATGGGTGGATGAGCGCCCGCGAGTCGCGCTACTCTAGAGGCGCCCTGCAGACGTGTCAAGCGAACTTTCGAGCGACCTTCGCCCAGGTCGAAGCCAGGTGCACCAATCGGCCGGAGGTCGTTCCGGTCACCCGCCCTTCGCTCAGCGCCGCCGCGAAGCCTGACCGGGCCGCGTACTCGGCTACCTCTACCACTCCGCGGCCGATCTCATTCAGCGTGTGCGCATCGGAGCCGGCGCCGCCCGGCAACCCCCGCAGCTCGGCCCAGGTTTGGGCGCGGCGGTTGAGCTCCGGCCGGTGCACCCGGGCGTTGAAGACCTCGACGACGTCCACACACTCGGCGATCTCGTCCAGCGTCTCCTGCCCGAGGCCCTTCGACCCGGCGAAGGGGTGGGGGACATAGACGAGGCCGCCCTGCTCGCGGATGGCGAGAGCGGTCTCACGGGCCGGCAAACCTTTCGGAATCTTTGACTCGAGGAACAGCCCGCTCAGGTCGGCGCCTTCCGCCGTCCTCACCTCCTCGCCGACGATCACGAGCTCCGGCGCCAGATCGCGGGTGCGAAACGCGCCCTCGATTTCGTTGTGGTCGGTGATGGCTATGCGATGCAGGCCGCGTGCCCGTGCGGTAGACACGACGTCGCGATACTCGCTCAGGCAGTCGTGTGAGGCGCGCGTGTGGATGTGAAGGTCGAGTCGCAACACGCTCACTCGGCTCGGCTCAACTTCTGGATCTCCTTCCAAGTCTCCCAGGCGCGCCGCTCGAGCGTGGGAATGTCCGAGTCGTTGTCGATGATGAAGTCGGCCCGTAAGCGCTTCTCCTCGGCGGGCATCTGCGCGGAAGCGACGGCCCGTGCCTCCTCGGTGGCGAGGCCGCGTTTGCTCACGAGTCGCTCGATCCGCAGTGCCAGTGGCGCGTCGATGAGAACCGCGATGTCAAACTCCGTGTCCATCCCTGTCTCGTAGAGCAACGGCACGACGCCGACGACGACGCGGTCGCCCCGGGCCTCGGCTTCGCGAAAAAGGTCCTGACAGCGCGAGCGGATCTCCGGGTGCAGGATGGCTTCGAGCTGGTCGCGCGCCTCGGGATCGAAGAAGACGATGCGCCGCATGGCATCGCGGTCGAGTCTCCCCTCGGCCGTGATCACCTTTTCGCCCCACCTCTCCCGTATACTCGCCAGCGCCGGGCTTCCCGGCGACACAACCTCTCGAGCCAGCACGTCGGTGTCGATCACGGTGGCACCCCAGCCGGCAAAGAGGTCAACGACCGTCGACTTGCCGGCACCGGCGTTTCCGGTGAGTCCGACCCGAAGCATCCCGGCCCGCTCAGCTGCGCCGGCCCGGGCCGCCTTCGAGCAAGGCGCCACCGATCTCGTCCTGGACCCCCAGCTCTTTGATGAAGCGGTTGACCAGCTCTTCGCTCTTCAACCGCGCATCCTCGGCCGATAGGTGGCCCACTGGGACGCGCGCGCCGGCCATCATGCCGTGCCCGCCAGCGCTCCCTTCGCGGCCCACCACGCGCCTCAGCAACTGACCCGCCGAGGCGTCTCGCAGGTTCGTCCGCACGGAGATGAGGATGTCATCTTGGAAGAGGCCGATGCAGAACGACCACTTGGCCCCCTCGTAACGCAGGTAGAAGTCGGCAAGCTCCGCCACCAGGTCCGGGTAGTCGAGTCGGCCCACGTACGAGACCACGACCGGCCCACGCGTCCGCGCTCGCTCGAGTGAGCGGTGCAACGACCGGAAGTAAGGCTTCGGCAGGTCGGGGTAGCGGATCCGGGAGATCAACTCGCGATCGGTCCCGGGGTAAAGCGCCAGGCTGGCATTGATGTCGGCGTCCCCGGCTTCGCGACCGAGATCCTGAGTCTCGGATTGGATACCGTAGAACAAAGCCGTCGCCAGGTTGCCTTCCAACGGGATGCCCGCGGCCTGCAAGTACTGGGTCAAGATCGTGCAGCTCGACCCGCACCCGGGCCGCACATCGAAGAACCTCGCCCGCTTCGTCGATTCGCGCAGCGGATGGTGGTCGATCACCACGGCCGGCTCGCGATCTTCGGGTAGGGAGTTGTTACCCGTGCCGGGTTGCGTGTCGACCAGCGCGATGACGTCGATGTCATCGAAGCTCACCGCCCAGGTCGGCAGAACCGGCAGACCCAGTTGACGAACCATGGTCCGGTTCTCGGCGCGCCCCACAAAGCCGCCAAAGCCGATCCGCGCCTCCAAGCCGTCGAACGACTCCGCCAGCTTGAGCAGACCGAAAGCGCTGGCGAGCGCATCGGGGTCGGGGTTGTCGTGGGTGAGGATCAGCAGGCCGGTGCCGCCCTCTAGCGCCGCTCGCAGCTCGGCGAGACGCGGCTCTGCATCGCCCTCGCCGATGGTCACCGGCCGCACCCGTTTCCGTGTCGCAGACATTCTCGTCTCTGGCTAGTCCGAGCAGTCACCCAGCGGGTACGGATGCCCGCAGTTGCTGCAGTGTGCACCCTTGCAACCGCGCGGGCGATCGGGAACCTCGTGACCGCAGCGGTGGCAGGTTCGCTCAGCGGCCGCCGCGGCGGAATCGGGACGCCGCTCTACCACAACCGTCATTCGCCGCTCCATCCAAACGCTCCGGTCAGGAAGGGGTTGGCCCTACGTTCGCGGCCCACCGTCGTGACGGGACCGTGTCCGGGATAAAGGGTGGTCTCGTCCGGTAGACTGAGCAACTCATCCTTGATCGCCTGCATCAGTGTGTTGTAGTCGCCCCCGGGCAGATCGGTGCGGCCGATCGAGCCCGCGAACACGCAATCGCCGACAAGGGCAAAGCCATCGCCGACCAGACAGACATGCCCCGGCGAGTGGCCGGGCGTATGGCGAACCTCGAGCATCTGCGCGCCGACCGGCACGCTCTGGCCGTGCTCGAATTCCCGGTCGGGCGGCGGCGGTGCCTCGAGCTGCAGGCCAAACGCCCGCGCCTGCTCGGGCGCGGCACGGTAGAGTGGTAGGTCCGCCGGGTGAAGATACACCGGCGCCCGGGTCTGGCGAACCGCCTCGGCGACGCCACCGACGTGATCGAGGTGGGCGTGCGTGAGGAGAATCGCCTCCAGTTCGGCGCCCTCGGCCGCGGCCGCCTTCAGCAGCCGCTCGGCCTCAGCGCCGGGATCGATCAGGGCACACCGCCGCGTACGCTCGCAGATGGCGAGGTACGCATTAGCCTGGATGGGCCCGACCGGGAAGCCGATAATCTTCAAGTCTGCTCCTGAATGGCATCGTAAAGGAAGCTACAGCCCCGAGGCTGGCGCAAAAGGCAAGGCCCGCGTGCGCGGGCCCCGGCGACCTTGGGGAGCGTTCCAGCTACACGGCGAACGATGAGCCGCAGCCGCAGCCGCCCGTCGCGTTTGGGTTGCTGAAGGTGAACCCGGACCCCTGAAAAGAACTGGCGTAGCCGATGACGGTTCCCTTCAGGTACTGGGAGCTGAAGGGATCGATGAAGAGCCGGACGCCCTGTGAGACGTGAACCTCATCGTCCTCGCGCGGTTCCTCTTCCAGGTTGAGGCCGTACTGGAACCCGGAGCAGCCGCCCGGCAGAACGCTCACACGGAGACCCGCCTGTTGAGACGAAAGGTCCTCCTCCGACATGAACTGGAGCGCCTTCTCCGCGGCCTCGGCGGTCAGCTCCACCCGCAACGTCGGGCTATCTTTGGTCTTTTCCATGTCGCATCGCGTCCTTTTCTATGATTCAGCACACCGGAAGGCCGCTGTCAGCGGGCCGTCGGTGCAGTAAAAATAGTAGCCGAGGCCGGACGACTGTCAATGAAACTCCGGTTGCGGGCTCAAGGCGCCGCCACTCCCCCGGCCGCCGCACGCCGCTCCTTCAGCTCGGTAAGGTACTTTTCCGCCGCCATCGTCGCCGTCGTCGCGTCACCGACAGCCGTCGTGATCTGACGGGTCAGCTGGGCGCGCACGTCCCCGGCGACAAAGAGGCCCGGAATCGACGCGCGCATGTCTCGATCGGTGATGAGGTATCCGGCGGCGTCGTGCTCGGCGTGATCCTGCAAGAGTCCGGTGTTCGGCAGAAAACCGATAAAGACGAAGAGGCCCGTCACGTCCAGCCGGCTCGCCTTGCCGGTCACGGTGTCGCGCAGCTGCAGACCCGTCATCCCCTTTTCGTTACCCAACACCTCCTCGACCGTGCTGTTCCAGATGATCTCGATCTTCGGATTGTCGAACACCCGCTGCTGCAGGATCTTCTGTGCGCGCAACTCGTCGCGCCGGTGGATCAGGTACAGCTTCTCGACGTAGCGGGTGAGAAAATCGGCTTCCTCGGTCGCCGCGTCGCCACCCCCGACGACGGCGATCGTCTCCCCCTTGAAGAACGCCCCGTCGCAGATCGCGCAATAGCTCACACCCTTCCCCGCGTACTCGTCCTCACCCGGTACCTCGAGCTTGTTCGGCGTGCCGC
>CAYGAJ010000215.1:0-4496 GCA_964347815.1 uncultured Gemmatimonadota bacterium | reverse complement strand
CGGCTGTGTTCGCCGGGATGCGGGTGAGAGCCACGCCGAACACGAGCGAAAAGAATATCAGCGGCAACATATCGCCGTCGGCCGCCGCCTTGACGGGGTTCCGGGGAACCACGCCGACCAGAAGCTGCGGGCCAAACCCGCTCGTCTCCGCACTCTGAACCTTCTCGGCCGCGGGCGTCGCGTACTCGGCGAGTAGACCCGCCCTCACCTCGGGATCGAGACCATCGCCGGGGCGAACGATGTTCACCAGGGCGAGGCCGAGGGTGGCGGCCATGGCGGTCGTGAAAAGAAAGAAGGTGAGCGTGCGCGCGCCGATGCGGCCGAGCCGCTTCAAATCACCGAGTCCGGCGACGCCGAGCACGAGCGACGTGACTACGAGTGGCACGACGATCATGAACAGCATGCGCAGGAACAGTTGCCCCACGGGCTGGGCTACGTTGTCGATGACCCACCGCAACTCCGCGGCATCGCGCCAGAGGGCGTTGGAAACCACCCCGACGAGCCCCCCAACCACCAGGCCACCGAGGATCCAGTGATGCAGTCGCCCGTTGCGGGCGGCTCGCCGCGACGTCAACTCGACCAACTAGCAGCGGCTCCCGCTACGCGGGCGCGCGGCCGCCTCGCCTGGGCAGCCTGCTCAGCAAGCGGGCTGCCGTGACCACCGTTCAGTATGAGTGCCGACTTCTTCGTCTTCATCTTTCCGATCTCTGTGTCGCCGACGTCTCCCACATTGAGGTGCCCGCCAGCCGGTTTCGGACGCCACCGCTCTTTAGATTGGCGGCAGTCTGAAAGCCATAGCGGATGCAGCGGACGGCCTGGCCGCCCCGAACCCGCCTCCGACGCCGTTTTACGCTAGGGGTGGCGCGGGCGGGGGTGCCCGCATGATGAGGCCGAGGGGTCCGGGAACATTGGAATGCCGGAACCGAACCAGCCTCGATCGATCCTCGCCGATTCTGGTGCGGCCCCTGGAAGCTCGGGAGCTCCTCGGCGGTACGCGCTCAGCCTCACGGACTTCGGGGTCAGCTTCGCGGCCGGTTGCCCGGCAAAGCGCGAGGAAGGGCTTGCCCGGAGTGGCGCCGCACGGCGTCGGGCAGGCCGCAAAGAGAAAAGGAAGCGCGAGGCTTCCTCCGAGTGCGAACGGGCCAAAAATGTAGAGGGGGAGCACCGCTCCCCGAAAATCGAACACGCTGTAGCCACCCTGTGGATGACGAAACGATAATGTATCCCACGAGATGAGAAGTCAATAGGAATGGCTAGTGGTGCGGTGGAGCGGTGGGAGAAACGGGGAGAACGTCGGGAATTTGCGGTCCTCAGGCGGTGCATAGACGACGGCTGGGTATGGACACCAATAATCGCCTTCTAGCCGCGGTGTAAGTGCCTCATCGAGGAAGCAGTGGTAGAATGTTTCCAGTGCGGTTAGCCACGGCAGTATCGACGCCGTCCCGAGTGTGTGGATCGTTTGAGCCGTGGCTTTTCGTTTTGAGTCGTCCTCCCTAGGCCGGCCTGCCCAGTCCAAATCGCTTGCCGTAGCCGTCTTTCCAACTCCATCTCGAAGGTCACCTGGCCTACCGATTTGCGGCACCCGTCGCTGGCCCACCATCGCCTTTGCCGCCGCCGCCCTGCTGCTGGTCGCATCGAGCGCGCCAGCCGGAGATAACACGCTCCCCGCGGCGGATCGCGCGAGCGCTGATCAGCATCTGAACTTGGGTGCGGCCGACAGGAGCGTCTGGCCGTCCGCGAGGCCATCCGCGTGGCGTCGAATCTTCCGGGTGAAGGCCGGTTCGCCGTCATCCCGTACACGGCGCTTCAGGGGCCCGTACACACCGCTTCAGGGGCGAGGTGCCTCGGACGAAAGGCCACTGATCGTCCGGGTGATGCTGTATGCGTTGTACTTCATCTCTTTCTGATCTGCGTCTATCGCCTGTGGCATCTTGCTCAACGCAGTGAGGCACGCCCCGGCTGCAGACCGGCTGGATCTGTCCGGCCGTCAAGCCCTCGAGTCGGCGGCAATTCGCTTCTAGAGCGATTGGGGTTGACCAAATCGCCAGCCGCTGGTAACTTGGCCCCCCAAATCAGGGCCATGAAGGTTGGAGTCGAAACCTGCGATGAAAAGTCTCTTCCTGCTCATCCGACAGACGCCCCGGCGGTGGGCGGCGTTTCGGGGGACCCGTGTGCCCATTCCGGGCGGCGGAATCTCCGACGGCGCCGACGCGCCGATGCGAGGAGGCGAACCCTGACCTGAGCTAGCTCGATTCCAACGTCGTGATCTGGCCTTCTGGGTGCACCTCCGAGCACCCCGAGGGCCGTTTTGTTTTTCCCGCACCAATGGATCGCGACGATGACGGGCCATCAGCGCCAGATAGACCAGGGCATCATCGCCCGCTACACCGATCAGCCCGACCGGCTGCCGCTGGAGCTGCGCCGGCGCATCGAGGCTGAGTGGGACGGCGGGCCGGTGCTGCTCTACGCGCTGGCGGACCTGGACGAGCGGCTTCGGCTTCGTGAGACCTGGGTGGCTTTGAGCCGACGCCACCTTGCCGTGGCGAGCCTCACGGAAGCCAGTGGCGACTGGGCGGTTCGCACGATTCCCCGGTCGCGGATCCGCGCGGTCCGGGAAGTGCCGGGCTTGAGCAGTTTCTCTCTCGTCTTCCTGGGCGAGCCCGACCAGCCGGCCCTGGCGGCGGTTCGCTATACGCATCGTCAGCGCCGCGCGATGGAGAACATCAAGTTCGTTCTCCAGGAAGGTGCGGTAGGCCGGGTGGTGGAAGCGGGCGACGCGGACGTGGTGTACGCCGAAAGTGTGGCGGGCCCGATCCGCGAGGCGCAGGCGCTGGTGGCCAGCCAGCAGATGGCGGTGCTGCGGCGGCTGCTGTCTTACCTGCTGCCGTATCGCCGCGAGCTGGTGCTGGGTCTCTCGGCGGCGACGCTCATCACGCTGGTCAGCCTGGTCCCCCCGTTCCTGGCGGGGTACCTCATCGATCGAGTGGTTCGGCCCGTCCAGGACGGCACGCTGTCGCTGGACGAGGGAAGCGGCATCGCCTGGCTGGCGGTCACGGCCATGGCCGTCGTGTACCTGATCATGCAGGCGGCGGCCGTCGTACGACTTCGCAAGATGTCGATTGTGGGTGAGTGGGTTGCCCGCGATCTGCGTACGGCTT
This sequence comes from uncultured Gemmatimonadota bacterium, assembly GCA_964347815.1. Classification (GTDB taxonomy): domain Bacteria; phylum Gemmatimonadota; class Gemmatimonadetes; order Palauibacterales; family KS3-K002; genus CAYGAJ01. The sequence goes on along the minus strand of CAYGAJ010000215.1, from coordinate 1,338 downwards.
TGTACGAGCATCTGCAGCGGCTCAGCCTGAGCTTCTACTCGCGCCACAAGACCGGAAGCCTCATCACGCGGATGAGTTCGGACACCGACCGGCTCTGGGAGTTCCTGGCCTTCGGGGTGGTCGACGTGTCGCTGTCGTTGATCATGTTGGCCGGACTCGGCGCGGTGTTGATTGCGCTCGACTGGAGGCTGGGGCTGGTGATGACAGTGCCGGTTCCGCTCTTCTGCTGGGCGATCTATATGCACGGCGAGCGGATCAATCGACTCTTCCTGCGCTCATGGCGAAAGTGGTCGCGGGTGAGCGAGGTGCTGTCGGATACGATCCCGGGTATTCGGGTGGTCAAAGCGTTCAATCAGGAAGAGCGCGAGAAGAGGCGATTTGGAGCGCGCAACATCGATGTCACGGACGAGTTCAACCGTATCCACCGGCATTGGACGGCGTTCTGGCCGGCGTTGATGCTCGCCGTGCACGCGACGACGGTGCTGGTGTGGGCACTAGCTCTGCCACGCTTGCTCGGTGGCGTTGGCGGCTCGGTACCGCTGTCGGCGGGGACGTTCGTGTCGTTCTTGCTCTACACGACGATGTTCATCGCGCCGATGGAGGTGATTGGGCAGATGGCTCGGACGCTGAACCGGGCGACGAGCTCGGCGCACCGGGTGTTCGAGGTGCTGGACACGGAACCGGATGTGGTGGACGTGGCGCAACCCGTACGCCTGGAGCCGGTACGCGGTGCCGTCGCGTTCGAGAACGTGAGCTTCGCTTACGACGGTGTTCGGCAGGTGCTGCGCGGGGTGAGCTTCGAGGTGATGCCCGGTGAGATGATCGGGCTCGTGGGTCCGTCGGGTGGGGGAAAGACCACGGTCGTTAACCTGCTCGCGCGCTTTTACGATCCGACGGGCGGCGTCGTGCGAGTCGACGGTGTAGACATACGCGAGCTTGACACGGGTCACTACCGGCGGCAGGTCGGCATCGTGCTTCAGGACCCGTACCTGTTTCATGGAACGGTTTTGGAGAACATCCGCTACGGTCACCCCGAAGCATCTCTCGAGTCGGTGATCGACGCCGCGCGCGCGGCGAACGCGCACGACTTCGTCTGCCGGCTCGCCCATGGGTACGACACGCTGGTGGGCGAGCGTGGGCTCACGCTGTCGGGTGGAGAGCGCCAGCGCATCTCGATCGCCCGGGCGATTCTCCACGATCCGCGCATCCTGATCCTGGACGAGGCGACGAGCAGCGTAGACACGGAGACGGAGCGGAAGATTCAGGAGGCGTTGGATCGTCTAGTGGCAGGTCGCACGACCTTCGCCATCGCGCACCGTCTCTCGACGCTGCGGCGCG
>CAYGAJ010000214.1:0-4538 GCA_964347815.1 uncultured Gemmatimonadota bacterium | reverse complement strand
TCGTAGGTGCGGCCGCCGTCGGTCGATTTCCAAAAGCGGACGTTGAGAACGTAGACGGTGTTCTCGTGTTGGGGATCGGCGTAAATGTGCGTGTAGTACCAGGCCCGCTGCCTGAGCGACCGATCTTCGTTGACCCGTGTCCAATTGGCCCCTCCGTCGTCCGAGCGGAAGACGCCGCCCTCCTCCGCCTCGACGATCGCCCAGACGCGGTCGGAATTCACGGGCGAGACCGCGATGCCGATCTTCCCGAGCGTCCCCTCGGGCAGGCCGGGATTGCGGCTGATCTCGGTCCAGCTGTCGCCGCCGTCGGTCGACTTGAACAGCCCGCTGCCTGGACCGCCGCTCTCCATCCCCCAGGGCATGCGGCGGGCCTGCCAGAGCGCGGCATACATGATCCGCGGGTTGTTGGGGTCGAGGGCAAGATCGATGGCACCGGCGTTTTCGTCCCGGTAAAGGACCTTCTCCCAGGTGGCGCCCCCGTCGCGGGAACGGAACACGCCGCGGGTCGGGTTGGGCCCGAAGGCGTGCCCGAGCACCGCCGCGTAGACGAGGTTCGGGTCTGCGGGGTGGACCCGCAGCTCGCCGATCTGACCGCCGTCACGGAGCCCGACGTGGGTCCAGGTCTTGCCGGCGTCCGTCGACTTGTAGATGCCATCCCCCGGCGAGGTGTTGCCGCGAATGCACGTCTCGCCGGTGCCGACGTAGACGACGTTGGGGTCGGAATGGGCGACCGCGATGCCGCCGATCGAGCCGGCGCCCAGGTACGCATCCGAGACCGGCTTCCACGTCATCCCGCCGTCCACGGTCTTCCACACGCCGCCGCCGGTGGCGCCCATGTAGTACACGTACGGCTGGCTCGGCACACCCGCGACCGCCGTCACGCGGCCGCCGCGGTACGGCCCGATCGAGCGCCACTTCAAAGCGTCAAACAGCTTCTCTTCGTAACTCTGGCCGAGGGCCGGGTCCGCGTTCATCGGTGCGCAAAGCGCGATAAGCGTAAGGGCGAGCGTTGTGCGAGACAGGCTTCGCGGGATTCTCATCGATGTCCCTCCGCTTTGAGCTGGTTCGACCCAAAGGTCGCGAGGCTGTTTGGGGTTGGGAAAAACTATGGTAGCTGGGCGCGGCGGGGTCCGCCAGCACGCACACCCAGACGCGTGCCAGCGGTGAAACAAATGGGCCCGCCGACTCCCGGCTCAGCCGGGCCAGAGCCAGCCGAACACGCCGCCCGTGAGCAGGCCGAGCACGAGACCGTCGATCACGCTCTTCCAGACACTGCTCCAGGTGCGGCCGAACCAGACGGCGTGCGGGATTTCAGCGGCGGCGTAGGCGAGGGCCGCCGTGGTCCCCAGAACCCGGAAGACGTGCAGATATTCGGCGCCCGCCGGAATCGCCGCGTACCCGACGTACGCGACCATGAACGAGACCGCCAGACAGAACGCGAAGTACTGAACGAGGTTCCTCACCATGTTGGGGGGCGACCAGATGATCAGGGACCCGAGCGGCCCTTCTTTCGCCTTGGCGACCGCCTCCGGATCTTTCGCGCCCTCGGGTGTCATCGCGCGCGGAAACACGTACTGCCCACGCCCGAGGTCGAGGTTGCGCAGCACCTGGATCAACGGTTCGTCGTTCGGCACGCTCACCCAATCGGAGCGGTGGTGCGGCAGAACCTGCCAGAAGAGGTAGGCGGCGAAGAAAACGATGACCGTCGATAGGAGGATCGGCAGCCAGAGTGACAGGAGACTCACTTGTTCGGGCATGGTCACCTCCCGGTAAACAGATGGCGTCGCACCGAGCGCCGGTCCTTGACCGGACTCTCAGCTGGTCGCGTTGGGGTCGTTCAGGCGTTGCTGACTATATACGCGGCGGTACGGCGCCGGCCAGCCGGCGGCACCCGCCAAGGATGGCGCCGGCGTCACGGTCCTCACTGCCGGGTTATTCCATTTCGAAGGCGATGAACAGCAGCCGCCCGCGCCGTTCGACCTGGAGAACGACGGGATCGCCCGCCTGAATGCGATCGACCGCGTTTCGCAGCTGCGACAGGGTGGTGATGGTCTGTGTGTTTATGGCGCGAATGACATCACCGGGGGCCAGCGCGACGCGGCCGTATGTGGCATCAGGCGAGCGCGCCGCAACGACGACGCCGCTGGCGGTTCGTAGTCCGGGGAGCATGGCTGCCAGCGGTTGTGTGAGATCCACCGCCAGAATTCCGAGCCGCGGGACGAGGTTCTCTTCGGGCGTGACCATGGGTGTGAAGCGGTGCACATCATCGGGGCGCTCGATGACCGATACCTGCAGGGCCACCGTCTCGCCCGGGCGCAGCACCTCCAGCGTCACCGCGGCGCCCACCGGCGTGCGATAAAGGTTCACGTCGAACTGTCGGCCGTTCTCCATCACCTTGCCATCGACGGTCAGAACGACATCGCCAACGCGCAGTCCTGCTCGCGCCGCCGGGCTGCCCGGGTACACGTCCCCGAGAACCACACCCCAGTCACGCTCGAGTCCTAGACCTGACGCCAGCGTCGGCGTGATCGTCTGCGCGTGGACGCCGATCTCGCCGCGTCGCACATAGCCGTTCAACTTGATCTGCTGATAGACGTTGCGGACGATGTTGCTGGGCGCCGCGAACCCCAGACCTTCGCTGCCACCCGATTGAGACAGAATGAGCGTGTTGATGCCGATGACCGTTCCTTCGGCATCTACGAGAGGGCCGCCGCTGTTGCCGGGATTAATCGGAGCGTCGGTCTGGATGTAGATCATGGGATCTTCGGGTCGCAGCTGGCGGGCCACCGAGCTGACGACGCCCATCGACACCGAGTTCTCGAGACCGAGCGGACCGCCGAAGGCGAACACGAGCTGGCCTTTCTTCACGAGATCCGAGTCGCCGAGGGGCAGGTGCGGCAGTCCGCCCTCGTCGACCTTCAAGACGGCCAGATCCGTCTCACGATCCACGCCTATGACGCGAGCACCCACGACCTTTCCTTGCGGCTTGAGGATCGACTGGCCCGGCGCCGCCCCCTCCGCCGGGCTGGACAAGCGGACGCGGATGCGGCCCGCACCCTCGATCACGTGGAAGTTGGTGAGGATGTAGCCGTCCGGGTCGAGGATGACGCCGGAGCCCCCAATCTGTCGCCGCGAGATCAGGCCGGTCCCGGGCTCATCCCCCTGTTGCAGCGGCGCGTATCCCGTCGCCAAGATCTGGACCACGGCCGGGGTCACGCGCTCCGAAAGCGCCTCGAACGACCGGCTCAACTGCCCCAGGGTGGCCAGGGATGCTTCACGTGGCGTCCGCTGAGCGGCCAGCTCACCGGGAAGCGCCAGAACCGACGCCAGCAGCAAAGCGAACGGAGGACCTGCGGTTCTTCGAATAGCCATACGCTGTCACATCCCGAGGATTCGGAGGTAGGAGCTGGATCTATGCGAGCTCATCGGCTCTCTCTGCCTTTTCCCCTGTCCTAACGAAAAGCGCGACGCCTGAGTACCGGACCCCTAAGACTCGAGGCCCTTGCGTCCATACAGGCCGACCAGACGGGCGATCAGCAGCGCGACGAAGAGCACGCCGACGATGGCTTCAAGCATCGCCAGCGAACGGGCTCGGGAGGTGATCGGGGCGACATCGCCGTACCCGAGCGTGGTCAGGGTCACGATGCTGAAATAGAGGAAGTCGAATATACTCGGAACACCACTCGAGGAATCGACGGAGCTGAAGTGAAACGACCCCGGGTGGACCCGCTCGAGCAGCGTGTAGGCGACCATCCAGACGAGGCCCAGAAGCAAATAGACACACGCCGCGCCAAACAGCGTGTCTGTAGCCACTTCTTCGTGTCCCAGTACGTGGCTGACGATCACGCCCGCGATGAAGATGTAAAAGACCAGCGCGAATAGCAGGCCGAGTGCGGAGCCAGGCAAGACCTCGACACCGGCCAGTGCTTCGAGACCGCCGAACAGGCTCGCGACGCCCAACGCCGTTGCGATGATGAAATTCCGCCGGCTGTCGCCAGCCGCGTACACGCCGGCGGCCGGGATGGCCATCGCAATGAAGACGAGAAATATCCTGCGGGGCCCGCCCACCTCGAAGAAGGGGTAGATCGCCACCAGTCCCAACAGGGCCACGAACAGATAGAAGAACTTACCTCTTCGACGCGCGGGGTCATCGCGCTTCGCGTCGCCCGTCGCCGTCCGTTTCGCGGCATTAACGTCGCGCTGATCAGCCACGCGGACCTCCGCTTGACATCGTGGGTTGACCGGGCATTATGGTCAAAACTCTCGGTCCCCAACGATCTTCTTCCTACTCACCCAATTCGGGCGTCCCGTCGCTCGCCGACCCGGGAGAAGGTAAACACCCACCTCCAAGGCACAAGCTATGAAGAGCTGGTCCACCATCCTCTGTATCTGCCTGTCCCCGATGCTGCAACCGGCTACCCCGGCCGCCGGGGCGCAAGACACTCCCAAGCCACGGATGACCATCGGAGTCGTCTCGGACGGCCCATCCGACCGGCACGGCCCCCTGCTGCAGCTGTTTCGCGAGGAGATCCTCACGC
>CAYGAJ010000213.1:0-4545 GCA_964347815.1 uncultured Gemmatimonadota bacterium | reverse complement strand
TCGGGCTGCCGGAGAGCCGTCTGCCCGAAGCCGAGGCGGCCTGGTACGACACGCCCGAGTTCACCCTGAGCGGCAGCGCCCGCTTCGAGCTGGTGAACTTCATCGACGGCACCCGCTCGGTCACGCAGATCCGCGATGCGATCAGCGGCGAGTTCGGGCCGGTGGCGACGGCGGTGGTGGCCCGCTATCTGACCGACCTGGCGAAGGTCGGCGTGATCGGGTGGAGGTAGTCTGCTGTAAGCGCAAGGCCGCCCGGGAGCCAGTGGCACCCCAAATCCAGGACCTCACGACCGAGCACTGCTTCAACATCGACGCCACTCTCGAGATTCCAGGAGCTGAGCGCTAAGCTGCGCTCCTGGATCTGCGAAGTTCGAGGGTCGGCCGTGGCCCGCGATCACCGAACGCGAGAACTAGCCGATGCATTGGCAGCGGACTGCCGTCGATGGCGCTAATCCTTTCCGATTGGGTGGACGTCAACTGTATAGTTTGAGTGTTTGACTTCACCTTCGGCGCAGCCGGGATCCCAATCGACGACGATCCGGGTGCTGAGGTGGAATCGATAGCTGTTGCCATCACGATCCTCTACAAAGGCGTTCGCTGAATAACCGAAGGAGTTCGGAGTTTGTCCAGCGCAGAAGGCGTCGTTGTCTGTGATCTTCATCGAATGCGTGCCTTTGTAGAGCCACTTCGTCTGCAGATCATCGCACGCTTCTTGATAGTCTCGACCGGATAGGTTCTCGTCCGGTGGGAACTGAAAGCTCGGTGGAACCTCTGACAACAGGTAAATATAGACCGGAATGTCGTGGGCCTTGAGATGAGCGTTTACAGCATCTTTAACGCCACGTGGGTGCGTGACAAGGTGAAACTCCCATTCCGGCGTTTGTCCGGACTCGCAGAAGTCGTCAGGTGAGTAATGTCTGGCGATTAACCCAGATGTTTCGTCCCACGTATTCAGCGACCCGATGGGGGCGCTGAACCTGATGACACCCGACCCACCCGCGTTGCTGGGACCATTATCAGAGCTGAAAGTCGGTTCAAAGGACACGCCAGTCGGCGCGTCGTCCTCGCTGCAACCGATAGCTACGACTGCCGTGAGAAGTAGGGCGATCGAGAATCTCGTTCTAATCATTGTTGCTGCCTCCTCTTGAGACCGGAATCGGGGACACGTGACTTTCGGACAAGGTCGAGTGGTTGCGTGCACGACACGGCGGCCTGCGTCCGCGACTATTTGCAAAGGGGGGCTGCGCTCCTGCGGCATTATTGCACGAACCCGGATCTGAGAATTTTCGCTTGCACATTCCGAGTCTGCGGCTCTATAGTAGTCCAACGCCGTCAAGCGTTTCTTCAGCGGGAATCAACGTTCTATCAAGTAGCAGGTTCATGCTTGACCTGAGGCTGTTTGGCGGGGCGTCGATTCAGGTGGAGCATGGCGCCCTCACTGGCGAAGCCGGCCAGACGCGTCGCCTCGCCCTCCTCGTTCTGCTGGCGACTGCCCCGACCGGGGCCATCAGTCGAGAAAAACTGATCGCCTACCTCTGGCCGAGAGCTGACGCGGAACAGGGTCGTCATCTCTTGTCAGTGTCGCTGCACGTGCTGCGGAAAGCCGTCGGCGTCGGCACGATTCTCTCCGAGGGTGACGTCATCAGGCTCGACCCGGACCTCGCGGCGTGCGATGTGGTCGAATTCGAGAGTGCACTAAAGCGGGGCGACTTACAGCGCGCTGTCTCGCTGTACACTGCCCCGTTTCTTGACGGGTTTTTCCTGAGAGACGCGCCGGAGTTCGAGTCCTGGGTGGAGGCAGAGCGACTTCGACTCTCTGACTGTTACGCGGCCGCGCTAGAGCAGCTGGCCGAGGCGGCGGAAGCGGGCGCGGAGCATCTGAACGCGGTCGCGTGCTGGAAGCGGCTCGTCGCCCACGATCCCTATAACTCCAGGTACGCGCTTCGCCTGATGCGAGCCTTGGTTGCAGCGGGCGATCCCGCTAACGCCCTCAAACAGGCCGAGGAACACGCAGGCGTTTTGGATCGCGAGCTGGGCGTCCAGCCGCCTGGAGAGCTGCTGGCTTTCTCGGAACAGCTCAAGCGATCGCTGATTCGGCCTGAATCCGCACCGGGTAGCCCAGACTCGACTGGCGCTGCGGTAGGTGCCGTGCCGGGACAGGCAGGCACAGCCTCTGCGCCACATCCAGGTGCTGGGGAGGTAGGGCGGCGTCCGCGTCTCCTTCCTTGGCGCAGTATCGCCGTGGTCTTCGTGGGGGCGATAGCCCTCTGGGGAGTGATCCTTGCTGTCCGCGTCATCCTACCGCGGCAGACGGATTCGCCAGTGCTCGGCGACCTTTCGTTAGACCCGACCCATCGAATCGCCGTCGTTTCATTCACCTACCGTGGCAGCGACGAATTCGCCTACCTGGGCGAGGCAATGATCGATCTGTTGAGCACGACGCTAGATGGTGTCGGCGGCCTGCACGCGGTCGATCCCCGTGCGGTGGCAGGTGTCGTTGCACAGGAGACTCGCGGTGTAGTCGATCCTGTACAGGCGCGTCTGATCGCCGAGCGGTTGAGTGCCGGGCGCTACGTGTTGGGCGAGGTCGTGGAAGTGAGCCGAGAACTGAGGATCGCTGCGCGCTTGTATGCACTGGATCAGCAGTCGACAGATGCTGTGACGGCAATAGTCCAGGGTGACCCGAGTGAGTTCTATGCCCTCGTCGACGATCTTACGCGGCAGCTGGCAGTTGGCGCCGTCGGCCAGCTCAGCGAATACGATCGCCTGGCGGCACGCACCACGGACTCGCTGAGCGCACTCAAAATCTATCTCGGGGGTATAGCGGAGCATCGAGCTGGAAGGTTTTCATCGGCGTTCGCTGCGTTCCGGCGAGCGGTCGAGATCGATTCCACCTTCGCGCTCGCCTGGTACGGGATGGCGTTTGCGGGGACCTGGCCCGGTATGATGGAATGGGACGTGGCGATGTACGCGAGCGAACGGGCGGTGCGGCACAGCGAGCGTTTGCCCCCACGCGTCCAAGGTCTCTTAAAGGCGTTCGCTGCGATCATGCACGGTAACGGACCCGAAGCCGAAAGCCAAAGTCGACAGGTTCTGAGTCGCTACCCAGATGATGTCGAGGCCTGGTGGGCGCTGGCCTGGACCCTCAGCCACTTGAGCCCATTCTACGGGCGGCCGATCTCTGGCGAGGTTGGTGAAGCCATCGGACGTGCCTACCAATACGACCCGCACGATCCCGATAATCAGATCGGCGCGGCTTACTGGGCAGTTCGAGTAGGCGATTGGGTGGGGTTAGATGCGTTGTTGAAGGCTGAGGGGCTGGGGTGGTGGATGACTGGGCGGGCTGTGCACGCCTTCGGGTCTGGCGATGAGTCTGCGCTGAACGAGATCATTATGGGGGAACAGCAGGAGGGCAGTGCGGTCCTTTTGAACGCTGGCTTGTTTGTGGCGTATGCCCGTAAAGATGTTGCCGCGGGAGCCGAGCTGGCTCGCCTCGCTGTCCTCGATTCACTGTCGCAGGAAGAACGCGTCCTGGCTCGTGTTCGGCTCGCGCAGATAGAACTGGCCGTCGGGCGCTGGCGTGCGGCCGAGGCGGCGCTCGCCAGCCTCGCGAACATCAAGCCAACCTGGGCGACCCTCTACCGGTCCTTGTGGGCCGTTTCGCCTCACGCCGCGGCCAGTGAGGCCGATCTGCGCGCGTTGCGCGACTCGATCTCGAGTTGGATTCCTGGCGCTGGGAGACCCAGCGTAACACACACCGGCGCCAGGGCCCTCGATATTCTGGCCCCACAACTTCGGCTTTACGTGTTGGGCCGCCTGAGCCAGCGCTTAGGCGATCGCGTGACGGCGCTGGGTTATGCGGCCGAGCTCGAGGAGATCGGTACCCCGCCAGGCGCGCTGTCGTTTGCCGTGGACCGTGCCCAGAGCGTTCGGGCACACGTTCTCTACGATCGCGGGGCTTTAGAGGAGGCGCTTGACGTATTGCGGGCGCAGCCGCGGCGTATGAGGATCGGTTGGCTGTTCATCGCCCCCTTTTACTCGAGCCCTGAGGATCGCTTCCTCCGGGGCGAGATCCTGGCCAGGCTCGAGCGGTACGATGAAGCGCTGCTCTGGTACGAGACAATTGGGGATCCAGGCCCCGGTGACATGCACTTTGTCGCTCCCGCGCACCTGCGTCTCGCCGAGATCTACGAGCGCTTCGGTGAGAGAGAAAATGCCGCGCTCTACTACAAGAAGTTCATCGATGCCTGGCGGGACTGCGACCCAGAGCTCCGGCCGCTGGTGGAACAGGCAAACCACGCCCTTGAACGGCTCATTACGGAGTCGGCGGTGCCCTAGAGGTGGCTGACGTGCAGGACGAGAGCGCTCTCATCGGTCTGGACGTAAAACACCCTCAACAGCTCAGGCCCTATCGTTGCCTCTGGCGCGTCGGCGCGCAGCCTGCTAGAAGTAGGCCATGAGCCTGCTGCACCTCTATCGCGCGCCCGGGATCTCCGCCGCCCGGCGGCAGGCGCTGCTGCAGCTCGCCCGGGAGCGTGTGGCGCC
>CAYGAJ010000212.1:0-4569 GCA_964347815.1 uncultured Gemmatimonadota bacterium | reverse complement strand
ATGACCACAGCGCGCATCGTCTTCATGGACTCCTCCGATCGGATCACTGCCTTTCCAACCCCGGCCGGACGGGTGCGGCGCGGCCTCGGGTGCACACCGCCCACCGCCTACCGCCCACCGCCCACCGCCCACCGGGAGAACCTGCGGGCACCGGCCGGGTAATAGTCTCACCCCTCCCACCGTCGCTCAACTCCTTAGCCCAATTGTGTATCCGCGAAACCCGAGTGAAGGAGTGTACCCTTGCCCACACACCCAGGCACGCCCCAAGCCGAGAACGGACTGAGCGTCCTGCTCATCGACTGCGATCCCCGCTTCGTCAAGGCGACCAGCCGGCTGATCGCCGAGGAGGGACACCAGGCCTGGGCTGCGGAGGACCTGCTCGCCGCAGCCAACTTCCTCGCCGACCATTCGCCCGACGTCATCTTCGCAGAGTTCGAGCTGCTGCAAATAGACGGCGCTGACCCGTTGGGCGATCTGCGGGCACGCGCGCCAGGCGTGCGGACGATCATCACAGCCGTGGGCGCACCCGACGAGCGATTCGCCGCGCTCTGCCGCTCACACGACGTCTTCGGCTTCTACGACAAGACGCACGGACTCGAGGCGCTGCGCCTCTGGCTCTGCGCCGCGCACGCCACCGTCCGCCAATTGAAGACTCTGCGAGACACTCGGGTGGGGATGAGAAAGGTTCTGGACGCCGTCCCCGATCTGCACCGTCTGCAGTCGCTGGAGGAGGTTCAGGCAGCGATCCTCGGCTGGTTGACCACGCTCATGGGGGCGGAGCGCGCCTTCGTGGCCGCGCGGATGAGCGACCCCGTCGGCAAGCCCCCGATCGAGGGCTTCACTCACTCGACGCAGACCACCGACGACTACGTCATCGGCGCCGCCAACGCCGACGCCTACCCGGTCGGCGCCCGCGTGGACAAGCTCAGGTCGATTCCCGGCCACCTGGTGAGCCGGGCGGTGGAGGACCGCACACAGGTCATCGATGACCGGCATGGCGTCTTGCCCCTGAGCCTGGCGGAGCACGTGCTGGGCCTGGCATACGCCGCCCGTCCCGGTGGCTGCGATCGCGACCTCGAGGTGTTGCAGATCTTCGCCGGTCACGCGGCGGCCGCGATCCGCAACGCCGCACTGTTCGAGCTGGCCACCGTCGACGCGACCACCCGGGTCTTTCAGAAGGCCTTCACGCTGGACCGGCTGCGTGAGACGCTGAAGCTCGCCTGGCGAAAGGCGTTTCCGGTCGCCGTGCTCATGATCGACATCGACCGCTTCAAAGAACTGAACGACCACTTCGGCCACGTCGTCGGCGACCGGGCACTCCGGCAGCTCGGAACGCTGTTGAAGGAGAACGTGCGCGACTCCGACGTGGTCGGCCGATTCGGCGGCGACGAGTTCCTTGTCATCCTTATCGACGCCAACCACCTCGGCGCCGACATCGTGGCCGACCGGCTGCACCGAGTGCTGGAACAGCGGCGCGGGCGCGCCTGGCCCGACGGGGTTCCGCCGCTGAAGACCAGCATGGGGTTGGCCACGCTCGAACCGGGCGAGGTGCCGCCACGCGAGCTGGGCTTCCCCAAGTTCCAGGAGGTGGTCGAGCGGTTGGTGGCGGAGGCGGATGCGGCCATGTATCAGGCCCGGCGCGAGGGGAAGATCATGCAGGCCGGAGCGACGCTCACCTGGACGGACTTCGCCCGGACCTAGACGGCCCGGGCGAAGCGATGTCGGGTTCTGAATCGAGTTCGAGCGCCCCACTGGGGGGCGGCGGAGTCGGCGCAGGCGGGAGTGGCGGTTCGTGTCTCCGAGTTTGAGGAAGTAGGTCTCAGTCAGCGCAGAACGTCGCGCATCCCCCGACCGGACGTCTCCAGCACGACCGGCAATCTATCGAGCACGGGACTCCCACCACGACGATACGACGGTGCGGCGCTTCATGCCCGTACAGTCGTAAGTGATTCGGGGCGTCCCGTTGATCTTGTTTTCGTCGACGTAGTTCGCCGCGCCCGGGTCGTTGGGCGCGTTATAGCAGAGCAGACTTCCGTCGACGATCGGCGTGCCGTTCACCTGACACTGGCTGCGGCCGTAGATGAGACCCGCGTAGTAAGGATCATAGCCTTTTGGAGTTCCACCGATCTGCACATCGCCGCCCGACACGATGAGCACACCCTCCGAGTGATCCGGCTGCACGACCGGCGTGCCGCCGATCCTCACCGAACCTGTCGCCAGGAGCGAGATGCTCAGCGGGGCGTTCTTTGCACCCAGATTGCCGTTCACCCGGATGTTGCCGTCGGCGCACACGGTGCCGGGCACCGCGTCGCTGCCCGATAGCGTGTAGGTGTTGTCCGTCGCATCCCACTGCCAGCCCAGAACCTTGGGGCCTGCCACCGATGTCGAGTCCCTCGGCGGTCCCACCGTGACCAGCGAGCCGTTCTTGAGCAAATACTCGGCCTCACCGCAATAATCGAGCGGATTCAACTCCGGCACCTCGATCGGCGGCTCGTAACTCGGCGTGACGACGTTGCCGCCCGCGTCGTGAACCGTGCCGTTCTCGATGATCGTGTCGGAGGCGGTCACGGTTCCATCCACTGTGGGATTGTCTTCGATGGTGAGCGGTCCGTTGGCGTGCACCCCGGCGCACGGCCCCAATACATCGGGGTTACCTTGCAGGGTCAGCGGACCGTTGCTGGCCACGGCCGGGAAGCTCGGCGCCGCGAGCAACACCCGCACCTCGGCGCTCCCACCGTCAGGGGTCTCGCCCCGGCAAATGGCGACGAAGCGATCGTTGGAATCGATGTACGGGTCGCCGCTCGGGTCGCCCGGATCATTGACCACCTGCACGAAGTATCGTCCCGATCCCAGCGTCATCCCGCTGTCGGCCACCACATCCAGCGACGCCAACCCGAAGCCTGCCAGCGTACCATCGTCCGCAGTGCCCCCCACGCCGTCAGATCCGACGAGCACGTCGCTGTAGGCCTGGCCGTTCAGCGGCCCCCGCAGCAGGGCGAGCGCGTGGCTGGCCCCCGCGTCCGCCAACAGCAGCGCCTGCGTGGCCGACCGGTGGTTGATCGACGTTCGATATTCGACGACCCCGACGGCCGTGAGTGCCACGCCGATCGCCGTGATCAGCGCCATGGCCAGCAGCACGGCGATGAGCGCGATACCGGATTCGTTGGAGCACGGGTTGCGTCGCATCAGTTACCTTCCGTTCCGTAGCCGGACCCGGCCGACGAGTTCGCGCGGACTCAGACCCGGCGCACGCGCGGCGGCGCGGATGGTTACTTCGGCCGAGCGCGCGTCCATCGCGACGCGGTTGGGAACGGTGATCGGTGCCCCATCCCGGTCGAAGTACTCGAAAGCCAGCGAGTCCACACCCATCAGGTACGGTTCCTCGGCACCCCCCGTCCCGGCCCGCACGAACATCGTGTCTCCGCGCAGATAGAGGACGAGATCTTCGCCGGGGTCGTCCGTGTCCCCATCAGGCGGGTTGTAGTCAGCTCGTAGACGCACGTCGTTGAAGAGGCCGTCTCCCAGCGGATCGGGGTCGATGCCCGTGACCGGCCCGCCCAACGGCCGCGCACCCGCCAGTCGCATCATTCGGGTCAGGGCGAGATGCGCGTAACGGACGTTGCTCGTCGCCTGTGCCCGCTCGCGGCTGGCCACAAATCCGTGCTGCGCACTGAGCAGGGTCCCCAGCAGCGGCGACAGCATGAACCCCAGCAGCGTCAGGGCGACGATCATCCCCAACGTGCTGAAGCCCTTTAGGCCGGCCTCGACGCTTGTGGCACGCTCACTCATGGATCAGATAGGTCACCAAATCCGCCTCGCCCGGGGCCGGCGGGTTGTGGGGGATCGCCCGCACCGTCGTCTCCCGCATACCCGCCGGCCCGGCCTCCACCTGCCAGCGCCGTTTGAACTCTCTCGCACCCAGCTGGACCGTGTCCCAGTATCCCGTCACATCGCCCGAAAGCGACCCACCGATCACGAGTTGAACGGTGTCCGGAAGATCCGTCCCGGCGATCGCCTTCAGCTCCTCCAACTTTATCTCCGCCGCAACCGTCAGCTCGGTCTCCAGCTCCGCCTGCCCCTCCCACCGATGTCCCGTGCCCAGAAGAGCCACGCCCGCCAGGACGCCGAAACCGAAGATCACCAGCGCCACCAGCAGCTCGACCAGGCTGAAGCCCGCGGACTTGCTCATAGCTTTTGAACCTCGTGGCCACCGGCCGCATAAACCCGCACCCGTCGCAATTCCCCGTAGGCGTTCACCAGGATCAACTGGCGGGCGGCCCCGTCGGCGACCGCGCCCAAACCGTTGTAGGTGACCGAGTCGGCGCTCGACACATCGAAATGGACAAGCCCCGGCAACCGCCGCGGGTAGCCCGCCGCGCGGTAATCCCGGCTCGATTCCAGCCGCAGGGTGGTCAACTGGTTCGACTGAATCGCGCGCACCTTCGTCTGAGACAGGTCCGACACGAGCGTCTGCGCCGCCGTGCTCAGTTGATACCGGGCAACAACGCGCCGGCTGAGTGGCGCCGTCGTCCCCATCACCGCCGCGATCAACAGCAGCAGGACCACGAG
>CAYGAJ010000211.1:0-4634 GCA_964347815.1 uncultured Gemmatimonadota bacterium | reverse complement strand
TTGTCGCCGCGTTGAAACGGGAGCTGATCTTCTGTGAACGGACAATAGAGGTGCGCGGTGGTCAGGTCGCCGGCCAGCGAGTTGATCGCCGCGGCCAGCTCCGGATCGCCATCGTCTTCGCGCAGGCAGGTCAGGCCCCGGGCCCGGGGCTCCGCATCCACCCGACCCTGGGCCAGCAGATCGGCGAACAGGGTGCTGCCCGAGCCGAGAAACGGGAGAGGACCACCGGCCGAGAGGGATAGCTCCGCGAACCCGCGGAACAGCGGGTCGGGCGCCCAGTGATCCGTAGACAGCCCGGCGCGCCCCTCCCAACGCTCGGCGTTGCCGCGGCGTGTCACGTAGCTCACCACGCCGGACAACGCCGACCCGTTGTCGGGCCCGAGCCCACCGGTGACGACTTCGATCTCTTCGAGCGCGGTGGGCGATAGCTCCAGTCCGGGTCCCTGGGTGGCCGCCTCGAGCTGGTTCTTCACCTCGAGGCCGTCGATCTTGTACGTCTCCTGGCCCACGCGCCCGCCGCGGAAATGGCCGTCGCTGACTCCGGTGGTCAGCTCGACGGCCTCCTCGATCTCGTCGAGTGGCAGCGCCCGCAACTCGCGTCCGAGCACGACCTGATGCGAGGCGCTCACTTCCGGCTCGATCAGCCGGACACGCTCGACCTCCGCCACGACGGCTTCCACCTCGACCGCGGCCTGCACCAGCTGCACGGTCACCCAGGTCGTCCGGTCGGTGCGAACGAACAGGGAGACGACCACGGGTTGGAAACCGATGCGCTCGACCTTCAGCCGGCGCTCGCCGGCCGGCACGTTCAGGAGGATGAAGTCGCCGCGTTCCGTGGTCAGGGCCCGGAGGTCGGTGCCCTCGACCGAGACCTCGGCTGCGTCGATGGGCGCGCGGGTACTGGAATCGAGGGCGCGACCCATGACCCGGCCGGTCGTCTGGGCCGGGAGCGGCGGCGCCAGGAGGAGGGCCAGAACGAATCCGGTACCGATGATGCCGTGTTGTCGATTCATAGACGCAGGCCTGATTACGGTATGCGTCGCGCGATGCCGATGCTAGAGGCTGCGTCGGGGGTGGCGTCTGGATTAAGCGGGCGGGAGGCGGTTATAGTACGGCGTTCTTTCAACGATCGAGGCGGCGGCTTTTCGTTCTGGCAGTCGGACAGACGATCATGGCGAGCGGTTCCCGAGATCCCCGACACATCATCACGCCGGATGCGTTTTCCGTCGCGTCCGAACTCCTGGGCACGCCTCTGGCGCGGCCTTGGCGGCGTGCGGCGGCGATGGGCGTCGACCTCGTGGCCATCTTGGTGGTCGGGCGGTTCGGCTGGTTCTTGCTGGGCCTGGCCGTCGCCTTCGTCCTGTTTCGCCGGGCTCTGCGGCCCGCCGGCGACGCCCTCACAACGGGGGCCCGCTGGCTGACCTACGGCTCGCTCGGGGCGCTGGTGCTGGTGGCGACGCTGGTGGGCGCCTGGGTGGACAGGTTCGGCGGGCCCACGCCGGAGCTACGGATCGAGATGCCGCAGGGGGTGGTGACGAGCAGCGTGGGTCAGGCCGTGGAGACGGCGAAAGGGGCGCTCGCGCTCACCGGGGCGAAGACCGAGGAGGAGGCGCGGGTCGCGGCGCGGAGCTTTGCACAGAGCTTGAGCGAGCAGGGGTTGTCGCCGACGGAAATCCGGGATGTGCTGGAAGATATCGCCGCGGAGAAGGACGCGCCCTGGGCGCGGGCGGCGATCATGTCCGGCCTCGATGCGCTGGCGCCCCCGAAATCACTGGATACCGCGACAGGCGATTCGGTGATCGTCGCTTACACACAGGCCCTACAGGCCGGCGACTCGGCCCGGCGCGCGTCGCTGCACGAGCCGCTGGTCGAGGCGGTGGCGGGCGAGCGGCTCGAACGTCAGGAGGCCCGCGTCGAGCGGCTGCGTGCCGAGAACCAGGCGCTGGAGGACGAGCTCCAGGAAGAGCGGGACAAGGGGGTACTCAAGCTCCTGTTCAACGCCGCCGATGAGATCGGCCTCGGCTTCGGTTGGGCCGGTCTCTACTTCACCTTCTTCGTCGCCGTATGGCGGGGCCGCACACCGGGAAAGCGGCTGCTGCGCATCCGGGTGGTGCGGCTGGATGGCAAGCCGATCGGCTGGTGGGTCGCCTTCAACCGCTTCGGCGGCTACGCGGCATCGATCTTCACCGGACTGTTGGGCTTCTTCGAGATGTTCTGGGATCCGAACCGCCAGGCGCTGCACGACCGCATCGCCGCCACGGTCGTGATCAAGGAGTGACCCTCCGAGCCGCCGCTCGGATTCAAGCCCCAACGTGAAGCACGCCGAACTGGGCCACCCCGACAAAGCGGAGCAGGTTCGAGATTGGCTCCGAACCGGGATCGTGGTGTATACTCTTCTATGCTCGACTAACGCCGGCCGGACCATGAACATATCGGCCGTCTAAACCGCCGCCTTCACAACCCGACGCGAGTCACAGTCGCGGGGAAAGGGCGGTTTCGGGCTTGGACTCAGGATAGGAGGGCTTTCCAGTGGAACAATCGAAGTCGAGCGCGTCCGGTCGTGGTGCGCTCGCCGAGTTCAAAGAGGCGGTAGGCAACCTGTTCGATCAGGTTCTCGGCATGGCGCCCGATTTGGGAATCCGACGTGAGTTTCCCCGATACGAGCTGCGCGTCGAGGACGACGGCTATCGAGCCCGCGTCGAATTGCCCGGCATGACACGCGAGCAGATCGAGGTCTCGCTCTCGGGCCGCACCCTCACGGTGTCCGGTGAGCGGCGCCGGATCCCGGCGCCCGAAGACTCGCGGCCGCTGCGGACCGAGCGCCCCGGCGGAAAGTTCTCACTGACCGTTCGCCTTCCCGGCGATGTCGACCCGCTCGCCGTCGTGGCTCAGATGCGCGACGGCGTGCTCGATGTGCGGTTGCCAAAGCCCGGCGCCCGCGGTCGGAGCATCGACATCCAGGAGGGCCGCGAGGAGAAGGGCGAAAGCCGGTCTCGAGGCGAGGAAGACCGATGGCCCTGGGAGAGCACGCCCCGTTCAGAGGGCGGCGAGGGAGGGCGCTAAGATGAACCGAACCGTCAACGACGAACTGCAAGACGTCGACGAGCACGCCCGCACCGAGGAGGAGGAGCGCGAAGCCCGGTACAAGCGGCGCCGCTACGTTCGGCCCGCCGTCGACATCTACGCCACCGACGAGGAGATGGTCGTGCTGGCCGATATGCCCGGCGTCAGGAAGGGCGACGTCCAGGTGACCCTGGAGCGTGACGACCTGATCATCGAGGGGAAGGCGGCCGGCCGGGAGGAGGAAGAGAGCGCGCTGCCCTGGGGGTACTACCGCCGCTTCAAGCTGCGAACCGCCTTCGAGCGCGAGCGGATCCGCGCCAGCCTGCGCGGCGGTGTCCTGCGTGTCAACCTGCCCAAGGCGCCGAGCGAGCGAACCCGCAAAGTCGCCGTCGAATGAGACGTTCGGCTGTGGGCTGAGGCGGTCAGCAGGGGCGCCGACTGCCGATCTGGCAGCATGCGGGTGGCATGCGAGTTGCCCCTCTACCATAACGCGAGACTCCGGGCAGACTTAGCGGTGGACGGTTGAGCCGGGACGAGAAGTGGGGCGGGCCGCGGCTGACGCGGGTCCCGCCGGACGGCCCGGATTGCCCATGCCGAACGAAATGAGGTGTGAGGTTTTTCGATAGATGATTTCCTTCGATCGATTGACGATCAAAGCCGGTGAGGCACTGCAGGCGGCCATCTCTCTGGCCGCGAGCCGCGGCAATCCGGCCGTCGAAGACATCCACCTGCTCGACGCCCTGCTCGACCAGCCGGGTGGCGTCGCGGGGCCTTTGCTGGGACGCCTCAACGTGCGCCTGGACGAGTTGCGGCGGCGTGCGAGCGAGGCGCTGGAGCGGCTGCCCCGCCAGGAGGGCGGGAGCGCGGCCGCGCCGTCCCGCGAACTGGGTCAGGTGCTGGATGAAGCGGACCGGGAAGCGCGCGAGCTGGGTGATCAGTTCATCTCCAGCGAGCACCTGCTGGTGGGTCTGGCGTCAGGGAAGGCGAGCACGACGCGTCCCATCCTGAAGGAGCTGGGTGTCACGCGGGAGGCTCTGCTGCAGGCGGTGCAGGCGATGCGCGGGCCGCACCGGGTCAGCGACCGGGAGGCGGAGGAGAAGTACCAGACGATTCAGCGCTACACGGTCGACCTGACGGACTTGGCGCGTCGCAATAAGCTCGACCCGGTGATCGGCCGGGACGAGGAGATTCGCCGGGTGATCCAGGTGTTGTCGCGCCGCACCAAGAACAACCCGGTTCTGATCGGCGAGCCGGGGGTGGGGAAGACGGCGATCGTCGAGGGTCTGGCGCAGCGTATCGTGAACGGCGACGTGCCGGAGTCGTTGCGCAACAAGCAGCTGATTCAGGTGGACATCGCGGGGATGGTCGCCGGGACGAAGTACCGCGGGCAGTTCGAGGAGCGGTTCAAGGCGCTGCTGAAGGAGATATCCGAGAGCGAAGGCCAGTACATCGTATTCATCGACGAGCTGCACACGATCGTGGGCGCGGGGGCGGCGGAAGGCGCCGTGGACGCGGGCAACATGATGAAGCCGCTGCTCGCTCGGGGCCAGCTTCGGGTCGTGGGCGCGACG
>CAYGAJ010000210.1:0-4642 GCA_964347815.1 uncultured Gemmatimonadota bacterium | reverse complement strand
GACGTCGAACTGGGCGGCACCGACCAGAAGTTCAACCTGCTGGTGGGCCGGACGCTTCAGGAGAGATACGGGCAGGAGCCGCAGGTGTGCGTAACACTGCCGCTGCTTCGTGGCACGGACGGGACCCGTAAGATGTCGAAGTCGTACGACAACTACATCGGGATCACCGAGGCCCCGGAGGACATGTACGGAAAGACGATGTCGATCCCGGACGATCTGCTCGAGGAATGGCTGCAGCTGGCGTCGTCGCTGCGAGGCGCCGAGCTGGCCGGGGCGCTCTCGCGGATCGCCAGCGATCCGATGGGAGCCAAGCGGGCGCTGGCCTATGACATCACCCGAACCTACCACGGAGAGGAGGCGGCCCGCCGGGCGGAAACCCACTTCGACCGGGTCGTGCGTCGGGGCGAGCGGCCGGAAGAGATACCCGAGGTGGAGGTGGAGCGGGACGGAGAGCGGATGTGGCTACCCAAAGTGATGGTGGAGGCCGGGCTGACGAAGACGAGCAGCGAGGCCGTTCGATTGATACGCCAGGGGGCGGTGCACGTCGACGGCGTGACCGTCTCAGATAAAGATCATCAACTCAGCACCGCGGAACCGGTGCTGATCCAGCGGGGCAAGCGGCGTTTTGCGCGCGTGCGCTTCCGCTGAGGTCGATAGGAGAGCGCCGGATGGAGGTACCGGTCAAACGCGTTGAGAAACCGTGGGGCTACGAGCTGATCTGGGCCCACACCGATCGTTACGTTGGCAAGCTTCTGCACGTCAAGGCCGGCGAGATTCTGTCGCTGCAGTATCACCGAAAGAAGGACGAGACGCTTCACCTGTTGCGTGGCCAAATGATCTTTCTGGTGGGAGAGGCCGACGATGATCTGCGAGAGGAACGTTTCGAGGAAGGGATGAGCTTCAGGGTTCGGCCGGGCACGCGGCACCGGATTGAAGCGGTGACCGACTGCGATCTACTCGAAGCGTCGACGCCGGAGCTCGATGACGTGGTCCGGCTGGAAGACCGCTACGGGAGGGCGTGAGGCTTGCCGAGAAAGACGGCGCACGACGAGAACGGGCTGGGCCGGATCATCCTGAGCCTCGGCTCGAACCTGGGTAACCGCATTCGGCACCTGGAGCGCGGACTCGAGCGGCTGCGCGCCCACGTGGACCTGGAATCGGTGTCTTCGGTCTACGAGACGCAGCCCGAAGAGCTTCGCGACCAGCCCTGGTTTCTGAATGTGGTCTGCCGTGGGACGACGCGGCTGAAACCACGGGCGTTGCTCGAGTTCGTGCACGAGGTGGAGGCGGCGGAGGGGCGAAAGCGCGACGTGCGTTTCGGCCCCCGTACACTCGACATCGACATCATCGCCTACGACGACCGCGTGATCGACGAGCCGGACTTGCAGATCCCTCACCCCCGGATGACCGAGCGGGCCTTCGTGCTCGAGCCGCTGGTCGAGATCGCGCCCGACTGGCGCCATCCGCGATTGGGACGAACGGCGCGGGAGCTGCGCGCCGAGCTCGGGGACGTCGTCCTGCGGCTCGTTGCCGACCCGCCGCCGCTGCGGACCGCAGGTCCGATCCTCTGATTCCGATGCCCTACCGTATCTCGGTTCGCGCTTCCTACGACTGCGCCCTGTTCATCCCCGGAGCCTCGGGCGCCGCCGGTCGGACGCACGGTCACGGCTATACGGCGGAAGCCGTGGTGGAGACCGAGCGACTCGGCGCGAGCGGGTTCGTGGCCGACTTTGACCGGCTGCAGCCGGCACTGGCGGCGATCGTCGGCGAGCTCGATCACCGGCTTTTGAACGAGCTGGAGCCGTTCCAGGGCGGAGTCCCCAGCGCCGAGCGCCAGGCGGAATTCATCTACCAGCGGCTGAGCCAGCAGATCACGAGCGAGTACGGGCCGGGGTTGCGCCTGGTGCGCGTCCGCGTCAGGCAGGAGCCCGACGCCTGGGCGGAGTACGCGCCGTGAGACGCGGCCGCCGAGGTGCTCGGAGCGCGCTGGCGGCGCTGACGATCGTGATGGCAGCCGTCGCGTGTGGACGTGATTCGAGCGGTCAGGAGGAGGGGCGACGCGACAGAAGACTGGAAGCGCGGGTGACGGAGCTGCTTCCGCGGATCGAAGAACTGTCGCGGCTCGAAGCGCGGGAGGTGCCCGCGGTGCGCCGATCGCGTCGCGAGACGCTCGAGGCGTATCTGCTGGAACGGCTGGACGCGGAGTACCCGGGCGAGAAGCTGGAGAACCTGGCCCAGGCCTACAAGAGCTTCGGCCTGATTCCCGACACGGTCGACCTGCGGCGTCTGCTGGTCGAGCTGTTGCTCGAGCAAGCCGTCGGCTACTACGACCCGGTCCGTGACGTGCTGTTTATCCGGGAGGAGGCGCCCCGAGAGCTGCTCGACGCCGTCATCGTTCACGAGCTGGTCCACGCCCTTCAGGATCAGCACGCGGACCTCGATTCGCTGCTCAAGTCCACCGAGGTGAACGATGCGCGGTCGGCTCGGCAAGCCGCCTTGGAAGGTCACGCCACGGTGGTCATGTTTGCCTACCAGGCGGGCACCGCGTCGGGCACGCCGCTATCAGTCGATGATCTGCCCGAGCTGGGTCCGGACATGGCCGCGTCGCTCGCCGACCCGGCGAGCTTTCCCCGTCTGGCCGAAGCGCCGGCGATCGTGAGGGAACCGCTCCTCTTCGCGTACCTGGGCGGCGCGCGCTTCGTTCAAAGGCTGTGGCGCAGCCGGGCGGAGCGGCCCGCCCCGCTCGGCGAGTGGCTGCCCGAGTCGACGGAGCAGTTGATTCACACCGAGAAGCTGCTGGACCAGCGCGATCCACCGACCTCGCTCGGCCTTTCGGAGCCCGGCGCCGGTTGGCGGTCCAGATACGAGAGCGACCTCGGTGAGCTCGAGCTTCGTATCTATTTCAACCAGCACCTGCGGGATCGGCAGACGGCAGAGCAGGCGGCGGCCGGGTGGGATGGGGACGCCTACGCGCTGCTGGCCAGAGGGGATGAGCTGGCGCTGGTGTGGTACACGGCCTGGGATTCAGAACGCGACGCCCTGGAGTTCGAGGAGGCGTACCGCCGCGTTTTCGCGGCGCGCTTCGGAGCAAGCGTCGATCGACTCGTCGGTCGAGGCTGGCAGGCGCGTGTCGAGCGGATGACCGTGTCGGGAACGCCGGTCGTGCGGGTGATCGAGACGCCGGCCGGCGCCGAGTTGAGTCAGCCACCCGCGTTGAGCTTGCGACCGGGTTCCTGACCGCGTTTTCAGGGGTTGGAAGCGGTTTACCGCTTATTGTGGCCATTAATCGCACGAAATCGCCCTCAGAAGGCCGAACTGGGTCTTAGTCCATGGGGAACCAGGAATTACGGGCTGCGAGGGGCGAAAAACGGCGATTCTTGGGCGGTGCCGCAGATAAGTAATCTGCGACACAGAATCAGCCACCGGGGAGCGGAGGCGGCTCTAGCCGGGACGGGGCGCCAGCAAGAGCGGCCTGCTCGCCAGGCTATGAGGGAGTGGGCCTTAGAGCCGGCGCTCTAGCGGCCGGCTGGGCGGGATAAGCGGTGTCTATAATATAGAGGCCAGCACCAGCTCCTTCGGCAGCGGGTAGCTGTAGCGGTCGCCCGAGTAGTTCCGCATCACGACCTCGTCGTCGGTGATCTCCTCGATATACTGTGGCAGCAACGGGATCTTGCCGCCGCCGCCCGGAGCGTCGATGACGAAGTGGGGGATGGCCAGGCCCGAGGTCCAACCGCGCAGCGCCTTGATGATCGCGAGGCCCTTTTCCAACGACGTGCGGAAGTGCTCCCCTCCGGCCACCGGGTCCGCCATATACAGATAGTACGGCCGGACGCGGTTCCTCAGCAGCTTCTGCATCAGCTGCTTCATGGTCTCCGGGTCGTCGTTGACACCCTTCAGCAGCACGGTTTGAGAACCGAGGGGGCAACCGGCGCCGGCGAGCTTGGCGAGCGCTTTTTCGGTGGGGGCGTTGAGCTCGGCCGGGTGGTTGAAGTGGACGTTGACGAAGACCGGGTGGTACCGGGCGATCATCCGACAGAGGTCGTGGGTGATTCTCTCCGGCAGGTGATGCGGGACACGGGTGTGGATGCGGATGATCTCGATATGCGGGATATCGCGCAGGTTCTTGAGGAAGTGCTCGAGACGCCGGTCCGACAACATCAAGGGGTCGCCGCCGGAGAGTATGACGTCGCGGATCTCGGTGTGCTCGCGCAAGTACTTGAACGCCGAGTTGAACTGGTTGAGCGGGATCTTCTCCGGATCTCCGACCTTGCGGCGGCGCGTGCAAAACCGACAGTAGGTCGCGCAGACGGGGCTGACCAGGAAGAGGACGCGGTCGGGATACCGGTGTGTGATGTTCGGGACCGGCGAATCCGCATCTTCGCTGAGCGAGTCAACGATCCCGTCGACGACCTCGTTCTCGTCCGGCGAAGGGACGTACTGGTTCCAAAAGGCGTCGCCGGTCTCCTTGATCGTAGCGAGAGCCGCGGGTGTGATTCGGAGGTTGAACTTGTCGATCGCCTGCTGTACCGCTACGCGATCGATGTTCTCCTCGCCGAAGGCCTCAACGAGCTGGTCGACCGTGGTCAAGCTCTTCTTGAGTACCTGCTGCCACTTCCCCATACGCACCTCGCCCCAACATGAG
>CAYGAJ010000209.1:0-4649 GCA_964347815.1 uncultured Gemmatimonadota bacterium | reverse complement strand
GCCATCTCTGTATCCTCTCGCACTCGTGGCACCTGCCGGCGGGCCCGGGTGGGGTCGGCGGCGGGGGTCCTCTCGCTTCACCGTTCGCGGCGAACGGACCGGGTCCATGGCTCCGTCGTACCGGGCCGCTCTCGAGTTACGCCCAGAGGACCCCCCACCGCCTCCCGAGCAACTCCCGCGAGTCACGCGGCCGGTCGATTCCCTGCCGGTGAGCCGCCAGTCGGGTGATCACCATCAAACAGTCACTCGGCACAAGCGGCGATCTTGCGGCGATCCGATACATCAAAGCGAGAACGGACGATCAAATCGCGCGACATATGTGTGGGCGATGCGTTCGAACCTGTGGGCCGACGCGGGCGAGCGTCCGCCCCGTCCAGGAGCTTCGGTTCGTGCGCTTGGTCGAAGAATCAGACAGTCTCATCCAACGGCTTTGATGCTCGGTGAGCCCGCCGCGCTCTTCGAGTCGGCCCGAGAGCGCTGGATGCTCGTTTGTGTGTCAGTTCCACTCGAGATCTGCCCGGCGTCCTTCGGCCCAGGAGGCGCCGGGGGTCCTCCGAGCGTAACTCGAGAGCGGGCCCGCAGGAGCGGTCCATCCGCGCCGACCCCGACCCGCGAACGGTGAAGCGGGAGGACCTCCGGCGCCGACCCGTCCGCCATCACGCGCTCTACTCCTTCTTCTTGAGTTCCAGCTCCGTGAACCAAAAGTCCTCGTTGGGCACGTCCATCTTCATCTCGACCACATTGCCCATGGCATCCATCACGAACTGCACCGTGCCTTTGTCGAACCAGGGAAACCGGTGGCGCCACGCCACCTCGAACGTGTCGAAGTGCCAGTGCCGCAGGTCGCCGGTCAGATCGGGGTTGGGCAGCAGCCGCACGACCAGCTTGCCGTTCTCCCGCGAGACGGTCGCGTCGCCGTACATCGGGCCACCGTAGGTGCCCGTGTACTTCTCCAGCGGCAACGACGGCTTCGTGTTTGGGACGCGCTCGGCCCTGCGCTTCGCCCAGAACTCACGCCAGCGCTCGGCGTCCCGCCGGCTCAGCTGAAGCAGCTCATCGCTCCAGTCGCGCTCGTCGCTGCCCAGATAGGCGTCGAGGATCCGGTACGTGAGCGCGACGGGCAGGCTGGTCGTGCTGTTGGTGAGGATCACCATCCCCAGCTTCTCCTCGGGCACCAGCGCCACCCGCGAGAACATGCCGTCGTACGCTCCGCCGTGGCTCACAACCTTGCGGCCGCGGTAATCCATCAGGCTCCACCCCAGTCCGTAGCCCCGGAAGTGCGTGGTCGGGTAGCGCTCCTCGCTCTGCTTGCTCACAACGTACGATATGTGCGGCGTCCACATGGTCCGCTGCGCCGACTCGCTGAAATACGTCCGCCCATCCAGCGTTCCGCCGGCCAGCTGCAGACGGATCCAGCGCGCCATGTTGCTCACGCTCGAGATGATCCCTCCGGCCGCGGCCATCGCGTCCCAGCTATACCAGGGGTAGGCCATGACTTTGCCGTCCCGCTCGCTGTGCGGCGTGGCCACATTGGACACCCCGTCCAGTTGGGCGACCGAGGTCACGGTCCGGCTCATCCCCAACGGCTCGAGAAACTCGGCTCGAACGAACTCGTCCCAGCTCCGTCCGGTCGCCGCCGGGATAATCTCGCCCGCCGCGACGAACATGATGTTCTGATAGCCGTAGTCGGCGCGGAACGAGCCGGCCGGCTCGAGGTAGCGCGCCCGTCGCACCACCTCCTCACGGCTGTGCTGCGTGCCGTACCAGATGAGGTCGCCGCTGTAGGTGCCCAGGCCGCTCCGGTGGCAGAGCAGATCGCGGATCCGCATCTCCTGGGTCACATACGGGTCGTAAAGCTGGAAGTACGGCAGGTGCTGGACCACCCGGTCGTCCCAGGTGATCCGCTCTTGATCGACCAGCCGCGCCAGGGCGGCGGAGGTGAACGCCTTGCTGTTCGAGGCGATAGCAAAGAGGGTGTGCTCGTCCACCTCCCCACCCTTCTGGATGTCTCGCTCGCCGTAACCCTTGGCGAACACGACCCGGTCGTCCTTCACGATGGCCACGGCGAATCCGGGCACGCGCCAGGCGTCGCGGGCGGCGGCGAAGTACGCGTCGAGCGCGCCGAGGTCGACGGTGCTCTGCGCGACCAGCGCCGCGGCGTAGGTGTGCAGCGCGACGACGGTTACGAGCGCGCGTGTGAGCCAAGCGCGGTTGCCGGTTCGCCGCTTGACCGGTGAGCTGCAGGATCGGTGACCCATATCGTGCCTCCCAGCTACGTTTTCCGTTTTCGTTTTGCAGACCCGCCGACGGTGGTGGGGTCGGCGGCGGGGGTCCTCTCGCTTCACCGTTCGCGGCGCGGGCGACCGGGTCGATGGCCCGGTCGTGCCCGGCCGCTCTCGAGTTACGCTCGGAGGAGCCCCGCCGCCTCCCGAGCAACTCCCGCGAGTCACACGACCGGTCGATATCGTGCCCCGGGGGCTCGCTTATCGGGTCACGACATCACCAAATCACCAGGGTATAAGCGGCGATCTTGTCGCGAACGAAACATCACGCCGGGAACGGACCATCGGGTCGCGCGACACACCTGTGGACGACGCGTTCGAACCTGCTAACCGGCCCGGGCGAGCGTATCGTTCGTCCGCGTGTTTCGCGTCGTGCGCATGGTCGACGAATCAGGCTGTCTCATCCAACAGAGTTGGTGCTCGGCGCATCTATTTGACGGCGTTGGATCGTCGTCTGACGGTCTAATGCACACGAAGGTCTCCGACCGTTTTCGGCCTGGGAGGCGCTGGAGGTCCTGCGAGCGTAACTCGAGAGCGGCCGGGTACCTCCCAGGCCATCGACCCGGAACCCCGCGCCGCGAACGGTGAAGCGAGAGGACCTCCGGCGCCGACCCCACCACCAACTGCGGCCACGCGAGACTTATCGTGCATAAAGATCGATCACCCGCTCGATGGCGCGACGACAGACGCGGCAGAACCCCACCTCGTTGCGCGAGAACATGATGCAGTCGATCTCCGGACGATACAGACCGCGCGGCTCGTACGACGCACCTTCGAATGCCCCGACCAGACCGTAGTTCTCCATCGCGGCGAGCAACTTCGTCTCCAACGCGCGCTGCTCCTGGAACAGCCTGTCGAACTCCGCCTCCGGCGCCCCTCCCTCGATCAGCGCCCGGCGCCGCTCCCGGATCTCCCGGGCGTGCGCCTCGTAGGCCGCCTTGTCCCACGGCGTCGGGATCGGGGTCCCCGGCTGCACCAGATCGCGCCACTTCAGTTCGGCGGGATCGTGCAAAGCGGTGACGTTCGGCTCCCACGGCTCCGGGTGTTCGGCCGCGCCCGTCTCGTAGGCGACGTCCGACGTGTAGTACTCATCGCCCAACCCGGCGAAGTGGTGCCCGAACTCGTGAACGAACACGTAGTCGGAGAACTCGGAATCGACGGAGCTGGCGAGCTGGAAGTTGTAGATCCCGCCTCCACCGTACTGCCGCTCGTTCACTAGAATCGCCATGAAGTCGTAGGGCGCCGCCGACAGCACGTCTCGCAGAGCGCGGTTATCATACGTAAGCAGGTAGCGCTCCGAATCGAAGATGCTGTACTGCGCCGAGACGGGCGTGCGACGGAACTTGCCGGCGTGTGGCCGCGTCACACCCGACTCGGCCGACGGCAGATCGATCGCCCGCACGTTAAAGTCGGATCGCCGGCTCTTGAAGGGTTCGTACGCGAACAGCTCTTCCACCAATCGACGCGCGTCGGCGTGGAACTTCGGCAGCTCCTCGCGCGTGTAGCCCTCCCCGAGCAATACGATGTCGACCTTTTCAGCGGGGGGGCCGTTCTCGAACACGCTCCACACTTCACCCGCTGGCGCAGGGTCGGCCGGGTTGATCGAGCGCGACGCGGGATCGACCGCGAACTCGCCCAGCTGTTGGAAATCGGCGCCCGGCTCGCGCTTCTTCACGACCACTCGAACCGGGCGCTTCGGCCACGGGAAGCGCAGCGATTCGTGGTAGGTGCGCTGCATCGCTTTCGCCTCGCCGGTGGTCTGCCACTCGCCGAACAGCGAGGCGAAGCCGCGAGAAAACATCAAGCGACCGCTCTCGCCATCGAGCACATAGAAGTAGTACTTGCCCAGATCGATCTCATCGAGCAAGCGCGTCTTGCTGCCCGCCCACGGGCCGTCGGAGATCACACGCTCGAGTGTGATCAGCTCGTGGTTCGCGTCGCCGGTGTGGAAGTAGTCGACGCGCATCGTCTTGTCCTCGAAGTCGCGATCGAACGGCGCGTTCAACTCGCCGAGGCGTGCCGGGTAGCTCAGCGCGCCAACGAGGACGATGAGCAGCGGGGTTCCGGCCAGGAATCGTCGCAAATGCATCAGGTTCGTTCTCCCAGAGTCAGTCGGCCAATCCCGGTCTCATTCCCTCTCGATGACCACTACGATGACGGCCAGCGTCGCCACGGCCAGAACGGCGCTACCGTAATAGGCGCCCGACAGACCTCGCAACCGCAGCATCGCTCCGGCGACCAACGGGCCCAGCGTCTGGCCCACCCGAAGCACCATCGCGTTCACCGACATGAACGCGGCGCGATACTCCGTAGGGGCGAGTCCGGTGAGCAGCGTGAGGATGCTGGGGATGCTGATCCCGTTCGCCA
>CAYGAJ010000208.1:0-4683 GCA_964347815.1 uncultured Gemmatimonadota bacterium | reverse complement strand
ACAAGATCTACGGCGTCTGGCGCGACGAGCTCGACGTTCAGTACGTCGTGCGGCTCCGCATCGTCGGCGATCTCGCCAGCCTCGCCACCTGAGTGGGATCGCAACAGCGGTACCCGCAAAACTGAGACGCCCCGGCCTGTGACGGCCGGGGCGTTTTGCCTGGACGGCAGCGCGAAGCTCGCCTACGCGAAGACGTAGTAGCCGGTGCACAGCAGGCACAGGCTTCGGAGATACGCCACCGAATAAAGGAAAAGCCCGATCACCCCGATGACGTTCAACAGCGCGATCGCTCTGTTCGTCCGCTCGAGCGCCGCGGAGGGGAACACGGCCCCCAGGCCAACCAGGCCACCGACCATCACCCCGAAATAGGCGAGCGGCACGCCGGCCAGCGCCGAGACTGCTGAGACCGCCGAACTGTCGCAGTTGAGGAAGGCGCTGATGTCGCAGATGACCCTTCCCAGATTGTGGCGGGGTAATTGGCCGCAAAGTAATGCCGGATCGTCAGCAAAGAGGCGACGATCTTCCCCGCCCCGCTCAGGAAGCTCGCGGCACGGATCAAGCCCAAGTCGCTCCGCCTCACTCCCGGCGGCACAGCGTCTTGCCCGATCACTCCGGGTTCCGTGCGATAGATTTCTGTTTCGAGGGGGCCGCACGCCAGGACACACAAGGACACAGCAAGGTGAGTGCGGGAAGCGCGACGACGGGCCCGATCGCCGGCAGGCCTTCGCCGCCACCGGGACCGAAGCCACGGCCGCCTATGTCAGTCGGCATCCGGCAGCGCCTCGAGGAGCTGAATGAATTCGACGGGAGCGCGATCGTCGCCGACAAAGGCAACGACGATTCCCGGTGCCGGGCTGTTCGGTTCGATCAGAACATCTTTTCCTTCCAGCTCCGATTCCAGGTCGTCGACTTCGAAGGCGACGTGCGGCACCGTCTTGACCAGTTCAGGAAGTGGTGACTCGGGCTCGAACCGCTTCCATTTGTGGTGGCCGAGGTGATCATCCGGCTGTACGAGCGCCGCCACGAGCTGAAGGGCCTGAAGTTCGTTTACGAGCCGGAGAAGCTCCGCTTCTTCCAGGGACGCTTCGAGCCGTTGTAGCCGCGACAGCCGCCGCCTACGGCCACTTCTGGCCGTGACAGGAATAACAGGAGGGCTCGCCGTTGGCGCCCCCGCGTAGGTCGGCCCCGTGACAACCGGTGCAGTTCTGGTTCGGGTCGTTGAGCCCCGGTCGGTGGGGGACGCCGTCCTGGACCACGGTGTGGCCGGGCGGCGCATTATCTGGGGCCGTGCCATCGTCATCACCGCAGGCGGCGGGCGCCGCCAGGACCAGCAGCGACACGAACATCAATCGCCAGATCGCTCTCACCACTCTCCCTCCCTCGACGTGCGCGTTGCTCCGCTGGCTGGGGCCGTTTGGCTCGGCTCATCGCCGCGGCGTAGACGCCGCGCGACAAGCTCCGCGACGATACCATAGAGTACGAACAGCGGGCCGAAAAGGCCCACGGTCAGGAGCAGGCGGCCGACCGATTCGGACGCGGATCGAGCGGCCGGCGGCGGCACGATGACCAGGGCCAGGAAGAGCAGGACGCCGAAGGCGGCACCCCGCCAGATGGAGGGGCCGGGGATGAGGCGGCGCAGAGCGATGAAGACGAGACCCGCTGGAACACCGATCATAAGACCGGTCGCCACCACCTCGACGCTGCCGCCCCAGCTGAAGCCAGGGTCGAGGCCGGCGCCCAGGGCGATCAGCCGCATCGCCACTCGCCCCCCGACCCCGAGCACCAGGCCGCCGGCCAGGCCGGCCAGCAGGCCGGCCGCCAGCTGGCGCCATAATGCTCGGCTGAATCCTTTCACGCCGGACCTGGCTCTCTCAGATCAGAGGTGCTGCGCTGGCGCGCTCCGCGGAGGCTCGGAGCCGCGTCGGGCTTAGCGACGCGCCTCGGTTCTCAAAGGGCTCGGTGCCCAGTCCGGCGGGACGTAGCGCGTGAAAGCGCGCCTCGGGCTGGTGTGCCGGGCCCGCTTTTTTGTCGGACGTCGTCTGGTCATCGACGAGTGGCAAGATCGGCCGACGACGGGTCCACGCCGCAGAACGTCACCAACGCCGACATCACCTCTCGCTCCACGCTTCCGCCGGCGGGTCGATTGACGCGGACGCCGTTCACCACCAGGGTCGAAGACCCACCGCCGTCGAGGTTGAGCGCCTCGACGGCGCCGGCATCGCGCATCAGCATCGCCAGCTCTTCCAGACTGGCGCCACGGCTCTCGGCCTGACGGCCGTCCACCACCATCAGGATCAGCGCCCCGTCCGCGGTGAGGCCGGCCGCGGTGCGTGGGTGCACCCTTGGGATCGAGGTGCCAAAGAACACCTCCTCATCCGCAGTGACGCGGATGCGACCACCCTTCAGCAGAACGGGGCCGGCGGCGACGGCGTCGACGACGTCCCAAACCTCGGCGTCCTCGTAGCGGAGCGGCGCGGCCGGACGGCCCGGCTGGTGCCCGGGCGGACGGCTCCAGCGGTAGACGGCCCCGTCTCGCGTGGTGGCCCAGAAGATCTCTACTCGGTCATCCGCCGTGAATCCGATGGCGGCGCGCGCCGTCTCGTAACGCAGCGAGTCGCGCACCACCGAGGGCGTCGCCGACTCGATCAACCGGTCCTCGGTGAGCAGCAGTCCAACGTGCCGGGCCGGTGTTTGTGCCATGCTGAAATAGCCGCCGTTGACCGCGACGCAGGCGCCCAGGTCGCGCGCGAAGCTCGACAC
The DNA here is from genome assembly GCA_964347815.1 of uncultured Gemmatimonadota bacterium. Classification (GTDB taxonomy): domain Bacteria; phylum Gemmatimonadota; class Gemmatimonadetes; order Palauibacterales; family KS3-K002; genus CAYGAJ01. The sequence continues at coordinate 1,923 of CAYGAJ010000208.1, read as the reverse complement.
CGTCTCACGGTTGTCGGTGCTGTCGTCCGACATCACCACACGCGTAACGATGCCGGGGTCCGGCTCGTCGATCCGTACGTACCAGGCCCGCAAAGGGACCGTCCCGTCTCGGCCCTCGAACACCCGCACACCCGGCGGCAACCCGGCGTTCAGCTCTTCCACCGCGCGCCAGGTCATCGCTGGCGGCGACGCGGGGCGCTCGGCCGGCCGGCAGCCTGCGACCGTCAGAAGCAGCAGAGCACAACAGCGAAAACCGCGCATCTCATCCTCGAGGGGGCGGCGGCGCAAGATCGCGCGCGCCTATCCCCCGCACGCAGCGGGCCACTAGATCTTGATGAAGATGCCCCGCCGGTAAAGCAGCCACATCAGAAACAGCCAGAAGAGGATGTACGAGACCGCGAACGCCAGCGAGCCGTTGAGCGGGCCCGCCCACGACGCGAACACGTGGGTGTAGATCCAGCTGTAGGCCGACGTCGTCGCACCGTCTCCCGCCGGCAGCTTCCAGCGGACCAGCACCTTGGTCAAAAGCCCCGACAACACGAACACGGCGATCGCGTTGACCCCGTAGATCACGAACGGCCGGCTCCAGCCCTTCCAGCGCCTGAGCTCGATCGCCCAGTAGAAGACCGCCAGCAGCAGGCCGCCCATCCCGGCGGTGAACACGACGTACGAGCTGGTCCACAGGTTCTTGTTGATCGGGAACAGCGGGTCCCAGAGCAGGCCCACCCCGATGGCTCCCAGCGACGCGGCGGCCAGGATCGCCGCCTTGCGCTCCGGCGTGCGCTTCGAGACCAGCCATTCGCCCACGAAGATGCCCAACAACGTCGTCCCCACCGCCGGCAGCGTGCTCAACAGCCCCTCGGGGTCCCAGGGGTCGCCCCGCCACAGATGCGATTGCCCAAGGATCAGCCGGTCCAGGTGCGCGCCCAGGTTGCCCTCGGCCGTCAGCACGCCCGCGCCGTACCCCGGCACCGGGACGAGCGTCATCAACGCCCAGTACCCGAACAACAGCAGCGCCAGCATACCCGAACGCAGAGCCGGACCCATCGTCAAGTAGATGACCGAAGCGATCAGGTAGACCACACCGATGCGCTGAAGCACGCCCATGATCCGCAGGTTGCCCCAGTTACTGAACGTCGGGAACGCGGCCATGAACAGTCCCAGGCCAAACAAGATCAGGCTGCGCCTGATGACGTGCTTGGTCAGCTCGGCCCGTGTATCCCCCCGGCTCAACCGCTTGGTGAACGACAGCGGCATCGCCACGCCGACGATGAACAGGAAGAACGGGAAGATGAGATCGGTGGGCGTCCAGCCGTGCCAGGGGGCGTGCAGCAGGGGCGCGTAGACGAAACGCCAGCTGCCCGGGTTGTTCACCAAGATCATCCCGGCGATCGTCGCCCCGCGAAAGGCGTCGAGCGAGGTGAGCCGACCCGGCAAGACCACGCTCGGATCCCGTTTCGATCTCGGCTTGGTCAGTGGCTCCGGGGCGGCCGTCTCGGCGGCGGCCACGGCGTTCTCAGTGCTCACACCGCGTTGTGCGCTCATCGTCTCGTCACAAAAACGGGTTGGATCCAGGCGCGCGCTCCGCTCGAATCTTCGACGCGCGCTCGCACGTAGCTCACAGTGCTGTCCAAATCGTAAACGGCCGGCGACCCGCCGACGCTCAACAGCTCGCGGCCTACATCGCCGAAGAACGTCGTGGTGTACTTGAAGTCGCCCTTACCCTTGATCCGCACTTCGATGCGGTCCGATGTGATGATCACGTCTTCCAGCACGACCCCCGTGCTCGCGTAGAACAGCCCGCGCTCCATGCTCCCCAGAATGGCATCCGGGCTCAGCGACGCCGCCTTCACCGACACCCAGCCGCGCCCCGGATTCACCCGCGCCGCGGAGAACTCGCCCTGAAAGTGATGCGCATCATCG
>CAYGAJ010000207.1:865-4685 GCA_964347815.1 uncultured Gemmatimonadota bacterium | reverse complement strand
GCCTGGGCCACGGCCTCGGCATGGACGGGCACGAGCCTCCCTACCTGGTCGAAGGGAACCGGCGCGTCCTGGAGCCGGGCATGGTCTTCACCATCGAGCCGGGCATCTACCTGCCCGAACGCTGGGGCGTCCGCATCGAGGACGATTTCGTGGTGCGTGAACGAGGCCTCGAGCCGCTCAGCTCGCGGGTCTCGCGGATCTGACCGGGCGGGGACGGTGGTTCCTTGACGGCCCGCCGGCGGCGCGAGATATTCGCCGCGGCCCCGAAAGAAGACGAGCGACAGACGCCCATGAAGTTCGAGCTTTCAACGCACCTCTCGCCGGAAGAGGTCATCCGGCGGGCCGAGAAGTATTACAGCGACCACACCGCTCTCCAGGTGGCAGAGCGTGGCGATAACCGGCTCAAGTACTCCGGCGCGATCGGCGTCGCGGTGGTCGCCGCTTACCGCGAGCACGGCCACACGACCGTGCACGTCGAGACCGACCGCGGCGTCGGCTTCGACGTCACCGACCAGACCCTCCGGTTCCTTTACTCGATACCCCATGTCTAGCCCAGGGAAGGCGAGCAGAGCGATGGCGGAAGAGACGCTGAAGGTTCGCGTGATCGTTCCCGACCTGTGGCGCGAGCGGAAGATGGAGTTCGCCCGCCACACCTCCGTCGCCGCCATCAAGCAGGCGGCGTTGCCGAAGCTGTTGGGCCACGACGACGTCGACCCCTCCGCCTACTACATCGAGTACTTCGAGAAGGAGGTGCTCGATGAGTCGCGCACCCTGGCCGACCTAGGCGTACCCGAGGGCGGCGTGATCTCGATCCGCGCCTACGACCTCGATCATCCGGCCCCGTTCAAAGGGTAATTCGTCCCACGCCTCGGAGCTGCTCCGGAAAACCGTCCCATCGTGCTAGATTTCCGGCCATGACCGGTTTCCAAGAGCTGGCGCTGCCCGAGCCTCTGGCCCAGCGGGTCCAGGCCCTCGGCTACGAACGGCCGACGGCGCTGCAGGTCGACGCCATCCCCGTGATCGCCCGCGGCACGACGGCGGTGGGGATCGCCTCGGCCGGCAGCGGCAAGACGCTGGCCTACGCCCTCGGCCTCGCCGCGCGGCTCGAACCCGCGGTGTCGGCGACTCAGGCCCTGATCCTTCGTCCCACCGATGATCGGGCCGTCGCCACCGCCGAGATGGTGCACCGCCTGGTCGAACCGCTTCGACTGACGGTAACCGCGGTCCGGCCGTCAGAGCCCACGGCCGCTCAAATCGCGGTGGCCAGCCCCGGCGCCCTCGTCGCCGCTTTGCAGAATTCGGCGATCAAGCTCGAAGGGATCCGGGCGATCGTCGTCGACGGCGCCGCCGAGATGCTCGAGCTGGGCGCCGCCGAGGCGCTGGAGACGCTGACCGCGCAGCTTCCTCGCGATGCACAGCGTGTGGTGTTCACCTCGGAGCTCGACCGCCAAGTCGAGGACTGGCTGGAGCGGCATGCGCGCCGGGCACGGCGCATCACCTACATCCCCGCCGAGGTGGAACCGCTGGCCGGCGTGACGCTGGAGTATTGCGGCGCGCCGCGCGCCATCTGGATGCCCGCGCTGGCCGGCGTCCTCGCCGCCGCCAAACCCGGCACACCCGGTCGCCTTCGCTGCCGCTCCGCAGCGGAGGCCGCCGAGCTTGCAGACCGGCTCACCGTTCGCGGCTTCCCTGCGCGCCGGCAACCCGAAGCGGAAGCGTCGGCCTGGGTGATCTGGGGACGCGAGGCCCGCAGCGAAGCGGAGATGCTGTCGATCAGCTGGGGATCGCCGCCGGACCTGGCCAGCTTTACGGAGTGCTTCGCCGCCGGACGCGCCGTCGCCTTCGTCGAGCCCCGAGAGCTTGGGCACCTGCAGCGGCTGACCGGCGCCCTGGGCGTTCGACTCAGCCCGCTCAAGACGGCGGTCCCTGCCGAGGCGCTCCAGTCATTGCAGGCGACTCGCGACCACCTGCGCGAGGCCGCGGCCCGGCGCGATCTGCAGCCGTACGTGATGCTGCTCGAGCCGCTGCTCGACGAGTTCAGCCCGATCCAGCTCGCCGCCGCCGCCACCGCCCTCTACCGCGAGCGCGAGCCCAGCAAGCCGGCCCAGCCGCTACCGGCCTGGACCCGCCTCTACTTCGCGGTCGGTCGGCGTGACGGCGTGCGACCGGCCGATCTGGTCGGCGCCATCACCGGCGAGACGTCGGTGACCGGCGATCGCATCGGTCGGATCGAGATCAGAGATACTCATTCTTCGGTGGAGGTCGCTGCCTCGGTCGCCGATCGCGTGATCAAAGGGTTGGCGACAGCGACGATACGGGGGCGGCCCGCCAACGTGCGGGTGTTCAGGGAGTAGGGTTTCGGGGAAGGAGGTCCCTCCTGAGCTTAGGGCCCCCCTCCCCAACCGGCTGGATCAGAAACTCGGCTTGACGCCGTCCTTCAACCCCTTGCCGGGCCGGAAAGCCGGCGACACCGACGCCGGGATCTGGATCCGTTCGCCCGTCCGCGGATTGCGCCCCATCCGCGCGCCCCGCTTTCGGGTCTCGAACGTCCCAAACCCGGTGATCTGGACCTTGGCACCCTTCCGCAACGCCGCCGCGATGATCCCCTTGTCGGAGTCGAACAGGGCATCCACGGCCCGTCCCGCGTCAGCTTTGCTGAGGCTGGTGGTGTCGGCCAGTTTGTCGATCAGCTCCGTCTTGTTCACCACACGCTCCTTTCGGGGAGAGTATACGGAAACGGATATGGGCAAGGGCGAAGCTGGTAACACTGTAATGGCAGGGCCTCTGAGACGTCAAGGGAAAACCTAGGCAGGAAGCCAACGTTCGGGGGATGCTTGGTCCGGTGGCCGCGGTCGCGCCGTCGAGATGCGAAAGGGAGCGGATTCGTAACACTTTGCCGCGTATGCAGTTAGATGAGTCAGTCGGCGGAGCCTCCTCCGACTGCCTTGAGTGTAACCTGAACCACATTCCCGCTTGAGGGCTTTTCGACCAGCCAATGACCAGCGGCGGAATCCAGGCGAGCCCTAAAGGCCGGCAACCGGCGGGCCCGGGGGTGGACCGGGGCCAGAACAACGGCGAATCGGTGAGATGCTTGACGCTCAGAGAGTGTGTATGTACCCTTTTTTGGCTGCTCTTCCGCCGAGCGGTTGCGGGCCCGCCTCCAAGACCGTTCCCGTGGTAGACTCCCCCCCAGTTGCCAGGGCACCCAATCGAAGCGTGCCTTCGAACTCAAGCCCAGAGATCCACTCCTGTGGAACCCAAAACCTCGTCCAGGAGAAGGTGATGAGACTCAGAGCCTCGGTTGTGCTGGCAGCCTGCGCTGTCGTCGGCCTGAGCGGCGTGGCCGTGCCCAGTGCCCGCGCTCAGGACGTGGAGATGCGCGGGAGAGTCCACGGCGTTCGGCCGCCACCGAGCTATTACGCCATTAAGGCCAGTGATCCAAACGCTTACGAGTTCCAGGACGTGTGGAAGGACATCGCACGTCGGGTGAGAGAGCGCCGGCTCGCCCTCGCTCGCGCCGGCGACTTCTCGACGCTCAACGCCCACATGCGGGGCGCGACGCCATCACGCGCGGTGGCCCAGGCAGCGGGCACGGCGATCACGGGTAACTTCCGGTTCCCAGTGCTTGTCGGCTATTTCGCCGACAGCACGAACTCATTCATCCCAGATACCGCTTCACTAAACGCAACAATATTCGGCAGCGCCACCCCGCCCGCCTATTCCGTCGCTACTTTTTACGATGAGATGTCAGATAGTCTTATCACCGTGACGGGCGAGGTAATCGGCTGGTTCAAAGCAGACAGCGCGAGCACCTTTTATG
>CAYGAJ010000207.1:0-808 GCA_964347815.1 uncultured Gemmatimonadota bacterium | reverse complement strand
ATCCTCGCGGCGATTCAGCTCACACAGGAGACTTCATTGTTGAGCTGCTTGACGCGGCGAATCCCACCACCGATTTCAGCGTCTACGACAACAACAACGACGGTAAGATCGACCTGGTTGCCGTCCTCCATCCATTGCAAGGCGGCGAATGCGGATCCAGTCACATTTGGTCCCACCGGTGGGTGCTCGCCGCCTGGAACAAGTCCTGGTCAGGCGATGGAAAGACCGCAAGCGACTACATGATCCAGCCCGCAGTAGGGGGCACGACGGGCTGCGACTCGACGAAGATCATGCCGATCGGGACCTTCTCCCACGAGCTGGGTCACGGCATGGCAGGCTTTCCGGATCTTTATGACACCAGCGGCAACAGCTACGGTATCGGCGTCTGGGGGTTGATGGGATCCGGAAGCTGGAACGTCCCGTCCAGCCCGGCCCACCTGTCCGCCTGGTCGAAGGACGACGCCGGTTGGATCGCGATCGACACGATCAGCGCCGCCTCAGGTACCGGCTCCCAGTTGTTGAACCCGATCATCAACAGCGACACCGCCCTTCGAGTCGAGCTGACGGGGACGAACGAGTATTTCCTGCTGGAGAACCGACATCGCATCGGATCCGATGTCAACCTGCGGGGGGAAGGCCTCTTGATCTGGCATGTCGATCCGGATCGGATTGCCGCGCGGCGTGACTTTAACACCGTCAATGCATTTACGCCGCACGGGCTCGACCTCGAGCAGGCGGACGGGCTGGACGAGCTGGGCAACCGGATCGACACGGGCGACGCCGGAGACCCCTGGCCGGGGAACCTGAA
>CAYGAJ010000206.1:0-4700 GCA_964347815.1 uncultured Gemmatimonadota bacterium | reverse complement strand
GACCGAAGAGAGGATCGCACGCCTCGAGGAGTTGGCGCGTGGCGTCTGAGGCGGTTCGGGAAAGCGAGCACCCTGCTGCGCCGACCGAGTCGGCGACCGGTCCCGAACGACTCTTCGTCATCCAGAACCCGGTCGCGGGCACCCGCAGGCCCGAACGGCTGCACCGCCGGTTGCAAAACGAGCTCGCCGCCCGCGACGTGGACTTCGCACACGCTTACACTCGGGAGCGAGGTCACGGGTCGGAGCTGGTGCGCCAGGCCCTCGAGGCCGGCTTCCGCCGGATCCTGGTCGCCGGCGGCGACGGGACCATACGCGAGGCCGTGTCCGCTGTGGCGGGAAGTCACGCGGCGCTCGCCCTGCTTCCCGTAGGGACGGGCAACCAGCTGGCGGCGAACCTTGGAATCCCCAGATCGGTGCGCGGTTGTGTCAGCGTGGCGCTCGATGGCCGTGTCCGCGACATCGATCTGGGTCTCATCGACGGGCGACCCTTCGCCGCGATCGCGGGGGCGGGCTTCGACGCACGCGTGGTGCAGCCGGACAGCCGAATCAAGCGACGCGTCGGCTACCTCGCCTACGTGCATGCGGCCACGGCCGCGGTTTTCGCGCCCCGGCTGGCTTCGTTCCGTGTAGGCGTAGACGGCATGGAGATTACGGGCCGCGGGATCGGCGTGATGGTGATGAACATGCCCGGTCTGACCGCCCCCGGCCTTCGGCGGCCGGTGACTATCGTGCCGGGCGGTCACATGGACGACGGCAAGCTCGATGGCCTAATCATCATTACCTCGACACGCTGGGAGTGTTTCTCGGCGCTCGGCGCCATATTGCGGCAGCGTCAGACGTCGAGCGCACTCTTCGAGTACTTCAGCGGACGCGAGATCCAGGTCGACGCCGATCCTCCCATGCCCGTGCAGGCCGACGGCGAGCTGTTTGGTGAGACGCCGTTTCGCGTGAAGGTCTGGCCCGGTGCCCTCCGCGTGCTCGTGCCGGCGACTTAGCTGCGGCTGATCGTGGCGATGGGCGAGGAATTCCTGGTCGTTCGCGGCGCACGCGAGCACAACCTCAAGAACATCAACGTACGCATACCTCGCAGCCAGCTGACGGTCATCACCGGTCTGTCCGGCTCGGGCAAGTCGAGCCTCGCCTTCGATACGATCTACGCCGAGGGACAGCGTCGCTATGTGGAGTCGCTGTCCGCCTACGCCCGACAGTTCCTCGGCTTGATGGAAAAACCCGATGTCGACTCGATCGAGGGCCTTTCGCCGGCCATCTCCATCGAACAGAAGACGGCCGGCCGGAACCCACGCTCGACGGTCGGCACGATCACCGAGGTTTACGACTACTTGCGGCTGCTCTGGGCCCGTTGCGGAACGCCTCACTGTCCGTCGTGCGCGAGGCCCGTGCGCCGACAGACGCCGGGACAGGTAGCAGATGCGGTACTCGCCTGGCCCGAGAAGACACGCATAGAGATCTCGGCCCCGCTGGTTCGGGGCCGAAAGGGCGAGTTCCGAGATCTGTTCGAGCGGGCGCGAAGAGACGGGTTCGTGCGGGTGCGCGTGGATGGTGCGACGTACGACCTGGACGAGCCACCGCGTCTCAATCGACGCGTCAACCACGACATCGCGGTCGTCGTGGACCGGCTTCGGGTGCGGCCGGAGGACCGGTCCCGGATCGCCGACTCGATCGAGGTGGCGCTGCGCACCGCCGACGGCGTGGTCCAGGTCGACCGCTACGCGAACGGAGACGAGCCGGAGAGCCATCTGTTCAGCGAGCGGTTCGCCTGCCCCGACTGCGGGATCAACCTTCCCGAGCTCGAGCCCCGTCAGTTCTCCTTCAACTCCCCTTACGGCGCCTGTCCGGATTGCGGCGGCCTGGGAATGAAGAAGACCGCCAACCCCACGCTCATGCTTGCCGACGGCCGCCTGTCATTGCTCGAGGGCGTTCTGGTGCCGTGGGGATCGCCGATCGGTTATCTGCGGAAACGGGTCATCGAGCCGCTGGCCCGAAAACACGGCGTTCACCCAAATACCGCCTGGGACGACCTGCCGGAAGAGATGCGGCGTGAGGTGCTCTTCGGTTGCGATGACATCGAGTGGGAGGGGGCCGTCGCGCGTCTCGAGCATCGCTACTACGAGACGGCGAGCGACCGGCTGCAGAGCCGCCTCGAGGAGTTCATGTCCGATGCCACCTGCGCCGCCTGCGGAGGCAGCCGTCTGCGACCGGAGGCGCTCGCCGTCAAGTTCGAGGGAAAGTCGATCGGCGAGGTCGTCGCCCTCTCCGCTGCGCGGGCACGCGAGTTCTTCGAGGCGGCCAGCCGGGCAACGCGTCGTCCGCTGGGCGAGGATCCCGTGGCCGGGCCGATCCTGAAGCAGATCAACGAGCGCCTCGGTTTTCTCGATGACGTCGGCGTCGGTTACCTGACTCTGGGTCGAAGCGCCGAGACGCTGTCGGGCGGCGAAGCCCAAAGGATCCGGCTGGCGACGCAGATCGGGTCCAGGCTGGTCGGCGTGCTTTACATCCTTGATGAGCCGTCGATCGGGCTGCACCAGCGGGACAACGATCGCCTGTTGAGCACGCTGGAGGCGCTCCGCGATCTCGGCAACACGGTGATCGTCGTCGAGCACGACGAGGCGACGATCCGCCGGGCCGACCACGTCGTCGATCTGGGGCCCGGTGCGGGGGTGACCGGGGGACGTGTCGTCATCGACGGAACACTCGAGGACGTGCTCGCCTCCGAGGGATCGCTGACCGGGGCCTACCTGCGGGGCGAGCGGAGGATCGAGGTTCCCGGAGAGCGCCGGACCGGCACGGGGGAGAGCCTTTGGATCCGTCGCGCGAGACAGTACAACCTCAGGGGCATCGACGTAGAGTTGCCGCTGGGCCGCTTCATCTGCGTGACCGGTGTCTCGGGGTCCGGGAAGTCGACCCTGGTCGAAGAGATCCTTTATCGGGAGCTGGCGCGACGACTGTACCGTTCACGCCTGATACCGGGACAGCACGATGGGATCGAAGGCCTGGAGCACATCGACAAAGTGATCGACGTGGACCAGTCCCCCATCGGACGAACGCCGCGCTCCAACCCGGCCACCTACACGGGCGTGTTCACGCCGATCCGCCAGCTGTTCGCCCAGTTGCCCGAGTCGCGGATGCGCGGTTACTCGCCCGGCCGCTTCAGCTTCAACGTGAAAGGCGGACGGTGCGAGGCATGCAAGGGCGACGGTCTGGTCAAGATCGAGATGCACTTCCTGCCCGACGTGTACGTCCCTTGCGAAGTGTGTCGCGGTCGTCGCTACAACCGTGAGACGCTGGAAGTCTTCTACAAAGGGAAGAGCATCGCCGATGTCCTGGCGATGACGGTGGAGGAAGCGCTCGACTTTTTCCAGCCGATACCGATCATTCGCCGGAAGCTGAAGACACTGCACGATGTCGGGCTGGGCTACGTCACGCTGGGCCAAAGCTCGACTACCCTGTCGGGCGGTGAGGCGCAGCGCGTCAAGTTGGCCACGGAACTGTCCAAGGTACAGACCGGAAAGACGCTCTACATCCTGGACGAGCCGACGACCGGCTTGCACTTCGAGGACATCCGGCTGTTGCTCGATGTGCTGCATCGGCTGGTCGAGCGCGGCAATACCGTGGTGGTTATCGAGCACCAGCTCGATGTCATCAAGACTGCCGACTGGATCATCGATCTGGGCCCGGAAGGCGGCGACGCAGGCGGAGCGATCGTCGCCGCCGGCACACCGGAGCAGGTCGCGAAGGTGAAAGAGAGCCCGACCGGCCGCTTCCTGCGTCCCCTCTTGGACGGGAAGCGGCGCAAACGACGGGAGGCCAAACGTGTCCGAGGCTGAGCACCGGCGCGAGCCGAAGTACCTGTTGCGACCTTTCGAGGCCTATGTCCTCCCGCGGATGGCGGCGGCCCTGCCGCGCTGGGTCCTGCCCGACCACCTGACCGCTCTCGGATTCCTATCGGCGTTTGCGATCGGCGGCTGTTACGCCTTCGCCGGAGTCAGTCCGGCGTTCCTCTGGGCCGCCAACGTCCTGTGGCTGGTCAACTGGTTCGGTGACAGCCTCGACGGCACGCTCGCCAGAGTGCGGCACATCGAGCGGCCGCGCTACGGGTATTATCTCGATCACATCGTCGACATGTTCGCCGCAGCCTTCATCTGCATCGGGTTGGGATTTTCCCCGTACCTGCTCCTCTCGGTCGCGTTGGCGATCCTCATGGGCTTCTATCTCATGTCGATCAACGTTTACCTGGAGACATTCGTGATGGGCGTCTTCCAGTTCGGCTACGACTACATCGGGCCGACAGAGGTGAGGGTGATTCTGATTCTGGCCGGAAGTGCCCTGGCTCTCGGATTCGAGCCGGTCTTGGAGTTGAAGAACGTTCCGTTCGGCGCCCTCGACTTTCTCGGCCTTTTGGGCGTGGCCGGGATGGTCTTGCTCCTCGGCCGCCGCATCGTCCGCAACCTTCGGCACCTGGCGCGGCTGGAGCCGCCCAACGTCGTGAAAGTGGGGACTTAGTGTCGAGCGACCGCTTTGAGGCGTTCCTCACGGCCGAATCGGCACCAGGACTCGTGGACCCGTTCACGCGCTCGAGAGTACCACCGGTCGGAAGACAGCGAGAATCACGATGAGAGCACGCCGAGGGTCGATCACCCCTCAAGTTCTGTTGGCCGTACTCGCCGCCGGCGTTGCGATTC
>CAYGAJ010000205.1:0-4703 GCA_964347815.1 uncultured Gemmatimonadota bacterium | reverse complement strand
GCTGATCAGCGCCCTCGGCGGGCAGGCGATGTTGAACGATGTCGTTCGCGGTTCGCGTCGATGGATCAGGCATGTGTCTCCGTCGTCAACTTCAGGCCAAGCTCTTCAAGCTCCTCGGCGCTGATCGGAGCCGGGGCCCCTTCCATCAGCGCCCGCGCCGCCGTCGTCTTCGGAAAAGCGATCACGTCGCGGAGCGATCCGCCCCCGGCCAGGTGCATGACAACCCGGTCGAGCCCGAGGGCGAAGCCTCCGTGGGGAGGCGCCCCGTACCGGAAGGCCTCCAGCAGGAAACCGAACTTTCGCTGCGCTTCCTCCGCCCCGATACCCAGTACCGAGAGAACTTTGCGTTGCAGCTCGGGCTCGTTGATCCGGATGCTGCCGCTCCCCAGCTCCGTCCCGTTGTACACCAGATCGTAGGCCCGCGAGCGGACCTCGAGTGGGCTGGAGCGCAGTTTCTCCAGATCCTCCAGGTTGAACGATGTGAACGGGTGATGGCTCGGCACCGGCTCGCCGCTCTTGGGATCACGTTCGAACAGCGGGAACTCGGTCACCCACAGGAAGCGGTCGCCCGATCCGACCGCCTCCAGCCGGGCGGCCAGGTGCCTTCGCAGCGCGTCCAGCGCGCCGTTCGACACGTCGTCAGCCGCCGCGACGATCACCAGGAGGTCGCCGTCGGTCGCCGCCAGACGCTCACGCAACCCTTCGATCTCCGAGTCCGACAAGTGCTTGACGAACCCACCCTGAAGCTCGGAGCCGGTCACCTTGGCCCAGAGCACACCCGCCGCGCCCGCCGCCTGCGCGATCGGGGCCAGCTCGTCCAGCTGCTTTCGACTCAAGCTCGAGCCGCCGGGTACCCGGAAGCCGCGGATCCGCCCCTTGTCAGCCAGGGCCATCTGGAAGACCCGAAACTCGCTGGCGCCGAGCCGAGGCGTCAGGTCGGCGATCTGCCAGGGGATCCGCAGGTCCGGCTTGTCCGATCCGTACCGCTCCATCGCCTCGCGGTGGCTGAGGCGCGGGAAGGGACGCTTGACCTCGCGGCCCACACACTCCCGCCAGACCTCGGCCATCACCGCCTCGCCCACCGCGAACACGTCATCTTCGTTCACGAACGACATCTCGAGGTCGAGCTGGGTGAACTCGGGCTGCCGGTCGTGCCGCAGGTCCTCGTCGCGCAGACAGCGGGCGATCTGGAAGTAACGGTCGAACCCCGCCACCATCAGGATCTGCTTGTAGAGCTGCGGCGACTGCGGCAGCGCGTAGAACTCGCCCCGGCTCACGCGGCTGGGCGTCAAGTAGTCGCGCGCCCCTTCCGGTGTCGGGCGGGTGAGGATCGGCGTCTCGACCTCGACGAAATTCAGCCGATCGAGCGCCTGGCGGATCGTCTGAAAGATGCGGTGCCGCATGCGAAAGCGGCGCTGAACCTCGGCCCGCCGCAGATCCAGGTAGCGGTAGCGGAGCCGCAGCTCCTCCGAGGCCAGCTCTTCGTCCGCGCCGTAGGCCACGGGGATCGGAGGCGTCTCCGCCGGCGCCAGCAAGGCCAGCGCGCTCGCTCGAACCTCGACGGCGCCGGTCGGCAGGTCCGGGTTCACCGCATCGCCGGGACGAGCCACGACCTCGCCCTCCACGGCGATGACGGCCTCCGAGCCCAGGCGCCGCGCTCGCTCCCAGACCGCTGTATCCAGCAGCTCTGGATTGCAGGAGACCTGCACCGTTCCGGCCAGGTCGCGCAGATCGATGAAAATGAGGCCGCCCAGGTCGCGCCGCCGGTGCACCCAACCGGCCAGGCGCACGCGGACGCCGACGTGCTCGGCCCGCAGCTCGCCGGCCAGGTGCGTTCGGTAGGATGTCCCGTAGGAGGAATCCGCCATGAACCCCACGCCCTCTAGAGAGCCCTCGAGCTCGTGACCAGGGTCGCTCGGTATGAAGGGGGAGAGATCGGCTGACGCGAGATCCGCGCTGGTATCATCAGTCCGAGACCGCGGTCAATGAGCGGCATGCTCGGCCGCACCGAGCACTTGAAAGAAACCGTCTGCGTCCCTCGCTTCGATCAGTCGCGTACGCAGTGACGGATCACGCATAACGCGGCTGAGCCGGCTCAGCGCCCGCACGTGCGCGCCGGCCGCCGACTCGGAAGCGATCAGCAAGAAGAAGAGACGCACAGGCTTTCCGTCGAGGGAACCGTAGTCCACCGGCTCCCGGCTTACGCCCGCCGCCATCACCATTCCATCGAGCCCCTCGTACTTGGCGTGCGGCAATGCGATCCCGTCACCGACACCGGTGCTCAACACACCCTCCCGCTCCAGGACGGCCCGATAGATCGCCTCACGCTCCGCCTCACGCCCTTCGGACCGCGCCACCAGATCGACCAGCTCGGCGAGTATGCCGGGTTTATCCTGACTGTTCAACGGCACACGGATCCGTTCCGGCTTCAACAAGTCGACGAGCCGGACCACCCCCTCGGTCGTGCGTGCGACGGGCGCCCCGCCGTTTGCGTCCGCTCGAGTCATACTCGGTTCCGTGTATCCCGCTGTAGTCAGCAATAGTCAGCAATAATCTTAAACACTAAAACTTATCGTGCTTTCAGAGCCCCATCAACTCGCCTAACCGGGCCACAGCCGCTCTGCCGCGCGTCGGATCCGGCCCCACCAGATCTCCAGCCCACTGCGCTCCCGCTCGGGCTCCGCGCTCACCGTCTCCGCCCAATCCCTACCCAGGATCACCGTGACGTCGAGGTAAAGGTTTCGATCCGGGTCGTGCGTCACCTTGCGCAGCCCTAAGGCATCCGCCGCGCGCCGCGCCGGCTCGACGCTATCCAACCGGGCGATGGCCACCGAGCTGTCCCGGTCGAACTCGTCCGCGTTTCCGTAGTACACCACGTCGAACTCTGCTTCGCGCAGCCGGTCGGTCGCGCGGCGCGCCAGCTGAACGACACCCGCCCCGTTCAGCACCTCGACCCGGATCCGACGTCCCTCCCAGCGCCCCGCCGGCTCGGGCGCCGCCGCCGGCGTCTCGCGACGGATCTCCAACCAGAGAGAGGTAGCGAAAGCCCCCACGACGGCAAAGACCACCGCCAGCAACAGCGCCCGCAACCCACTAGGCGCCCCGCCCACGACCCTCGTCCCCGACCAAGCCATTCCAGAAGTCGATCGTTTCTGGATGCAGCGGCACCCGGCGCTCGAGCTGATGCTGGATCCGCAAAGCGCACACCCGCTCGAGCACCTCGGCAGGCTCGTGCGGCAGCCGCTCGATCAGGCTCGCCCTCTCGACCGCGTCGAACGCCCGACCCTGCTCCAGGTAGTCGGCGAGGTACAAGTAGCGACCCAGCGCGCCCCAGCCGCGACGGCCGAGGGTGTGAAAACGGATCGCCTCCAGCAACTCCGCGTCATCGACGCCTGCCGCGGCCAGCCGCGCCGCGACCGCCGGCCCATGACGCACCTTCGGCGGATAGTCACGTGCCTCGGAGGCGAGCGCCTCGGCGTCGGCATCACGCAGCGCGTCGTGCAGCCAGCCGGCGGCCATCCAGCGCTGGCGGTCGCGCCGATCTAGCCCCAGTTCCTCCGCCCAGCCGCCCAACAGCCCGGCCACGGAGGCCAGATGGGCGCGCCGCTGCGAGCGTACCGCCGCCCAATCGGGAAGGTCACCCGCGGCCGCGGCGGCGATGATCGGGTGCAAGCCCGCATCTGTCATGAGTGAAGACGCCAGCGGCGCCGTCGGGCGCGTCGTTCCGAGCGTCGCGCTGCCTGCGGAAGGCGACGGTGAGGAATTGCGGCGGGCGTCAGGGCGCCGTGGCGTGCAGGCCCCGCTCCAGAACGCGGTTGCGCTCGTCCACGAAAACGACGCGCGGCTCGTGGCCGGCGATCTCGTTCTCGTCGTATTGAGCGTAGCTGATCAGAATGACCTGGTCGCCGACCGCCCCCAGCCGTGCGGCGGCGCCGTTCAGCGCCACGGTTCCAGAGCCGGGCTCGCCGGGCAAGACGTAGGTCTCCAGGCGGGCGCCGTTGTTGATGTTGACGACCTGTATGCGCTCGTAAGGCACGAGGTCGGCCGCCTCGATGAGACGAGTGTCGAGGGTCAGCGAGCCCTCGTAATAGAGGTTTGCCTCCGTGATCGTCGCACCGTGGATCTTCGATTTGCAAAGCTCGCGTCGCATATCTTGTATCAAACCCTGTATTCAAGCCGTCCCCATGCACCTCTTCGACCTCCGCCCCGCCCCGTCACCGCCCTTTATACCAGGGTTTCGAGTCCCGGGTCCGGGCTCCCAAGCCGCACGTTGTCGATCAGGCGCGTGCCTCCCACCCGTACCGCCACCGCCACCAGCGTGTCGTCGTCCAGCCGCTCGACGGGTTCGAGCGCATCGCCGGAAACGACCTCGACATATTCTACATCGACTCCCCCACCCGCTTCCAGATTGCCCAGAATGCCGGCCCGCAGCCGGGGGCCATCGCGCGCGCCGGCGCGGTACACGCCGACCGCGTCCGCCAGCGCTCGTGGGATCCGCAGGGCACGCTGGCGCTCCTCTTCCGACAGATAGTCGTTGCGCGAGCTCATCGCGAGCCCGTCCGGATCCCGCACCGTCGGCGCGACCTCGATGCGGACCGGCAGATCGAGGTCCGCCGCCATCTTCCGGATCAGCAGCGCCTGCTGGTAGTCCTTCTGCCCGAACACGGCCACGTCGGGCTGAACGATCGCGAACAGCTTGCTCA
>CAYGAJ010000204.1:0-4779 GCA_964347815.1 uncultured Gemmatimonadota bacterium | reverse complement strand
ATGCGCCGAGTCGACTTCCCCGAATGAGCCGGGCCACCCCGGTCGCCGACCACACTCACCGCATTAGCGTCGACTAACCGGGCTCGACGAAAATCAGGACCGCGGCGGCGGCAGCTGCGGCGACGGCGATCACGATCCATGCCGTCGTCGATAGCGCTACGGCGGCGGCGGGCGCCTTGGCGGCTTCGGAGTCGCTTTCAGCGGGCGTACCGGTCGACGGGAAGAGAATGGCGGCTTCGGGCCGCGCCAGCGAAATCGACTCGTCTTCGAGGTCGGGGTTGGCCTGCGTCGCGACCTCGAGATCCGTGATCGGTAACGCACTCGGGGCCGGGAGCACATCCCGTTCGCTCGCCATTCGCGCCGGAGCTTTCTGCGCCTGTCGTTCCGCTTGCGCGAGGGCTGGGGTGGCGAGTGTCGGAACCAACAGCACCGCGACGAGCGACATGGCGATGCGCATGGCGATCCTGTGTCGTTTGAAAGGCATGGCGCGCACTCCTCTGCTAATGCGGTTGGCAGTCACGGCTGTCTTTGACGGTTCCATAGATGGAGCCGACGTGTCAAGCCGTTTGTGACGTCGCCGGAGTGCGGCAGATCCGCTCGGTAACGACGGTCGCCCCGAGCCGTTGCCGGGTTCGGTGCAGTTCATCGCGAAGGTCGAGCACCAGCGCGCGACCGAGCCGGACGGCCCGGCCATCGGTCGCGACCGGGACTAGGGCGGCGGCGGGGTGCACGCGCCTAACTGAAGTTCGTCATATCAACAGCAAGGGCCGCGGGGTGATCAGCCGTCCCGCGGCCCTTCGCGTTTGATACGGCCCGCGTCGAGATCGATCTACTCGATGAGGCTGGCCAGATAGCCGGAGGCCCGTTCGCGCTTCGGGGCCCAGCGGCGCTGCGTGCTGCTGGGGATCGGCTGACCGGCGCCGCGGATCACGGCCTCCTTGTGGAGCGACAGGAAGCAGTCCACGAGCTGAGGCTCGAAGGCGCGTCCCGACTCCGACCGCACGTACTCGACCGCCTCCCTCTCCGTCCGGGCCGGACGGTAGGGGCGGTCAGCGGTGAGCGCGTCGAACATGTCGAGCACGGCCACGATCCGCGCGCTTCGCGGGATCTTCTCACCCTGGAGACCCGCGGGATAGCCCTTCCCATCCCAACGCTCGTGGTGATGGAGCACACACGCCTTAGCGGTCTCGCTGATCGGGGCTTTCTGCAGAATGCGGTGCCCGAGCAGCGTGTGCTCCTTCATGACCTCGAACTCTCTCGGTGTGAGCGTGCCCGGCTTGCGGAAGATGGCGTCGGAGACCCCGACCTTGCCGATGTCGTGGAGCAACGCTCCCACATATAGATCCTCGATGAAGTCGTCGGGACACCCGAGCTCCATCGCCAGCTCGCACGAATAGGTGGCCAGGCGCTGGCAGTGCGCCTCGGTGGCCTCGTCCCGCGCCTCGACCGCGACGCCGATGGCGGCGAGGATCCCGAGGTATGCCTCTTCCAGCTGGCGTGTAAGCGCCCGGTTGTGGAAACCGAGGTGGAGACCGGAGCTGACGGAGAGGAGGGTGTGCGTGTCCAGGGGGCCGAGGCTACGGCTGCCACGCACGTACAGCACGCGACGCCGCTTGTCCTGGTCGACGATGATCGGAACGAACGCTTCACGCCCACCCGATTTGAGCACCAGCTCGCCGTTGGTGGACGCGACCACGCGCCGGAGCTGGCTCCAGTCGTTCGGTGGCGCTCCGATCCCGCTCACCACCTCCCAAAACTCGCCGCCCTCCTGGAGCAGCAGCACCGAGTGGGCATCGAGCGCTCCCCCCAGGCTGTCCAGCAGGGGCGTGAGGGTATCGGGCAGCCCCAGCTCCTCGAAGCGCACATCCCGCAGCCGGGCGATGGCCTGGATGCTCCGGTCGCGGGCGATCATGTTCACACCCGAAGCGTGCAGACGGTAGCCGAGCGCCAGTGGAAAGATCAGGCCCCACGCGAAGACGGGCCCCGACATGTTGAAGACCATGCCGGCCTCGTACGGGAGCCAGAACAGCAGAGCCACCAACGCCCAGCCGATCGGCCAGGCCAGCAACGCCACTCCCAGCGAGCGGTGAAAGAAGATGCCGGCACCGGCGAAGGCGAGGAACCAGATCAACAGAATCTGGAGGGCCATCGGCGGGTCGTGCCGCATCCGGTGGTCGAGCAGTGTGGCGATGTTGCTGGCGTAAACGAAGACGCGAGGCGTGGCGGCATGGAGTGGCGTGCGGACCGCCTCCGCCGGTGTGTCGACCGGGCCGACCAGCACGATCGCGTCCTGGAACATCGGCTTAGCGCGAACCGGCAGCTCGCTCAGTCGCATCAGGTTCTCGAGAGAGAAGGGCGGTCGGGCCCGTCGATGATCGATGTAGTACTCGCTGCCCGTCTGGTAACGGTATTCGCCTATCTCCAGCACCGGACCGACCAGACGCGCCCGCTCGAAGGGCACCCTATGATGGACCCGGACCACTTCCACGGCGAGCGACCAGTAGGGGACGCCGAGGATGTGCGATTGCGGCCGCGCCCGCCGAACGCTCGAGTCGTTATCGAACACCGGTGAAACGACGCCAACGCCACTGGCCGCCTCGTCGAACAGCGGCAGTGGGAGGAGGGGCTCCTCGATGGGGAGCATCGTCTCCTGATCGCCCGACGCTTGTCTGGCTCTCACGTCCGCGGCCAAAACGATGTCATCGCTCTCGGCCAAGTAGAGGGCGAACGCCGAGTCGGCGGCCGGGTCTTCCCGCCGGCCTAGCATCGCAACGTCCAGCACGATCACCGACGCTCCCGCCTCCCGAGCCCGCTGAATGAAGCGCCGCAACAGGTCGCGCGATACGGGGCGTGCGCTTGCTTCGGCCTCCGCTTCCACTTCGGCGTCCGTGCCCACGACCAACAATTCGTCGGGCAGGTCGCGGACCAGGATCCGTTGCCGGACATCGAAGGCCCAACGATCCAGGGCGGGCGCCCAGGCGGTGAACGGTAGGCGGTCACCGGCGAGCACAGCCAGCGTCAGCGCCAGAGCGAGCCCACCGGCCGTCGCCACGGTCAGCACGACGGACCGGCCGCGTAGCGCCTGCGGCACGGCGCCCAGGAGCTTCTCGGGCAGCCGCCTCAGGCCGTTCTTTTGCCTAGACATGGCGTTAGACTGCTTTGTTCCCAATTGGTAACGCTGGCTGAGATTGCTGTTCGTTTAAGCCGGGATCTTGGGGAAGGGCTTATAATTTCGTATTCTGGGCGGTTCTCCGCAACGTCGAGCCGGTTGAGGCCAGATTCAGCCCCGGCCCACCCGCTGAGTTACCGTGGTCTACAGGTGAGTCCCCCCGCCCCGCCGTCGAGCTGGGAAGCCTCCCCATGTCTGCCTTGCGAACCGTGTGTCTTGCTGCGTTTCTCGGGTCGAGAGTCACTTCTGCCTTTGACGGTCGTCCATCGATGGAGCAGCTTGGCGGGGGGTCTTGTGACATGCGGGCCGATCCCGGTCATCACCCAGGATGACCGGGATCGCGCACGCCGGGGTCCTGCCCGAGTTACTCCTGCCCCTTCCCCAGCAGCACACCGAACGAGAGGGCGAACTCTGGGCTGCTGTGGTTCTTGTCAGAACCGATGCGCCTTTCGAAATCAGTGACGAAACGGTAACCGACGGCAAACCCGAGCATGAACCTCGTGCCGAGTGACAGGTCCGTGCCCACGCCGGCACGCGAGCCGAAAGCCGTTTCCGAATACGACTCGGTTCCGGTGGTCGCTCCTGTTCGGACGTCGGAGGCGAAGCCGAAGTAGGGCCCGATGGATGCGTAGACGTAAGGTCTCAGCGCATCACCGACGGCTAGCTCGATCGGCTTGTACTTCACCCCAAGCAGCAACGGGAGGACCGTTGCCGATTCTACTGTGACGCCGGCGCCGCTCACCGACGTCGACGCTTCGGCGCTCGCCACCCCGAGGCTCAGGTTTAATGCCCACTGGTCGGCAAACCAGTAGTTGTAGCCGATCGACCCGATCACCCCGCTGAACTCGCCTCTCGTCTCCACGCCACCCGCGGACACCTGACTGGCACTGCTGATGCCGCTGAGAAACCCCAGGCTGACCTCGATGCCGTGCTTGCCGCGTAGCGCAGGCGAATCGGCAGGTCCAGTCGTCTGCGCCACGGCAGAGATGGGCAGAGCCATCACCAACAGCGCGACTGAGGCTTTTGATACAGACATGGTAAATCCTCCCTTTCGTTCGAGGCTCATATGAACTAGCGCTGATTCAAGAATTCGATCGCGTACTCGAGCTGCTTGTCCCGGCCGTTCGCGCGATCCGCCTCGGTCTGCTCGACCCGGATGTCCGGGGGCACTCCGAGCCATTCCCACGGCAATCCGTCGTAGCGGCGCGCGTCCCCCGTGGGGACCCCGATCTCTGCGCCGCTCGGGAGCCGGAATTTCCCCGGGGCGCTATCGTCGGCGGCGCCCGAGCCGCCACCCGTGGTATCGCCCACCGCGGTGACGTGCGGCACCTGCTTCATCATCTCCGCGAACAGTTCGGCGCCGCTGAAGCTGCGCCCGTTGATGAGCACCACCACCGGGTTCGTGTACTGGAAGGGTCCTCGCGGTTGAAGGGGCGGCCAGGGATAGCGCTCCCCGAGCACGTAGACGTCGATGGCATCGATCGGGTCGGTGAGGAACCGGCCGACGAACTCCCGTATGGTGTCGTGGTTCCCCCCGGGGTTGTGCCGCACGTCCACGATCATCGCCCGGGCGTTGCGCGTGTAATCCATGGCGGCGTCGAAGTCGCGCG
>CAYGAJ010000203.1:0-4809 GCA_964347815.1 uncultured Gemmatimonadota bacterium | reverse complement strand
GGGTCGATCACCCCTCAAGTTCTGTTGGCCGTACTCGCCGCCGGCGTTGCGATTCGAACCAACGATCGGGCTTGGAATCTGGCGGGCCGGACACTCCACCAGGGCGGGCGGCAGATGCCGGGTCGATAGGTCGAGTGATCGGCGAGGCTCGCAGGAGGGACGAGGAAAAACGGGCGGGCACGGGCTCATCGGACGACGGGAGGGGGTCGGAGCGATGAAGGCGGAAGGGGAACTGAATCTGACGGGTAAAGCGTGGCTCGCGCTGGGAATCGGGCCGCAGCGAGAGCGACCGTCTCTGCACCGGCTGGCCAAGCCACTCTCCCAGGCCCGTCTGGCGCTGGTGACGACCGGTGGATTCGTCCCTCCCGGCGCGCCGCCGTTCAGCACCGGCAAGTGGGGGGATCCCAGCTACCGCCAGATCCCGGTCGACATCGATCTCGCTGAGCTGGAGATCTTTCACCCGCACTACGACCACCGCCCGGTCAAAGATGATGTGAACATCATCTTCCCGCTGCCCCTCTGTCGCGAGCTGGTTGCGGAGGGTATCGTGGGCTCGCTGGCCCCGACGCACTATTCGTTCATGGGCTACGTGCCGCTCACTCGAACGCTCGTCGGCACCTATGCGCCGGCGCTGGCGAAACATCTGGAGGCCGAAGAAGTCGATGCGACTTTGCTGGTCCCGGCTTGACCGACCTGCAACCGGACCGTGGGTCTGGTGGCGCGAGAGGTCGAACGACACGAGATCGCGACGGTGTGCGTGATGAACCTGCAAAAAGTCGCCGAGCGGATTCTGGCGCCGCGCACCCTGCTCGTAGATCGTCCCTTCGGTGCGCTGCTGGGAGAGCCTGGGGATCGGGGTCAGCAGTTGTCGATCGTCTCGGCGGCTCTGGAGATGTTGGGAGATCGCTTGGTCGAGGCGGGAGAGATCCGGCCGTTGCTCGACGGTTGACCCTGCGGGGGTCCGATCGAGTGATGACGGACGCTGTCGCCGCCGATTATCGGAGTGAACCAGAGGATCGAAAATGGGAGCATTGCAATCGCTATTGGAGGAAACGCTGGAGGCGTGGTCGGACGCCAGACAGGGTCTGATCGATGAGGTGGAGAACATACCGGCCGACCGCTTCGACTTTCGACCGACCCCGGAGTCGCGAAGCGTGGCGGAGCTGATTCAGCACATCCTGGAAGTCGGTCTCTTCATGACGGGTGAATTGACACGACCCGACACCAACTTCCGCCGGTCGTCGTGGTCCGAGCTGCTCGATCTGTACGGCGCGCATGTGAAACGTGCCAACGACAAAGCGCACCTGCTGGCGCTGCTTCGATCGTCGATGTTGGAGGCGCAGGAAAAGTTCTCTGCGATCGGTGAGCTTGGAATGCTTCAGCTCATCACGCGCTTCGACGGCGAGCAAGGGACGAAACTGGCGTGGCTGAACCACGGGATCGCGCAGGAGATGTACCACCGGGGACAGCTTGTCCTGTACGAGCGCCTCATGGGCATCGAACCGGCGCTGACACGCCGAATCCGCGAGTCGTCCTGAAGCGGCCGCTCGGGCGCAGCGGCGCATCCGCGGCCCGGCGCCCCGGGCGGTGACCCGTAGGGAGGGACCATGAACGCATTCTGGGCCGACCTGGACCCAGCAGAAAGGCTGCTCCTCGAGCGGAGCGCCGATGTGGCTCTGACTCGGCGTCGTTTGCGGCTCGTTGTCGTAAGCGGCGGCCTGCTGGTCGTCGCCCTGATCGTCGCCGCGCCGCTGATGGCGTCCTGGGAGCTGCTGCTCTTCTTCGCCGTCGCCTACGTCCTGGTCACGACCTGGGAACGGATCGGCTACGCCCGCACGATCCTAGTGTACAAGGGGCTGATTCAGAAGCTGGCCAGCCGCCTCGAGGCCGCACAGGCGCGATCCGACCCTCCTCCCGGTCCTTGACACGGCCCGGCCGGAGCGGATAGCTTACCACCCCTTTCGGTAACTGGCTGCTACGCTTTCATCGCTGGGCAAGGCCGCGGACTCAGGGAGACTGCCGGGGTGGGGTCCCAGGTCACGGCCGCGGAGTCGGGGCTCAGGCCGAAAGCGAGCGTAGGGCCGACAAAACGTAATATGCATAACCAAAAAATCGACGAGCACGATTCCGATTGGCAGCTTGTCCCCGCCAGCGATGGCCACAGGGTCGGGGAGGGGCGCCGAGGCTCCCGGATGTGGTTGTTCGGCGCCTACACGTTTCTCGTCGTTTGGAGCGCGGCCTTCCTGGTTCTCTTCTTCACCAACCGTCTGCCGGTCTGATTACCTTTCTGACGTGATTTCGCAGGAGGCAATTTGGACACAGTCTTGATCATCGTGGCCGTAGCGGCGGTGATCGCCGTCGCGGTCCTATTGTTCCTGCGGGGCCGTGGTGCCAGGCGGGAAGCGGTTCAGGAGGAGCGCCGCGCAGCGGTCGCGCCGGAGACGGGTGCCCGGGCGGTGGTGACGCCGCCCCCGCGTGAGGCGAAGCAGGCGGCGGCCCGCGAAACCCCGGCGGCTCCGGCGGCGAAGGAGGAGCCGGTGGCGGTGGCCAAGGAGCCGGCGGCCGAGCCCGCGGTGGTGAAGAAGCCGCGGCCGCAGGTCACAGAGGCGGAGATTCGCGACCAGGTCCAAACCCAGCTCGAGGCCGCGGAACGCATGCTGGGCGAGCTCCGGGAGGCTGCGGCGAGCAAGGCGTTGGACGAGCTGGGCCAGAGTTCGGGTTCGGTGGAGATCATGGCGGAGGGTCTCCAGGAGGTCCGGGCGCTGGTGGAGCGAAAGCAGTGGAGCCAAGCCAAGAACAAGGGTGAGGCGCTTCACGCACAGCTGTCCCTGCTCTTACAGAGCGCTCGCCGCGAAACCGCATCCTGACCTAGCCAACCGACCGGAGCGCGCCGATATTTCCCGGGTGCTTCTCGCTGCCGTGGCGCGACCGGTTCAAGTCCGAGGGGAAACCCCGGGCCTTCCCGACTCGTAGTTGCGGATGACGCTGTTCCTCGACCTTTTCGCGGCCGTCTTTTTGGCGAAGCTGGCGTTCGATTTGCCGGTGGAAAAAGGGTTGGGCGAAGCGATTCGTGCCCGGGTGCCGCCGCGGGCGCCGGGCGAGCCGAGGTCGAAGACCCTGACACCCGAACCTAGTCGGAGGCCGGGATGGTCACGCGTGAAGACATAGAAAGCTTCCTGCTGCGGCTAGAGCTTCCGTTCCAGGAGCTGGAGGAAGGATTGTGGGTGGTCGGTGATCGCCAGGAAGCAACGGCGGTCTTCGTCAACTTCGATCCCCCGTTGCTGCTGATGCGTGTGGAGGTGATGGACGCTCCCGAGGACGAAAAGCTCCGGAACGGCTTGTTTCGCGAGCTGCTGGAGCTCAATGCCACCGACATGGTTCACGGCGCTTACGGTTTGGACGACAATGCGATCGTGCTGACCGACTCTCTGCAGCTCGAGGACCTGGACTTCAGCGAATTCCAGGCTTCGCTGGAGAGCATCATTCTGGCTCTGCGCTCGCATTTCGAGACCCTTTCGCGTTACAGAACTCCGTAGAGAGAGATATATGAGTATCTGGAGCCGGCTGTCCACAATGGTGAGGTCGAACCTGAATGACCTCATCGCTCGGGCTGAGAATCCCGAGAAGATGCTCAACCAGATTATCGACGACATGCGCTCGCAGCTCGCGCAGGCGAAGCAGGAAGTGGCCGTGGCGATCGCCGATGAGCGCAAGCTCCGCCGACAGGTCCAGGATGAGCGGGATCAGGGCGGTGATTGGGAGCGCCGCGCCAAGCTGGCGTTGCGCGAGGGTCGGGATGATCTGGCGCGTCAGGCGTTGCTGAGGAGTCAGGAGCACGGCGGACAAGCGACAACGCTGGAGGAGCAGTGGCGCGCTCACGCCGCCGAGACCGAAAAGCTCAAGGACACGCTGCGCCAGCTCGGCAGCAAGATCGAGGAGGCGAAGCGCAAGCGAAACCTGCTGATCGCCCGACAGAAACGGGCGGCGGCGCAGCGGCGCATCCATGAGACGATGGCCAGCCTTTCCGATCGCAGTTCCTTCGAGGCTTTTGACCGGATGGCGGAGCGCATCGAGGATGCGGAGATGCGGGCGCTCGCCGCCGCTGAGGTCAGCGAGGAGCTGGAGGGCGATGACCTGGAGCGGCAGTTCAAGCGTCTCGAGGGTGGAGACATCGACGTAGAACGCCGCCTGGCCGCACTGAAGGAAGAGATGGGGCTGCTGCCGGCAGGAGAGCCGCCCGGCGCCGCCGGTGAGGTCCGGGACGCGGAGATCATCGAGGAAGAGGAAGACGCGGAGGAGGATCAGAGCTGACCGAGTCGGGGCGGATCATCGGTACACGGCAGGCCTACGGCGTTCTGGCGACGGCGATCTTCGTCGTCCTCCTCCTTCTGTTTGTCAACAGCGTCGCCGAAATCCTGTTCCTCGTCTTCATTGCCACTCTCTTCGCCATCTACCTCGGCTCACTGACCGACTTTCTCGGCCGGCGTCTCGGCGTCGGCCGGGGACTGGGCGTCTCGATTGCCCTGCTGGGCACGGTCGTGGTGGTGACTCTGGTCGCTCTGCTCATCGTGCCGCCCGTGGTCTCCCAGTTCCGACAGGTCATTGGCCAGTTGCCCGGTGTGGTGGATGAGTGGGAGGTCGAGCTGGCGCGTCTTGCCCAGGAGAACCAGCTGATCTCCCGGATCTTCGGATCGATCGGCGAGGGCGGAGAAGGGGGCGGCCAGTTCTTCGATACGATCTTCCAGCAGATCAACGAGTTCTTCGGCGACGTCGTGCCCTACGTCTTCTCGGGGATCGGGGTGGCGATCC
>CAYGAJ010000202.1:0-4901 GCA_964347815.1 uncultured Gemmatimonadota bacterium | reverse complement strand
CGCAGGCTGCCCAGGTTCACGTTGCCCTTCAAGATCTCACCGGTGCGCGGGTCGACGACGGTGGAGCCGTACGACCAACCGCGCGTCGAACGGTGGGTCCAGTGGATCATGTTGTAGCGCAGATCCAAGGGATCCGCGTCCTCGGGCAGCATCTCGACGCGGAACGCGTCGATGTAGCCCGACGCCTCGAACGCCTCGTTCCACCAGGCGGCACCCTCCAACAAGGCGCTGCGGATCGGTTCGGGGACGCCTCGGTCCAGGTAGTAGACGATGGGCTCCACCGGCTCGGACCGCTCGGCGGCCAGGTCCTTCTTCTCCAGCCGGTGACGCGACGCCCAGCGGACCTCCAGCTCCTGGTCGATCGGTGTCGCATAGTCGTGGAAGCGGATCCCGAAAGCGCCCACCCTGGGGTCCATGGCGCGGGACCGGTAGCCGTCATCGGGAAGACTGACCAGCGAGTGGTGCACGCGGACGGTCACGGCGCTGCCACTCGCCGCCGTGCTCCGCACCAGCGAGCCCGGCCGCGCGCTCGTGAATGTCAGCCACGTCTCCACTTCGGTGTTCAGCGGGAAAGATTTGGTGCGCGGCAAGTGGAAGACGCTGCGGCTGCGGTCGAGCTTGAAATCGCCTTGACCACGATCCTCGAGTCGAAGGGCGACGCCGTGCGCGTCTCTCAGAAAGAAGTCCGTCGCGTCCACCAGCACCCGGTCGCCGGACTGCGCCTCGACTTCGAAACCCCAGTGTGTGGACGGTGCGAACGCTTCCTCCACCGCCCGCACCTCGTCGGGATTATTCGTGCGGGCCCGGTAGGCGTAGTTGGGCTCGACGAGCAGGACGGTGGGTCCCACCCGTCGCGCCTCGAGGATGTACGTGCCACCGAGCTGTCCCCGATCGAGCCCGACAGGGTTGCTTCCCAGCCCCGTGGACAGGGAGACCTGATAAAGGAACTCGTCTTCCCAGCGATCGATCTCCCAGAACAGCTTCCCCGCGACCGCGTCCCAATAGAGGTCGAAGAAGCCGGCCAGCCGTTGCATACCCTTGACGCGTTCGGCGATGCTGGGGAGGTCCTTTTGCTGGGCGTGGGCGTCCTGTCCCACCGTGGTCAACAGGCTGAGGGAAGCGGCGCCCACGACGGTCCAAACCCAAAACGCGCGGGCGTGGCGGCGCGAACGCGCACAGCAGACCGACATACTGAACCTCCGTGTTCTGGCGTGAACGTGATATCGCTGTGAATTGGCGACGGGGTAGCGCCGGTGATCGAATCCTTCTTGGCCGTCAGCGAACGCGCCGTACCGACGCCACTTTGACGCCGGCACCCTCGCCGATCACGGTCCAGGCGACTATGAGATCATCCCCGGCGCGAGTGATGCGCGGAAAGCCGCTGGCCCGAGCTTCCGATGTCTGCGCGACCACAGCGGGCGCGCCCAACATCCCAGTCGGAGTCACGAGACGAGCGCGAATTTCGGCCGCCGATTCGGTGCGCTCCATCCAGACCACGACGGCGCTGTGGTCGGACATCAGCTCGATGTCGACCCGTCCGAGGGCGTCGCCGCCATCCAGGCGAACCGGTGCCTGGAACGACGCGCCACCGTCGAAGGAGTAGGCGACGAAGACGGCGGCTTTCCGTTCCGGAGCCGTAAACCACGCGACTGCCACGGTATCGCCGCGAGCCGCGAGCTGGGGGCCGTTCACCGGACAGCCCGGGTAGTACCAGTTATCAGCGGCCACGTGCGTCGGCTCGGTCCACGCACCATCAACGTAGCGGGTGACGGCGATGTCCCGGATCTCCTCCTCGCTTCGATCGCGGTAGGCGGCCACCAGGGCGCTTTCGGTTCGGACGAGCGACGTCTGACAGCATTCGCAGGTCCGTGAATCCAGGAGCACGTCGGCTCCCAGCGCCCCGTCAGAATCGATCGTCGTCGCCCGAAGGCTCATCTCACCCATGTCGATGCCTTCATGCCCCTCGGCACCCTCGACCTTCATCGCGCGCCCATCCAGCCAAACCAGCGCCGCCGCTCCATCGTCCAGCGAGACCATCGACACGAAGCCGTGTTCTGTGGGTGAGTCGTCTCGGTGCGGCGTGAGCGGAGCACCCCACGACGCCCCGCCATCCTTCGAGATCGCCACGCGGACGTGGTAGGCGTACGTGCCGCCGGTGACCTTCTCCAACCAGTGGACCAGCCAGGCGCCATCGCTCAATTCGACGAGCGACGGGAAGTCGGCCCAGTTGACGAAGAATTTGTCGCTCTCATGGATCGTCGTTGGCGCGGACCACCGATCGCCGCTTCGAACCGCCGCCCGCAGCGCGTGCCGCTCGTCGCTCGACGGCTCCAGCCAGGTCAGCAGGACCCGGCCATCCGGGGTCACGTGCAGGTTCGGCTCGGCGCTACCCGAGCCGGCGGCAAACTCGATCTCTCCGACGGCGAGACCGGACGCGCCCGGCTCGCATGCCGCGGCCAGGAGGGCGGTTAACAGGGTCGCAAAGATAGAACGGACCATCTTTTCCTCCGCGCCGTGGAAAACGATTCCGTACAACCTACAGGCGGACCCCCACTCTTCGCGACCTCGTCTGGGCGCGACCCGTCGGCGCGGGCGGGTTGGCATGGCCGGGCCTGTGGTCCGCGACCGGCGGTTGGACGCGCTGTAACGTTCGGCGGCGTCGGGCGACTCAGGGTGAAAGACACCCCAACCGTGGAGGTGACCCTATGTCATCACGAAACACTTCAAGGTCAGGCGTCGTCCTCGCGCTCCTGGCCGGCGTGGTCGCCGGCCCGTTAACAGCCGACAGTTTCGCCCAGATGACGAAGCGCAGGCCCAATCGCCTGGCGCTCGTAACCCGCACGACCGTCGATCCGTGCGCCGTCGCCAGCGAGGACCAGCTGCGCCAGGTGCTCCAGCTGGGGATCGGCAGCGCCTTCCCGATCAAACAGAGCAAGAAGGGAGAGCACGTCACCCTGTCCCGACCGGACCTCAGGGGGTTCGACTGTCCGAACCTGACGCTCGAGATGCGTCTTCGCGTACGCTACCAGAAGACGCGGGGCGTTCCACAGTACTCGACGAGCGGCCAGGCGCGGCTCCGCTCACCGGTGGCCGTACGGGTGAATCACTCGCCGGTGCCGCGCGGTGCGAAGCTGGCCGCCTCGCAGGTGCAAAGCGCCGACGTCTGCCTGACCGACGTGGACGTGATCGCGCTGAACTTGCGGCGCGTGCCCAACTGGCTCGACAACACCTGGATCCGCAAGATCGCCAACAAGAAGCTGTCTAACCAGCACTGTCAGGACGTGACGGGCTGGATCAAGCTTTATCTGGCGGCGGGCAACGACCTGCACGCCGGCAGCTCGTGAGCGCGACCACGAGGCCGTAGACACCGCCGGTCGTACCCGTCCGCAGGGCGAGCCCCGTCCAGTCGCCTCCGATCCCGACCGGGCTGACGCTCGGGGGTTTTCCGAAGTCGTCTCCGGAGTCATCTTCGACCGGCTGGGCGTGGCTGCTCTGCGGCGCTACAGTGCGTCGGGCTGCCGGCCGCGGCCGGCGGCAGTGGAGAAGGAGTATACCGCGGATGGCGAAGCGAAGAGCTTGCACGGCGTGAGAGTTCTCAGGCTGCCGCTGGTGTTGCTGGCGGTTGCGTGCCTCGATGCGCGCGACACCGCATCCCAGGCGCTCATGGAACGCGCCGCCCTGGTCGAGACCGATTCGTCGTTCGCGCAGCTGATCGAGCGCCTCTCCGAACCCAGCGGCTACTTCGATACCGACAACCTGATTTCCAACGAGACGTCCTACCTGCACGTGCTGGACAAGCTGCGCGAGCTTTGGGTGAGTGGCGGCGCGTACATCGGCGTGGGGCCCGATCAGAACTTCTCCTACATCGCCGCGATCCGCCCGTCGATCGCCTTCATCATCGATATCCGCCGGGACAACCTTCTCCAGCACCTGATGTTCAAGTCGATCTTCGAGCTGGCGGAGAATCGGCTCGAGTACCTTTGCCTGCTGCTCGGCAGACGCCCGCCGGCGGACGCGGCCGCCTGGACGGATCGTAGCATCGGCGAGCTGATCGAGTACGTGGAGGCGGTGGAGCCGAACCCGGATGAAGCCGAGCTTGTGCAGGCAGCGGTGGCGGCGGCCGTGGTCCGGTTCGGGATACCGCTCAGCGAGGCCGATCTGGCGACGATACGTCGCTTCCACTCCACCTTCATCCGCGAGGATCTGAACCTCCGCTTCACGAGCCACGGCCGCCGACCCCGGCCGTACTACCCAACCTACCGCCAGCTGCTGCTGGAAACGGACTTGAGCGGGCGCCAGGCCAGCTACCTGGCCGACGAGGGTTCCTACCGGTTCCTGAAATCGCTGCAGGAGCGCGACCTCGTGGTCCCGGTCGTCGGTGACTTTGCCGGCGATCACGCCCTCGTCTCCATCGGCGATCTGCTGTCCGAGCGCGGAATCCAGGTGTCGGCGTTCTACACCTCCAACGTCGAGTTCTACCTGATGCGTGCCGGCAGCTTCGGTCGTTACGCCGAGAACCTTCAGCGGTTGCCACGCGATGAGAAGAGCGTGATCATCCGCAGCTTCTTCGGCCGTAACTTCGGCTATCTTCACCCGGAAGCGGTGCCCGGGTACTACAGCGTCCAGCTACTTCAAACGATCGAGAGCCTGGTCGCCGCCCAGGCCGATGGAGGTTACCGCAGCTACCTCGATCTGGTCACGCGGGACGTCCTCCAGCTGCGCTGATCGACGCTTCAACCGGTAGCCCTCAACCGTCTACCGTCAACATCTTACCGCCTACCGGGGCTTGCGCCGCCTCCGCGAATGTCTTGTATTCTTCCGTCCAACCATCGCAGACCGAACAGGACCTGCCCGCAGTAGAACGGGGAGTGTCCCTTCTGAATTAGGAGGATTACCGTGAG
>CAYGAJ010000201.1:3521-4921 GCA_964347815.1 uncultured Gemmatimonadota bacterium | reverse complement strand
GAGTAGATGTCGCTGTTGGCCGGGTTGGAAAGCGCCGCCGTCATCAGCGACTGACGAAACCCGTCATCCTCCAGCTTCGGGTGGTTGTGGCCGACCGGAAGCGTGGCGAAATATCCGTAGCAGTCGAGGTACTTACGACCCTCGAGCGCATCGACGATGATCGACCCGTGCGAGCGCTCCAGGTCGATCACGATATGGAAGCCGTCTACCAGGATGTTCTGTTTGAGAATCGGAAACACCTGATCGGCCGCAACTGTGATCTCAGCCATTATGTCCTCTCCACTCAGCCTTCTTGGTCTCGTCCGTTGCCTCTCCCTCGTCGAACTCGATCGACCCACCGCATGGGCGACCTCCGGGGGTGTGGCTCCGGGTACTGGGGATGGCGGACGAAGTCCGGAACCTGGCGATAGCTCGGCTACCGAGTGGCCTCAGACCGCCACTCGGGCCCCGGGGCCGCCGACGTTACGATTGGGCTGAGTTGGGTGGAGCGAATATGCTCGGGCGGACGTCTTCCGGCAGGGACCGAGCGGGAGGCCGATATGTGTAGGAGGGCACGGAGAGCCGTGGCTCACGTGGCCCCGGCCCCTCGATCCGGCGCGTATCGCCTGTGTTGACTACGGGTCCTCTTGGCATGTTCGGCCTCGCAACCTGTAATCTATGTCCCCAGCGCTCCGCTGTCTAACATCCCCGCGTGACCCGCAGGGGGCGAATCTTTTCGGCTGCCCCCTGGCTCTCTAGCGGTGAAGAGGTGAACGGGATCTGGCGCCCACAAGCCTGTCACGATACAACACGGAGCGGAAAAACATGCCATCGAAAGTCCTGCCTCGAAACGAGCACCGAATCGACCGCGGTCTCCGCATCGTTCTGGGGCTCGGCCTGCTGGCCCTCGCCTTTGCCGGCCCCAAGACAGCGTGGGGGTTGCTCGGTGTCTTGCCGTTGCTGACGGGCCTGATCGGCTCTTGCCCCTCGTACACGCTGTTCGGTCTCCGCACCTGTAGCTGGGAGCGCTGTTGATCGAGTCGGACCAGGGCCTGCTTCGCCGCAGCGCGTCGGGCGAGGGTTCGGCGTTCGAAGAGTTCGTGGAGCGGCATCAGGCATCCGTGTTCCGCTTCATACAGACCCTGACGTCCGAACGGGCCGACGCAGAGGACGCGTTGCAGGAGACCTTTCTTGCCGCGTGGCGGAGCGCGGGCACGTTCCGCGGAGGCGAATCGGCCCGGGCCTGGGTCCTGACCATCGCTCGCAACGCCGTGCGCCGGCAGCACAGACGTCGGGTGGGTGAGCCCGCCGAGTTCTTGTCGCTCGACGAGCTCGGTTGGCACGCGGGCTGGGGATCCGAAGCGACGCCCGAGGAGCTGTTCGCGCGCCTGGAAGACCGGGCGATGCTGGAGCGCGCCCTG
>CAYGAJ010000201.1:0-3421 GCA_964347815.1 uncultured Gemmatimonadota bacterium | reverse complement strand
GGCGCTCGAGCGTCGCGGCCAGCAGTTGGGCGAAGCGCTCCACGCGTAATTCGCCGTGGAGGCAGCCCAGCGGGGGCAGCGATACGGTGCGCAGACGTCGAAGCTCCACTTCGCGGAAGACCGCGGCGAGCGCCGCCTCGACCCAGGCCTCGCGCCACGAGGGCTGGACGCCGAGATCGTGCACCACGGCGTGAAACCGCAGCGGCATCCCCGGCCTGACCACCACGTGGCCCGGCTCCGCCGGTTGCGCAGAAGCGGCGCGCGCGAGAAGACGCCGCGGAGGCTCGCGCGTGACTCGCGCCACCGGCTCGGTGCCGAGGACGTGGCACGTGTCGTCCTCGATCACCACCGCATCGATCGTGAGATCCGGAGCGTGTTCCGCCGGCGCCGCGATGACTCGCATGGAGTCCGTAGCTCAGTTCAGCCGCGTCGGCTCTCTAATCGTTCGACGGGAGACGGCCGCTCACACCGAGGATCCAGCGCATGCAGCGGTGGCCGATGTCAACCGGGTCGCAGAACATCAACGGACAGCCGCCGGCGATGACCGCGATCCCATTCTCCCGACAGATTTCGACCGCCTCTTCCGACACGCTTCCCTGACCGAACGATCGGTGCATCCAGACCCGAGAGACCCCCAGTTGCGCACACTCTTGCGCCACCTGCTCGCTCACCGCCGGATGCGTCGCGATTACCACGCCATCGATGCCGCCGGGCACCGAGCGCAAGTCCGGGTAACACGGATCGCCCTCGACCGTCTGCGCGTTCGGGTTGACGGCGAAAACCTCGTAGCCCGCACCACGCAGTTTGCGATACACGGCGTTCGCCGCCTCGTTCTTGTTCCTCGACACGCCGGCGACGGCGATACGTCTCTGAGCGAGGAACTCCTCTATCGCTGCGCTCGCTCGAGCCATGTCTTACGACCTCCTCTCCAGACCTGAATACAAGGTACCAACAGGGCCGGGGGTGAAACCAGGACGAGACACGTCTACTAGCACACTCGCCCCGGTGCCTGCATCTTGGAGGCCCTACGGCTTCCGAAGCTAGCAACGCGTCGTGCGCGGCGCGGTCCAGCCCCTGCCAAGGAGGTATCCATGTCCAGCACCGAGTCCCGCGGACGTTTCGTCTGGTACGAGTTGCTGACCAATGACCCCGGCGCCGCCATGGCGTTCTACACGAAGCTGATCGGTTGGGGCACCACGGATTGGGGGGAGGGTGAATCACCCTACACCATGTGGATGGTCGGCGAGAACCCGATCGGCGGCGTCATGAAGTTCCCGGAGGACGTCAAAGCCGCCGGGGTGCCGCCCCACTGGCTGCCTTACGTCGGCACGGCGGATGTCGATGCCACGGTCAAGCAGGCTGAAAGGCTTGGCGGCAAGGTGCTGAAAGAGCCCACCGACATTCCCAACGCCGGGCGCTTCGCCGTGCTCTGCGACCCGCAGGGTGCCGCCTTTGCCGTCTACCAGACGGCGGGTGAGACGCCGCCGCCCCGCGAAGGACCGCCAAGGCGGGGCGACTTCTCGTGGCATGAGCTCGCTACC
The DNA here is from genome assembly GCA_964347815.1 of uncultured Gemmatimonadota bacterium. Lineage (GTDB taxonomy): Bacteria > Gemmatimonadota > Gemmatimonadetes > Palauibacterales > KS3-K002 > CAYGAJ01. The sequence continues at coordinate 1,880 of CAYGAJ010000201.1, read as the reverse complement.
ACCGATCATGAAGCCGCTTTCGACTTCTACAACGCCCTATTCGGCTGGGAGAAGACCGAAGCGATGGACATGGGCGAGGCCGGCATCTATCAGATGTACGGCCGCGGGGGCATGCCGCTGGGCGGGATGTTCAACAAGACGGCCGAGATGCCGGGGCCGCCCGCCTGGCTCCTCTATGCGATGGTGGACGACGTGCACAAATCCGTCGAGATGGTGAAGAAGCTGGGCGGCCAGGTGCTGAACGGCCCCATGGAGGTGCCCGGCGGCGACTTCATCGTCCAGTGCCTGGACCCGCAGGGCGCGGCTTTCGCGCTTCACTCGAGCAAGCGCGAGGGTTAGACGGTTCTGCGCAGGGGGGCGGCGCGGCTCACGAGGCCCGCCGCCCTTCATCATCCTCTCGGCCCCCTCCGACGCCGGAGATCCCGAGCCGGTCTCTCGACAGCCGCGTTTATTCGCGCTGGAGCACACCCCCGGGGCTGAATACGAGCGCTCTAATCGTGTATCTTAGGTAGCTGACGAGACAGACGGGAACAAACGAGATCGGCTCGCCGCGTCGCTCACCCGTCCCTGTCACGAATCGTAATCGTTCTCGGCTCGCGGCGTCCGCACGTCGCCGCAACAACCGCAGGAAGTTTCGAACAACCTCCACCGGGATAGCTATCAAATGGCCAAGTCAAAGATCGTTGTTTTCGCGTTGCTGTCGTTCGCCCTCACCGCATGTGGCGGCGGGGAGAGTCGTTGGGCGGGCTCCGTGACCGACAGTGCCGGCGTCGCCGTCGTCACCAACCCCGCCGAAGGCGTCTGGGGGGCCGGCGAGGGCTGGATGGTAGAGGAGGAGATCCAGATCGGCGCCCTGGAGGGGTCCCCGGAGTATCAATTCGGGCAAATCGGTGGCATCACCGTGGACTCGGAGGGCCGGATTTTCGTGCTCGACGCCCAGGCCCAGCACATTCAGGTCTACGCGCCGGACGGAAGTTATCAGAGCACAATCGGCAAGAGGGGCGGCGGCCCCGGCGAGTTGCAGGGGGCGATCTTCGTATTGATGGGCCCCGGCGATACCCTGCTGGTTCCCGACATGCAGAACCAGCGGGTGAACCGCTACGCCCCGGACGGAGCCAGCCTGGGCAGTTTCCGGCTCTCGCTGGAGAATGGGCTGCCGATGCAGTTCCGGGCCACGCCGTCGGGCATCCTGGCCGAGCAGCTGCGCCCACTTGCCCTGCCCGGCCAACCGACCCCGGAGATGATCGACGCGATCGTCGTGATCGAGCCGGACGGAACCGTGGTCGACACACTGAAGACGTTCGCGTCCGGCGAGACGTTCAAGCTGGGTGGCGCGGTCCCGGAGATCAACATCTATTCGCCGGAGCCGGTTTGGGAGCTCACCGACGAGATGAGGCTCCTGTTCGGGGTGAACGATCGGTACGAGATCGGTGTCTACGGTCCGGACGGCGCGCTCGAGCGACTCATTCGGAAGCCGTTTGAAGCCAAGCCCGTAGCCGACCAGGACCGGCAGGTCGTCATCGACTTTCTGGAACGAACGTGGGGAGAGGCCGGAGTGCCCCCGGAGGCGTTGTCCCAGCTCCGCAACATGGTCAAGTTCGGCGACGTCTTCCCCGCCTTCTCGACCATCGCCGCGGGTCCGGTCGGCACGATCTGGGTCCAGCACATCCAGGCCGCCTCCGAGCTGAGCGAAGAGGAGCTGGAATCTTACAACCTGATCGAGGATGCCGGCGCCCGTGACTGGGACATCTTCGACTCGGAAGGGCGGCTGCTGGGAGTCATCTCGATGCCGGCCCGGTTCGCGCCGCGCATCTTCCGAGGCGAGAAGATCTACGGCGTCTGGCGCGACGAGCTCGACGTTCAGTACGTCGTGCGGCTCC
>CAYGAJ010000200.1:0-4925 GCA_964347815.1 uncultured Gemmatimonadota bacterium | reverse complement strand
AAGTGGTGAATGATGGCGATTAGTAGAACACTCGATAGCTGACAAACCGCCGCTCACCCGGCCGTACTTCGATGGCGCCGAGCGAGACTTCGGAACCGCTACCCCGAAACACGGTGACCTCGTGCGTCCCCGGAGGCACACGCAGCCGCGAGATCCAGATCCGATCGGGCAAGCCCAACCAGGTCCGCGTGTCGGCGCGTTCCGTGAGCACGTTCACCACGTTGGCCAGCACGCCGACGACATCGCCAGCTGCCTCCCCACCTTCCTCTTCCGCCTTCTCTTTGAGCTTGGCCGCGGCCACGGACTTGACCAGAGCCCGAGCGATGGTCTTCGCGTAAATCCCCAATCGCCGGTCATCGAACGCGGCGCCTTGCATCGCACTCACGTCGAGAGCGACACGCCCGGCCACCGTGTCCCCGGCCGCGGCGACCTCCAGCCGCCGGACCACGGAGACACCCTGGCCAAAGACCGGGAACGAGAGCGGCAGGACGTAGGCGATCTCCGGCCGCCGGCTCCACCGCTTGTCTACTTTGTGGTAACGACCCGCTTCATACTCCCGGGACAGCGACTCGGCCAGCCGCAGGCGCGACTCGCTGCTCCCGGCGTAGACGTGGTGGGCCCGCTCGGTGGTAATGGGGATGAAGACCTGCACCTCCTCGATCGGCGCGACCAGACCGTCTTCGACCACCAGCACGATCTCCCCCCACTCCCGCGGGTAGGTCGACGCGTCACGCCTCGAGTGCTCCGTCCGACCGGACGACGGCGAGTCACGCAACGCGTAACGGCTTTCGTATTCCTCGACGTGATCGGCGAAGCCCAACGCCCTGGCCAACCGGACCAAGTCTTCCACGAGGTCGCCGGGCGCCCCGGCTGCCTCGGCGCGATAGCCAGCCTCGGCGCGACGCAACGAGGCGTAGGCGTTGCTGGGGTCGTCGAGCTCCAATCCCAGGCCCACGAGGTGGTTGAAGAACGCCGGATCGACGTAAGGCGCCTCGCTCTGATCGCGACTGAACTGCAGCTTCGTCGCTAGGGCCCGCCACTCCACCCAGGCCTCCTCCGGCTGGCCCAGCGCCAGGTAGTTCATCGCTCGATAGTAGTTGATCAAGAAGTTCTCGATGCCCCGAGGCTCGAAGCGGAGCACGAGATCGGAGGTCACGAGGGAGAGCGCCGCGCGGGTGATGCTCTTGGTGTACAGGTCATCGACGCGGGCTTCGGCGAACGCGAAGCGCTCGTTGCTCAGCTGCGGGTCGCCGGCGTAGTGGAGCAGCAACCCGTCCTCAAGCGCGAAAAGCAGGTCGTCCGTCCCCCGCCCCGCCTCGGCCAAGATCGCCCGCGCCTCTTCCACGTCGTTGTGGACGAGAGCGGCGCGCACATCCGCCATAGTCCTGGCGTGACCGGCGCAACCCGCCAGCGCCGGCAGGACGGCCAGAAGCGGCCACGTCCAGCGCATCGGCCTCGAGCCTTCGTGAATCTAGAGGAGCCGACCTACCGTCAAAGCCCCAGGCCGCCGCGCGTGATCTCTTTCTTGATCTTCGTCTGGCCGACCCAGGTCCGCTCGTTCGATTCGATTCCGGTGAGGTACAGATCCACCTGATAAAACTTCACCTGGTGGCCCCCCTCGCGGTCGACGATCACATCGATCACACCGTTCAGCATGTAGTCGGCGCCGGTCTCGGCACGAAGCCGCTTTCGCGTCGCGTCCGTCGCCCATTCCTGTTGGTCCTCCCGCTCGCCGCGCAGCTCTTCGCGCTCCAGCGGGTTGGCCACGACGCGGACTTGCCCCGAGTTGATGAAGGCGCGCTCCAGGTCACGAATGAACGTGCCGGTCGCGATGTGCTCCATGCTGCGGTTGCGAACGATGCCGACGATGACCACCGGCTTCGTCCCGTTATTCAGAGCGTGTTGCTGGATCCAGGGGTGGGTGAGACAGTCCGCGATCATCTCGGAGGCCACCTGCCTCGAGTCGGCGTCGTTCCAAAAGCCGCTCAGATCGATCGTCGTTTCCGGATCGATGCGGCGCACCTTCTTCCCGCAGCCGACCGCGACACCGATGGCAAGCACCAAAGCTATCGCCGCGCCTACGCGGCCGAGTACGTTCTTCTTCGTCATCCTGACCTCCAGGCCCGAGCCGGCCTGCCGCGACACCCTGCCGTTCTAAGCTACCTACACTGTCGCCATCGGCAAGTTCTGTTCGACTGGCCGGCCGTCAACGGCGACGCCGCGCCGGCGTCCGGCGCCAGTAAGCGGCCAGGCCGTGCTCCACCACTCGCGCCCACATCTTCGACGCGCGCCGCGCCGCGTCCGCTGCCAGGTCGGGCGGCAGACGCCCGTCGAAAAGCACGGTCTCAACCGCCTCCCGCGCCTGACCCAACTCCGCCAGGAAGCGCCTCATGGTCAACTTCTGGCAGCGGGCCTCCCTGCCGGCCCGACGCGCCGCCGCGATCACTTCACGCCAGGCTCGACGCGCTCCGCCCCAATCGCACGCCTCGAGCGCACGACCGGTCTGGATACCGGCCAGGACAGCCGCGCTCACGGCCGTCTCGGGCAACTCCGTTCGGTGATTCCAGAGATAAGTGGCGGGCGAAACTTCACGTTCCAATTCGAAACCGAGATTCACCACTTCGACACACCACCGCCCGCTGTTGGCGCAAACTCGAGGGGGGCCGGCTGGGAGGCGCGCTGCGATTTCGCAGGTTCGGTGCCAGGCCCGCGCGCAAGCAGACGCCGAACCTGTCGGAGCTGCGCCGGCGCCGGGCGGTCAGGCTGACCGAGTCGGGCCGTGGGACGGCGTCATTCTGACGGGGGGTGCCGCCGACCCCGGGGCCGTCTGGTGGCGGCAGAACCGCCCCGCTATATTTCGCTCAGCCTGTAAATCGAAGAAGAATCGCTTGAGGCTCTTCGTCCCGCCGGAGCAATTGGAGAGGCTCAATGGATGATAGTCTCCGCGGCCCCCTCGTCGTCATCGAGGTGGTCGCCCTGGGGGCGATACTCGCCCTTGTGGAAGACACCGTTCCACGCGTGGCTCTTGGACTGCTCATAGGTCTGCTCTTGGCTCGAAACGCGTTGACCCCTGCGCGCGGCTCGGTGGCCGAGGGCGCGCCGGAGGGGCTGGCCGAGCGTCGACACGATCACCTGTTCCGCCACTGGGTCAACGTTCTCCTCAAGAAAGTCCGCGAGTTCCACACTGTCTGTCAGGGCGTTGCCGAAGGTGGGGTCAACCTGGCCGTGGGGCAGCTGCGTATCAACGAGATCGAGCGCGAGATTCGCGAGCTCATGAACCAGGTGACGGAGAGCGCCAAGCCGCCCGAGATCAAAAAGGGCCGCGCACCCGGCGACCCCGCACAGAGAAAAAAGCGGCCAAACGCCTACGGCGAGTCGTCGGACACGCGCTGAGCCGCTGCAGGTCCGCGGCGGCGCGGGCGACCCGCTAGGGCCCGGCAACCTCACTTCTTTGTGGGCGCGATCTGGCGCCCCAGGCGATCAAAAGCGCCGCCAGGACCGCTCCCACCGCTCCCGCGATCAAGTCCCAGATGTCTTCGTGCCGGTAGGGCAGAAGGCCTTGAAGCAGCTCGACGACCCCGGCGACGGACACGCTGCCGATGACCGAGGCCACCAGCGCGGGGCCGCGTCGGCCACCGACGAAGTTTCCATACAGAAGGACGGCCAGCCCGCCGAACAAGATCAGGTGGACGAACTTGTCGGCGACCGTGGGCGGGTAGGCCGGGCCGGGAAGTGGCGCCAGGGTGACGACGAGGAGGGCGGCGGTGTAGGTCGCCAGGACGAGCCGGTTCCGGCTGGCGACCGCGTCGAGCAGCGATTGGATCACAGCAGGACCTCGCTCGCCCTCACTCTTACCGCGCGTAGGGTCGCCAGTGACAACTCGTCGCCGGCCTTCAGCTCGGTCACCGACCGATAACCATCCCCAGACGGTTCTCGGTAAGCGTAGATCCGCCTCCCCGTCAGATCGAAGAGCCAGACCTCCGGGACGCCGGCCCGGGCGTACGCGGGGATCTTTACATCGCGGTCGTAGCGGAGCGAGGCGTCGGCGACCTCGATCACGAGAAGAACGTCATCGGGCCCCGGATGTCTACCGGTGTAATAGTCGGCCCGCGGTCGGAGCAGGCAGAGGTCAGGTTGCGGCTCGGACGTGTCGCTCAGGCGGATCGGGTTCTGGACTCGGACGACGGCCTGCGTGCCGGCTCCTTGCCTGAGCGCCTCGCCCAGCCGGTCCACCGTGCCCGCGTGGCGGCTGCCGATCGGGCTCATCTGGACGATCTCGCCGTCCAGCAGCTCGACCCGATCGTCCTCGCCGAGGATGCCCGCCTCGGCCATCCGGTAATACTCCTCGACCGTGAACCGCCGCGTCGTCGGTTCCGATGCCATGATCCACCTCCGCGGTCAATATCGCCACGCCGCGAGCAGCCCGACAAGGCGGTCGCCGGCAGTCCCGGCCTTACGCACACCATGGCAGCAGTCTGGCGGCGAGCAATCAACCGGGTCTCAACGGCGGAGGGTCAGATCGGCTCTGCCCTCGCCAACCCGCGTCCAAGCACCTTAGTTTGACGCTACCCCCTGCCCCAACGAACCCCAATGAAGGTCTCAGATGAGAGTACCGCTGCTGGACCTGGGCGCGGAGCACCGCTCGATATCGACCGAGGTGCGGGCTGCCATCGACGGCGTGCTCGAGACTCAGCGGTTCATCCTGGGGCCCGAGGTCGAGGCGCTCGAGCGCGAGGTGGCCGAGCTATGCGGCGCGCGCTTCGGCGTGGGGGTCTCGTCGGGGACCGACGCGCTGTTGGTCGCCCTGATGGCACTCGAGGTGGGCCCGGGCGACGAGGTGATCACCAGCGCCTATTCGTTCTTCGCCACCGGGGGCGTCATCGCGCGGCTCGGCGCCCGGCCCGTGTTCGTCGACATCGAGCCGC
>CAYGAJ010000199.1:0-4948 GCA_964347815.1 uncultured Gemmatimonadota bacterium | reverse complement strand
AGGTGAAGGAGAGCTGGCTGGCCGAGGGCCGCATCGTCTCCGCCTTCATCCGGGCGCGCCGCCCCGTCTCAATCGGTTGATGCGGCGGAGTCTCATCCCGGTGCTGCGGCCCGAGCGGCGTGCGTCGCGTCCTCGGGCCGTGGCGCTCGTTGCCGCCGTGGTGTGGTCGGCGTCGATTCTCCTGCCGCCGGCCGTCGCGGCCCAGGAGCCTCGCGACACCGTTCCGCCGGCCGACAGCGTCTTCACCGTTCGCGGCCTCACCGTCCAGGTCACTCGGCCCGTCGCCACGGCGGGCGGTGCGAGCGCCATCCGCGCCGCCCTCGATTCTCTGCCGTCACCTCCCGCGCCCACGCTCGAAGAAGTGCTGCGGCGCATGCCGCTGATCATGATCCGCGAGAACTCCCGGGGCGAAGCGCAACCGCAGTTGCGTGGAATGGAGTCGCGGCAGGTGGCGGTGCTGGTCGACGGCGTGCCGCTTACGCTGGGGTGGGACAACCGAACCGATCTCTCCGTCATCCCGTTGACGGCAGCCCGCGAGCTGACGGTGGTGCGCGGGCTGTCGTCGGTGCTGCACGGTCCGAACGCGCTGGGTGGCGTGGTGCTGGTCACGCTGGGCGAGGGGTCCGCGGCCGCCGGCGAGCCGCCCGGGCTTCAGTTCAATTCCGGGTTGGATCATCGGGGCAACGGCGGCGCCGCTCTGGGTCTGGGCACCCGGTTCGCTGGCGACGGCGGTGACCTGATGGTCCGCCTCGGCGGCGGCTACCGCAATCGCTCGTCACTGCCGCTCGCCTCGGGCATCGCTCAGCCGTTGTCGTCCGACGACCGACTGAACAGCGACTTCGAGGAAGGGAACGGGTATCTGGTCGCGCGTTACCAGCGCAAGGACGGGCGCTGGCTGTCGCTGTCGTCGTTCGGGTTCGCGGCGGAGCGGGGCGTGCCGCCCGAGCTGGACGTCCAGGAGCCGCGGCTCTGGCGATATCCCCGAACCTCGCGCTGGGTGACGGCGCTGTCTGCGGGCACCGCCTGGGGCCGCACGCCGTTGGGCGCGGGCGACCTCGAGGCGAGCCTCGGTCTCGATTTCGGCGAGACGAACATCCACACTTACGAGACTCTGGCCTTCGACTCGATCGCCGGTGGCGAAAAGGGGGACGATCGGACGATCACGCTGCGGCTGCTCGGCGACCACACGCTGGGCCGCGGCATCTTGCGGGGCGCGCTCACCGTCGCCGAGACGCGCCACAAGGAGCTGATCGAGCCCGACGAGCGCGCGACCTACCGGCAGCGGCTCTGGAGCTTCGGCCTCGAGGCGGAGCAGCCGTTACGCGTCGGCGCTCGCGGAACGCCACGGGCGCGCGTGAGCGCCGGGCTGAGCATCGACGGTGCCGACACGCCCGAGACCGGTGGCCGGCCCGCGCGCGACGCGCTCGTCGACTGGGGTGCGCGGGCCGGCGGTACCGTCGCGCTGGGAAGTGGCGGCGTGTTGTTACACGGCGGGGTGAGCCGACGGGTGCGCTTTCCGGCGCTGCGCGAATTGTACTCGGGCGCGCTGGGTCGCTTCGTGGTGAACGAGAACCTGGATCCCGAGGTGCTGGGCGTGGCGGAGCTGGGGCTCACGGCCAACCTCGGCGCACTGGAAGCGCAGGCCGTGACGTTCTACCAGCGCCTGACCGACGCGATCGTGCGGGTGAGCCTGGCCGACGGGCGCTTCCAACGCCAGAACCGCGACGAGATCACGAGCGTCGGCGTCGAGCTGCTCGCCAATTACGAATGGGATCGCTTCTCGCTGGCCGGCGATCTCACTCTGAAGGATGTGAGCCTGGACGATCCGAGCGCGCCGGCCGGTCAGACCCGTCCCGAGTACCAGCCGTGGATCGCCGGCGGGCTGCAGCTTTCCGCTCTGCTGCCGCTGGAGCTGCACGGCGCGGCGCGGCTGCGGCACGTCGGGCCGCGCTACTGCGTGAACCCCGACCTGGATGCGAACGTCCGGCTGGACGCCGACAGCTGGCTCGATCTGGAGCTGGCTCGCGGCTTCGCGTTGGCCGCTCCCGGGCGCCAGGTCGAGCTGGTGCTGGCCGCCGACAACGTCGGCGACGCGGCGGTCTTCGATCAGTGCGGGCTTCCGCAGCCGGGCCGGCTCCTGCGGCTGCAGCTGCGTCTGTTTTAGGCGCGTTCCTAGCCGCTGAGGTCAAAGGCCGAGGGGAAGTGGTCAGAGGCGACCATTCGCTCGGCGAAGGCGGCGCCGATGTCGGCGAGATTACGGGCGTTGTGACCCTCGCTCATCTCGCGTAGCGATTTGAGCCGGGGAGCGAGGTGGCCGAGTCCATATTCTTCCAGAGCCTCTCGCTCTAGCCGGGCGTTATAGCGGACGTAGCTGAGCGCCGGCTCGCCCAGCAGGAAGTCCTCGGACAGGTCGCCGATCTCGGAATCGATCTCCCAGGGGGTCGGGCTGTCGGAGAGCCACTGCAGGATGAGCTGATTCTGCCAGCTCGCGTCCTCCATGAGCATCGCGGGCACTTGCGACGCCCAGTCCCAGGCCTTGGCGCCGGCGACGTCATCCACCGGCAGCTTCTCGCTCCAGTAGCCGGTGCCGATCGAGACCAGCAGTAAACGTTCCTTGCCGGTTTGCCAGTGGAAAGGAAATCCCTTCAACGTTGCGACGTACAGGAGCTGCAGGCCCGGGTTATTGAACATGCTGACGCCGCCGTCGACGAAGGCGCCGACCTGTCCGCGACCGACCTCCAGTTTCTCAGGGACGAAATAGACCGGCGCCGCCGTGCTGGCTCGCACGGCCTCGCGGAGGGGGATGTCCTTGTTGTCTTCGTAGTACTTGCCGAGCGGATGGTTGATCAGCGGCCAGGTGCTGCGTGTATCGGCACGCTTGGCCACGATGCATAAGCCCGTCGTAAGCGAGGGATCACCGAGCGTCCGGTCGCCGAAGGCAGTTGCGAGCTCTTCCTGCAGCGGACCGACATCAAATAACGCCTCCCATTTCTTCCATTTCTTCTTACCGAATACCCTTCCGCCCAATCGGAGATACATGTCGGTCAACTCGCTGGCATCCATTCCCATGGCGAGGCTCGCCGCGATGATCGATCCCGTGCTCGTTCCGCCGACGAGGTCGAAGTAGTCCCGCAGCTTGAGATTCGGATTTGCATGGCGTTCGCGCAGAATGGATTCAATCTTCTCCAGGAATCCCAGGGTGATGGCACCGCGTATCCCACCGCCGTCGAGCGCCAGCATACGCTTGGGTCCAGGTGAGCTCAATCTGTCCAGCAGCGTCATGCTCCACCTCCGGTCCACAGGGTCTTGGTGTCGATAACGCTGACACGTCCAGCACGCTTGCGCACCTCGTCGTGCATGTGCTGCGTGCCCCCGGGACCGTCTCCCGCCTTTCCGTCCCAGAGGGCCAGGAAGTGCACCTTTTCCGGTCCCCAAGCCAGGGCGGAGTATAACTGCCAGATGTTGTTGCGGGCGAACGGGCTCGTGGAGATGGGGGCCACGCCGAGCTCGCGGGTGGCGATAAAGAAGCCCTTGTCCGCGTACTTCTTGACCTCGTAGAACCGCTGAACCCAACCCTCGCCGGCGAACGAAACCGACTCTGCCAGGAACTCGGGCTCTTCGAATGGCAAACGCACCTCGAGTCTCACACCCCGCTCGCGGCACGCCTCGGCGAAAAGAATGTCGCCTCCGCAGGCTCCACCGCAGAGGGCCAGGTCGTCGGAGCCGACCTCGAGGGCGTCCAGCCGCTCCGCGATCGCCTTCGCTGCCACAGCCTCCTGACTTGCGGGAAAGCGCGGCTCTGGCCGATCGGGTGCGTCGATCATATGTCCGCTGAACAGCACCACCTTGCGCGGCTCCCAACTTTTTTCGGGCTTCTCGAGCTTGCCCAAGGCGTGCTCGAGCGCTTCGATCCCTGCCGTGACCGCCTCAGGGCGGAACTCGAGCTGTTGGAGCAGCAGCAGTTGCTGCCGAGAAGAGTCGAGGGCGAACCAATCCTTGTCGGCCACCGCCACCGAATCTTTGTAGGCGCGGGTCACGACATCGGGATCGCTCAGCAGCACCTCGAGGTCGGCCAACGTGACGCGTGCCCAGTAGTCTTTGCGGTCCTTAGCCAGCGCGCACTCGACGGCCCAGCGCACACCGCCCTCCATCGGTCTATACTCTTCGGCGTTGGCATCGTCGCCGGTGAGATGCGTGTGGAGGTGCCAGAGGGTCACCGCGTTGATGCCGGAGTAATAGTGGCTTGGGTCTTTCCGAAACGCGGTGGCGTAGGGCTCGATCGCCTCTTTCAGCAATGAGTCCTCGTACGCCGCCGCTTTCCGCTTTTCCTCGCGGGTATCTCCAGCGTCACGCCATGATTCGATCCAGTGGTCCTTTTCCACCCGCCCGAGCAGAGCCCAGCTCTCTGCATCCTCGGGGTGATCACGGACCACCTCCTCGAGCCACTCCTTCGCCTCGTCGTGCTTGCCGAGGCGGCCCAGCAGGATGCCCTTGTGTTGCCGGCTCTCGAGGTCGGTCGGGTCCATCTCCAGCGCCTTCTCGAATTGCTCAAGGGCGAGCGTGAAGCGACCCAGCGAGCGTAGAGCCGCACCGGAACGCCGACGAGCCTCGAGCTTCAGCACCCAGGTCGGCGTCTCGTCCGCGAGCAGCATCACGTCACCCGGCCGCCCTCGCTTGCGCGCCACCTCCACGCGCCGGTCCCAGTCCTGGTAAGCGGCCCAGAACTCTTTGGCCCCGGCCACCTGCAGGTTCCGCCAGTCCGGCTCAGCGAGCCCATCCAGCAGGTGGTACACAGGGCTGACCTTGTGCCCGTGCCAGGCCTGCATCGTACTCGTGGCGAACTGGCCGAGCGCCTGCTTGTCGGCCTCGAGGTGGGCCGGATCCGGCTTGCCATCGGCGATGTGGTAGTGGAGCGTGCGATCCGTGTAGACATCGAAGGGACGGTAGT
>CAYGAJ010000198.1:0-4973 GCA_964347815.1 uncultured Gemmatimonadota bacterium | reverse complement strand
TCGGCCAGCTGCCTGAGCACGTAGTGCAGGATTCCGCCGTGCCTGTAGTACTCCAGCTCCTGCGGCGTGTCCAGGCGCACCTTCACGGCGAACCTCACCTTTGATCCGTCGGGCCTCGTCACCGTCACCTCTACCTCGCGGCGGCCTTCCGGGTTCGGAATATCAAACGTCTCTTCCCCTGTCAGACCCAGCGACTCGGCGTTTTCGCCCTCGGCGAACTGCAGGGGTAACACGCCCATCCCGATCAGGTTACTGCGATGGATGCGCTCGTAGCTTGCGGCGATGACCGCCCCCACTCCCAGCAGTCGCGTTCCTTTCGCCGCCCAGTCCCGCGAGGAGCCGGACCCGTACTCCTTTCCCGCGAGCAAGATGACAGGGACACCGTCGGCGACGTAGCGCATCGCCGCATCGTAAATCGGTAGCTGCTCGCCGCTGTTCAGGTACCGGGTAAAGCCACCCTCGACGCCGGGGACCAACTTGTTGCGCAGGCGTACGTTTGCGAACGTGCCCCGCATCATCACCTCGTGATTGCCGCGCCGCGATCCGTACGAGTTGAAGTCGCGGGGCTCGACTCCGTGCTCGATCAGGTAGCGACCGGCGGGGCCGTCCTTCTTGATCGCTCCGGCCGGCGAGATGTGGTCGGTTGTCACGGAGTCTCCCAGATACACCAGGACACGCGCGCCCTCGATCGGTGCGACCGGCGGCGGCTCGACGGTCAGGCCCTCGAAGAACGGCGGGTGTTTGACGTAGGTCGACTCTGGATCCCACTCGTAAAGGTCACCGGTAGGCACCGGCATCGACTTCCACTGGTCGCTTCCCTCGAAGACTTCCGCGTAGCTTCTCCGGAACATGTCCGACTCTACGGCCTGCGCGATCGTCTCGTGGATCTCCTGTTGCGACGGCCAGATGTCCTTCAGGAATACGGGCTGGTTCTTCTGGTCGACTCCCAACGGCTCGGCATAAAGATCGATGTCCATACGGCCGGCCAGGGCGTACGCCACGACGAGAGGCGGCGACGCCAGATAGTTGGTGCGCACCTCGCTGTGCACGCGTCCCTCGAAGTTCCGGTTGCCCGAAAGGACGGCGGCCGCCACCAGATCGCCCTCGGCGATCCCGCGGGAGATCTCCGGATCCAGGGGGCCGCTGTTGCCGATGCAGGTCGTGCAGCCGTAACCGACCAAGTTGAAACGAAGTTTTTCCAGGTAAGTCGTCAGCCCCGCCTTCTCCAGGTAGTCGGTCACGACCTTGGAGCCCGGCGCGAGGCTCGTCTTCACCCACGGCTTCGACTGCAGTCCCCGTTCCACGGCTTTCTTGGCCACGAGACCCGCGGCCACCATCACCGAGGGGTTCGAGGTGTTCGTGCAGCTGGTGATCGCCGCGATCACGACGGAACCGTGCGACAGCTTGAAGCGGTCGCCGTTTCGCGACACCGATACGGCCTGCTCGGCGATCAGGCGGTCGACCGTGTCCGGCTGCTTCGTCCCGCCGCCCTCGCTTTCCCAGCGCCCGACCGCTCGATCGCGCCAGGCCCCCGGCGCCACGAGGCTGGCGAGGGCCTTCTTGAACGAGGCCTTCGCCTGCGACAGCGGCACCCGGTCTTGCGGGCGCTTCGGCCCGGCCAAGCTGGGCTCCACCGTCCCGAGATCGAGCGTGAGCGTGTCGGTGTACTCCGCCTCCGGGCTGTCGGCGGTATGAAACAGACCCTGCTCCTTCATGTAAGCCTCGACCAGCTCGACCCCCTCCTCCGGGCGCCCCGTGAAGCGAAGGTAGCGCAACGATTCTTTGTCCACCGGGAAGATGGCACAGGTGCAGCCCATCTCCGGCGACATGTTGCTGATGGTCGCGCGGTCGGCGAGCGGCAGATTTGCCAGCCCCTCGCCGAAGAACTCGACGAACTTTCCGACGACGCCCTTCTTCCGGAGCATCTCGGTCACGGTCAGCACCAGATCGGTGGCCGTCGCACCCTCGGCCAACTCGCCTGTCAGCTTGAAGCCGACGACTTGTGGGATGAGCATGCTGATCGGCTGCCCCAGCATCGCCGCCTCGGCTTCGATGCCGCCGACACCCCAACCGAGAACGCCCAGCCCGTTGATCATCGTGGTGTGCGAGTCGGTGCCCACCAGCGTGTCGGGATAGGCCCAACCGTTCGACCCGCTCATCGCCACCCGGGCGAGGTACTCAAGATTGACCTGGTGGACGATACCGGTGGCCGGTGGCACCACTTTGAAGTTCTCGAACGCCTGCTGTCCCCACCGCAAGAAAGCGTAGCGCTCGCGGTTGCGCTCGAATTCCCGCTGCGCGTTGAACAGGAACGCGTCGCTCGAACCGTAGTGGTCCACCTGCACCGAGTGATCGATGACCAGCTCGGCCGGCTGCAGCGGGTTGATCCTGGAAGGGTCACCGCCCAGGGCGCGGAGGGCCTCGCGCATCGCCGCCAGATCGACGATCGCCGGCACACCGGTGAAGTCCTGCAGCAGCACCCGAGCCGGACGAAAAGCGATCTCCCGGGACGGCTCGGCTTTCGGACGCCAGCGTGAGAGCGCCTCGATGTCGTCGGGAGTGACCGTTGAGCCGTCCTCGTGCCGGAGCAAGTTCTCCAGCAAGATCTTGAGAGCGTAAGGGAGCCGCGCGACCGGCAGCCCCGCCTTCTCGAGCGACTCCAGCCTGGCGATCTGGTACAACCGTCCGCCGACGTTCAACCGTGCGTGACTCGAGTATGTATCCGCCATTGGAATGACTCCGTTTTCGGTTCGGAATGCTGATTTAGATAACTGTTGACCCGGGCGGCGCATTGTCAATGCCCGACCCCACGAGAAACGCGGGCGGCCCCCGGGGGGACCGCCCGCGCCCGCCCGCGCAAGTCTGCGCAACCGGCCCGGATTCGGGCCGCTAACGGTTGGACGCGTGTGCCGCGCGCAGCTCCTTGGCCATCTGCTTGATCTCGGCTAGGTGCCCCACCATCTCACTCCAGCCGTACCAGAGGCTGTAATCCGGGTTGGCGTGGAAGGCGCCCTGGAACGCCCGCATCCGATGCTCCAGGTGCATGACGAACAACTTCTGCTCGATCGGCGTCGGCGCGTCATGGAACGTGAGCAGGTCCGGATAGGCGTACGCGTAGTATTCCGGGTTGTCGAGAATCCCGTCCTCGTACAGCCCCGCCACGATCCGGATCGCCTCGGCCAGCAGGTGATCCGCCTCACGAATGATATTGTCGCCCTTCTGCAGTTCCGACCGAGCGAAGTTGCGCGAGTGGCACTGACCGCAGATCGCGATCATCTTCTCGCGCTCCTGCTCCCAGTCTTCCTGCGTCAGCCGCGCCACGTCGGCCGCCTTGACCACGTCCAGCCGTCCGGTCGGCTGGCCTTGCGGATCGAGGACGCCCAGCGCCTTCAAGATCGTCGCCCGGTCCGCCGCCCACACCTCGTCATCGGGCATGGGCAGACGCACGGCGAGAAAGCCCCAGGCGGTGCGGACGGCGTGATTTCCATCCTGCATGTGGCAGGTCTGGCAGGTGGGGGCTGCGGCTCCCTCCGGTATCGCGCCGCTCTGCTTGAGCAGATAACGAACGCCGTGCTTGGAGCCGGAGTACACCTCCCATTGCGGGTGGTCGAACCCCATGTGACAGGTTTGGCACGCCTGCGGCTGTCGCGCCTCCTTCACCGAGAAAAGGTGTCGGGTGTGGCAGGCATCGCACGAGGCGAGGCCAAAGCCGGCACCGCTCTCCTTCAGGCGCTTGATCTCCTCGTCCGACTTGAGCCCGATCTTGTGACAGCCACCGCAGCCCTTCATCCCCTCGGTCAGCGCCATCGGCTGCCAGTGGGTGGTCGGCATGGCGTTCATCGCCGCCCAAGCGAAGGCGTGCTTGCCGCTCTTGAACTGCTCGACTCGCTCCTTGTGGCACATCGCGCAGGTCTCTGGCGTTGGAATCGCGGCCTTTTCAACGTCCGCCTCCGAAGCGTGGCCGCTGCCGTGGCAGATGGCGCACTGAACACCAGCGCCACCGTGCCGGCTGAGCTGCCAATCCGAGACGATGCCCGGCGTGATTTGGCTATGACACTCGACGCAGGTTGCGGTGGGTGGCGTCGTCCGGCTCCGTTCAGCGCCAACGTCGGCAGACCCGAAAGCAGCGCCGGCAGACCAGCCAGTAGGGTCGAGCCTAATAGAAACGCGATTCTGTACATTGCGCCTCCTTCAAGCCTCGCATCTAGTGACCGTTGAGTGCCGGCCGTCCGTATCCACCCTGTCCCCGACATCTCGGGTCAGTATCAACCGCTTGGTTTTTCGGAGAGCCGAGCGCTCGAAGCTGCTCGATGGGCTGGGGCGAGTTGCGCTGATAATGGCCAGAGGGACGTGCGCGAGCAACCGGACGCGCCGCGCTCGCTCCCCTCTCGCGCGACGAACGTCACTTCCCCATCTTTCTACACACAGAGCTGAGTTCCGAGCTTCATCACGGCGAATCGAACCCGGGGTTGCGGAGTGCCAGGCCGCTGCCCTGACCGTAGATCGCGTCGCGGTCGCGGCCATCTCGTTGAAAGGAGGATCTTATGGCGGATCGAGTGCAGAAGGTCAATTACGTCTATGTGAAGGTGCCGAACCGCGCGGGACAGGGATCACATGTTCTGGGCGAGCTGAGGGAAGCGGGCGTCAACCTGCTGGCCTACAGCGGCTTCCCGGCGGGGGGCGGCAAGGCTCAGCTCGATCTGATCCCGGAGAACATGGCCGCCTTGAAGCGGGTCGCTCGAAAGAACGGCTGGCGC
Source organism: uncultured Gemmatimonadota bacterium (assembly GCA_964347815.1). Classification (GTDB taxonomy): domain Bacteria; phylum Gemmatimonadota; class Gemmatimonadetes; order Palauibacterales; family KS3-K002; genus CAYGAJ01. The sequence continues at coordinate 216 of CAYGAJ010000198.1, read as the reverse complement.
CTGAGCACAACCAAGAAGGGTTTCCTGGTTCAGGGGAACGACGAGATCGGAGCCGTGCACCGTCACATCGACAAGCTCGCCGCCAACAAGATCAACATCACGGCGGCCGATGCGGTGTGCGCGGGCAAGCGGCGCTACGGCATGATCCTCTGGGTCAAGCCCAAGGATTACAGCCGTGCGGCCAAGGTCCTGAGAGCTAGGTAGCGAGCGCCGCCA
>CAYGAJ010000197.1:0-4976 GCA_964347815.1 uncultured Gemmatimonadota bacterium | reverse complement strand
GCGACCTGATCCTCAAGTTCGAGGGGTGCTACCACGGCCACGGCGACAGCTTCCTGGCCAAGGCCGGGTCGGGGCTGGCGACCCTGGGGCTGCCCAGCTCGCCGGGCGTGCCCGCCGATGTGACTCGATTGACGCTCACCGTGCCGTTCAACAACCTGGACGCGCTCGCTGAGGTGATGGAGCGCCACGGCGATGATCTCGCCGCGGCGATCGTCGAGCCGGTCGTCGGGAACGCCGGTCTGATCCCGCCGCGGCCGGGCTTCCTCGAGGCGTTGCGCGAGGGTACACGGCAAGCCGGCGCGCTGCTCATTTTCGACGAAGTGATGACCGGCTTTCGCGTGGCGCTCGGTGGGGCGCAGGATCGCTTCGGCATCCAACCCGACTTGACCACGCTGGGCAAAGTGATCGGCGCGGGTTTTCCGGTGGGCGCCTACGGCGGGTCGCGTGACCTGATGAGCCAAGTGGCGCCGGCGGGGCCGGTCTATCAGGCCGGCACGCTGTCGGGCAACCCGGTGGCCATGGCGGCGGGCCTGGCCCAGCTGGAGGTCCTAGAGCGCGACGATCCGTACGGGCAGTTGGAACGCCGGGCGGGGCGGCTGGTGGATGGGATCGTCGCGGCCGCGAAACGGTGTGGCGTGCCGGCGACCGGGGCGGTGGTGGGGTCGATGTGGGGCGTGTTCTTTCGCGACGCGCCGGTGGAGAGCTTCCACGACGCGCTGCAGGTCGATCGCGATCTGTTTTCGACCTACTACCGGGCGTGTTTGGAGGGTGGCGTGTTCTTTGCCCCATCTCCGTTCGAGGCCGGTTTCATCTCGACGGCGCACAGCGATGCCGATGTCGAGGAGACGCTTGCCGTCGTGGAGCGGGCGCTCGCGGGAGCGAGCGTGTCGGGATAGATTTTGTCGCCGTGCCGCCTCGAGGCGGCACCGACAGCTTAACCGGGTAGGTGCATGAAGCAGACACGGGAGAACGAGGTAGCGCATCGAAAGCGCACGCGCCGCGTGATGATCGGCGACGTCGCAGTCGGCGGGGGCGCACCTGTCTCGATCCAGTCGATGACGCTGTCCAGTCCGGTGGACGTGGCCGGGTCGATCGACGAGATCCAGCGGCTGGCGGAGGCGGGCGTCGACATCGTCCGCACCGCGGTGCCGAACGAGGAGGCGGCGGCTTGCCTGCCGGAGCTGGTGCGGAACTCGCCCGTGCCGTTGGTCGCCGACATCCACTTCAACTACCGGTTGGCGATCGCAGCGGCGGAGGCGGGAGTCGCCAAGCTGCGCCTGAACCCCGGCAACATCGGCAAGCCGGAGCGCGTGCGCGCCGTGGTCGACGCGGCCCGCGAGCGGGGGCTGCCGATACGAGTGGGCGTGAATGCGGGCTCGCTGGAGCGCGACCTGCTGGCCAAGTACGGCCACCCGACAGCCGAGGCGATGGTGGAGAGCGCGCGTCGTCACGTGCGACTGCTCGAGGACGAAGGGTTCGAGGACATCGTCATCTCGCTCAAGTCGTCCCGGGTTCCTCTGATGATCGGCGCCTATCGCCTGGCGGCACAGGAGTTCCTGTATCCGCTGCACCTCGGCGTGACCGAGGCCGGAACGCCGCGCACCGGCAACATCCTCTCCGCCGTCGGCATCGGCACGATTTTGGCCGAGGGGATCGGCGATACGCTGCGTGTGTCGTTGTCGGCGGACCCGGTGGAAGAGGTGCACGCCGCCCGAACCATTCTGGAGTCGCTCGACCTGCGGCGTGAGAGCGTTCGGATCGTGGCTTGCCCGGGCTGTGGCCGCCTGCAGGTCGATCTGATCAAGCTGGCCGAGGAGGTCGAGGCGCGGACCCGCGACATCCGCAAGCCGCTGACCGTGGCGGTCATGGGTTGCGCCGTCAACGGCCCGGGTGAGGCGCGGGAGGCGGACATCGGGATAGCCGGCGGCCGAGGCGAGGGTTTGCTGTATGTGCGCGGCGCCATGGTGAAGAAGGTACCGGAGGACAAGATCGTCGACGCGCTGATCGAACTGATCGACGAGGTGGAGGTGGATCCGAAGCGGAGCGTGCGCGGCGGCGACCAGATCACCTGGACTCCGGATTGGGACGAGAGCGTGGCTCGAACCTCCTGACGAACGGGCGCGATGGCTGAGACGGATACTGTAAAGGTCGGAGTGATCGGGTGCGGCGCGATTGCGCAGCTCGTGCATCTTCCGATTCTGTCCGGGACGACGGGGGTGCGGGTGGCTGCGGTCTGCGACACCGACGTGGCCAAGGCCGAGCGCGTCGCCGATCGGTTCGAGATCCCGTCCTTCTGTCGGACCGTCGAGGAGTTGCTGGAGAAGGCCGAGGTTCAGGCCGCCATCGTCTGCACGCCCAACCCGTTCCACGCCGAGCACGCTGAGCTTTCCCTCCGTGCGGGACTCGATGTCCTCTGCGAGCGGCCGCTCGGCACCAGCCAGGAACAGGTCGCCCAGACGTTGCGGGTCGCAAAGGAGACGGGCCACAACCTGATGGTCGCGAACAACCACCGCTACCGCCCGGACGCCTGGACGCTGCGGACCTTCATCGCCAGGGGAGAGCTGGGCGAGATCTTTCACGTGCAGGCGACGTGGCAGCGCCGCCGGGCTCGCCGGCCGCGCGTCAGCGAGTGGCGTCGCAGCCGCGAGCGCGGCAGCGGCGTGTTGATGGACCTGGGCGTGACCAACCTGGACCTTTGCCTCTGGTTGCTCGGCTATCCCAAGCCCGAACGGCTCTCGGCCTACTTGTTGGACCGCGACGGTGACCGGGTCGACGACACCGCGGTCGTGCTGATGCGGCTCGAAGGCAACCTGACGTGCAGCGTTGAGGTGAGCTGGGACCTCGCGGCCATCCGAGACCGCCACAGCCTGGTCGCGCTCGGAGCACGCGGTTTCGGATCGCTCTCACCGTTCATAGTCCAGAGGGAAACCAACGGCAGCGTCTCGGATGTCACGCCACGAATCGAGCCGGCCAGCGAGCCCGTCTACCGGGCCTCGTACCGGCGCGAGCTCGACTACTTCCTCGGTGTCGTGCGCAAGGTCAGAACCGAGCCGCTCCCGGAAGAGCAGGTCGTGCTGATGGGCATCGTCGATGCCTGTTACCGTTCGACGGAAGAGGGACGCGAGATCGTGCTGTGAAGCACCTTCACCCCCTCCTGCCACGCAGGAGCGAGCTTGGCCTTCCGCTGCTGAGCGGCATCCTCCTCACCCTCTCCTATCCACCCTTCCACCTCCTGCTCCCACCGTTCGTCGCCCTGGTTCCCGTTCTGGTCTTCGTCGGGCGCAGCACAGCGGATCGCCCGGGCGCCGTCTCGGTTCGCCGCGGCGCCTTCTGGATGGGTGTGGTTCACTTCGGGACACTGCTCTACTGGCTGTTCACCGCGCTGGTCTTCTACACCTGGCTGGCCCTGCTCGGTTACCTCATCACGGTCGTGGTCCTTTCGGCGCTGGCCGCCGGCGCGATTTGGGCCGTCCACTTCGTTCGGCGCCGCTACGGTGCGCCGTTCTGGGTGTCGCTGCCGCTGTTCTGGACGGCGGCCGAGTGGCTGCTCGGCCACATCGGCGACCTGGCCTTCCCCTGGCTCGGCCTCGGCCACAGCCTGACCGGGTTCCCGGTCCTGATCGGCTTCGCCGACCTCACCGGGGCCCGCGGCGTCACCGTCTGGCTGGCGGCCGTGAACGGGTTCGCCGCCGAATGGTGGCTGAGCGGGGTCAGCCGGCGCTGGCGCCCCCGGCTCGCGCTGCTGGCGCTGCTGATCGGCGCACCGGTGGGGTACTCGCTGTGGCGCTGGCATAGCTTGGACTTGAGGCCGGCGGCTCGAGTCCTGGTCGTTCAGCCGAACATCCCCGAGGACCTCAGGCTCGAGCGCGCGGCCGCCCGCGACAGCAGCCGGGTCGCGCTGGACCACCTGACCCGTGCCGGGCTGCGCGAATCGGTCGGCGTCGATCTCATCGTCTGGCCCGAGACGGCGCACCCCTTCTTCTTCAATCGCGATCCTGCCTGGACCGGTTGGGCGGCGCGGGTGGCCCGGAGGGGAAACACGGCGCTGCTTTTTGGGACGCTCGACCTGGAGCTGGTGCCAGGGGGCGTGGCCGAGTACTTCAACGCCGCCGCTTTCTTTACGTCCGAGGGCGCGCTCGACGGGATCTATCGCAAGCACCACCTGGTTCCGATGGTCGAACGGGTGCCGTTCGTCCCCAGCAGCTGGCTGCGCAGTGTGAGGCGCCGTGCGGCGCGCGGCTGGCGGCTGCCGGTGGTCGGCGATGTCGGGAGCTTCTTCCGCTGGTTCGGCGGATACGGGCGCGGGTCCGAGAAGCCGCTGTTCTCGTCAGGGGCAGCGCGCTTCGGTGTCCTGATCTGTTACGAGTCGATCTTCGCCGGCCTCTCGCGTGACTACCGGCGCGCCGGCGCGGATTTTGTCGTCAATATTACCAACGACGCCTGGTTCGGTCGCGAGCGCCCCTGGTGGAGCCGGACCAGCGCGCTCTACCAGCATCCCGCCCATCTCGTCATGCGCGCGATCGAGAACCGTATGGGCGTGGCCCGGGCAGCTAACACCGGCATCTCGTTGTTCGTCGACCCCCTGGGGCGCGTACACGATGCGACCGACCTGTTCGTGCCCGAGAGGCGGGCGGCGCCAGTGTTGACGAGCCCCGGGCTCACCCTCTACAGCCGGCTGGGCGATTGGCCGGGCTGGCTGAGCGCCGCGGGCGGGTTGCTGGTGCTGACCGTAGCGGCAGGGCGCCGTTGGTTCGGTAGACGGTTTTCGGTGGACGGTAGACGGTAGACGGTGGGGCGGGTGTCCCCTGCCGTCCACCGCTTACCGCCTACCGCCCACCGGCAACCCCCACCGTCTACCGTCCACCGCTTACCGCCCACCGACAACCCCACCGCCTACCGAACGGCTTGCCCCTGGCAGGCGACCTGCTAGATTTCCAACTGGGTTAGCGGCCCCCACGGGGGCCGTAACTTTTCCA
>CAYGAJ010000196.1:0-4988 GCA_964347815.1 uncultured Gemmatimonadota bacterium | reverse complement strand
GTGGGTTGCCGGGTCAGCGACTTGGGTCTGGCCCCCACGCCCACGGCGCTGCTGGAGATTGAGCGGGCGGGGTTGAGCGGCGGGATCGTGGTGACGGCCAGCCATAACCCCAAAGAATGGAACGCCTTGAAGCTGGCCAACCCCCAGGGCGCCTTCCTCACGCCCGACGAGGGGAAAGCCTTTCTCGAGGGGTTAAAGGGCAAGCCGGGCTACGTCACTGACGAGCTGGGGCACGCCGAGGATCGGCCCGGCGCCGTCGAACGTCACATCGAGCGGATCCTGGCGCTGGACCTGATCGACCCGGCTCGGATCGCAGCGCGTGGCTTCCGGGTGGTGCTCGACTGTGCTCACGGCGCCGGCGGCGTGATCGTCCCGCAGTTGCTCGAGCGTCTGGGGTGTGAGATGGTGGGGATCGAGCTGGAACCCAACGGCCGGTTCACCCGCGAGCCCGAACCGATCCCTCGCAACATGACGGCGCTGTGCGAGCGGGTACCCCGCGAAGGCGCAGACCTCGGCATGGCCGTCGACCCCGACGTTGACCGCCTCGCCTTGGTGGACGAGCACGGCACGGCCATCGGCGAGGACTTCACCCTGGCGCTGGCCGTTCGCCTGGTGCTCGATCGGCGCATCGGGCCCGTCGTGGCCAACCTCTCGACCAGCCAGGTGGTGGAGGAGGTTTGTGAGCGCGCCGGCGCCGACTACAGCCGGGCGCCCGTCGGCGAAGCGAACGTGGCGGCGGCGATGCGCGCGGCGGGGGCCATCGTCGGCGGCGAGGGTAACGGGGGCGTGATCTTGCCGGCGCTGCACCTTACTCGGGACGCGCCGCTGGCCGTGGCTTTGATCCTACAGCTTTTGGCCGAGACCGAGACGTCTCTTGGCGCCCTCGTGGCGGAATACCCGCAGTTCTGTATCGTGAAAGACAGAATCGCCGGTCGCCAGCTGGAGCTGGAAACGCTGGCGAAACGGTTGGGACGGGAGTTCCCGGACGCGGAAATCGACCGGCGTGACGGGGTACATATGCGGTGGCGGGACCGCCGGACCTGGCTGCATTGCCGGGCGTCCGGGACGGAACCAATCTTGCGGGTCATCGCCGAGGGGCCGCGGAGGGATGAGGCCGAAGTACACGCGTTAGTGGCAAGGGCCTTGGAGATGGTGGGTCGGACGGGTTAGCCGGGGGAGAAAAGCGCAAGTATGTGCGGCATTGTGGGATACATCGGGGGAGCGGAGGCGGCGCCGCTGTTGCTGGACGGCCTGCGTCGGCTGGAGTACCGGGGGTACGACTCGGCGGGGATCAGCATCTGTGCCAACGGGACGCTGGTCACCCGCAAGATGGTGGGGAAGATCGCCGATCTGGTCAGCTCCTTGAACGGCGACGTGCCGAGCGGCACCGTCGGGATCGCCCACACGCGCTGGGCCACCCACGGGGCGCCAACCACGCACAACGCCCACCCTCACTTCGACGACTCGGGCCAGATCGCGGTCGTCCATAACGGCATCATCGAAAACGCCACCATCCTGCGGCGCAAGCTCGAAGAGCTGGGTCACACGTTTCGGAGTGAGACCGACTCGGAGGTGCTGGCCCACCTGATTGAGCAGGCGTACGAAGACGACCTGGAAAACGCGGTCGCCGCCGCCCTCACCCAGGTTGAAGGGACCTACGGCATCGCCGTGATCTCGAGCCGCGACCCGGACAAAGTGGTCGCGGCTCGTAACGGTTCGCCGCTGCTGTTGGGGCTGGGCGCGGACAACAGCTTCTTCGTCGCCTCTGACGCCGCCGCGGTGGTCGAGCACACGCGGCAGGTCGTCTATCTGGACGACGGTGAGCTGGCGGTGCTGGATCGAGACGGCTACCGGACGTTCGATCTCAAGGGCCGTCAACTGACCAAGGAGGTCAGCCACGTCTCGTGGGACCTGGAGCAGATCGAGAAGGGCGGCTTCGCGCACTACATGATCAAGGAGATCTTCGAGCAGCCGAACTCGGTGCGCGACACGATGCGGGGCCGCCTGCTGGACGATGAGGGCGCGGCGCGGCTGGGCGGTCTTTCGGGGTGTGTGCCGTGGCAAGACATCGCGGACTACAATCGCATCGTGCTGACGGCGTGCGGCACGTCGTGGCATGCGGCGTTGATCGGCGAGTATATGCTGGAGGAGTTCGCCCGGGTACCGGTCGAGACCGAGTACGCCTCCGAGCTGCGCTACCGCAACCCGGTGCTGGACGAGCGCTCGCTGGTGATCGCGATCTCACAGTCGGGTGAGACCGCGGACACACTGGCCGCGCTGCGGGAGGCGAAGGAGAAGGGTGCGCGCGGCGTGGCCATCGTGAACGTCGTGGGCTCGACGATCGCGCGCGAATCGGACTGCGGAGTTTATATCCACGCGGGCCCCGAGATCGGGGTGGCTTCGACCAAGGCGTTCACCTCGCAGGTCGTGGCCCTGGCTCTGTTCAGCCTCTACTTCGGCCGCAGCACCGGGGTGACCCAGGAGCGCGGTCGCGATCTGGTGGCCGCGATGCGAAAGCTGCCCGACCAGATCGCCAGCATCCTGGCGCGCGACGATCAGGTCCGCGAACTGGCGGAACTGTACCACCACCACCGCAACTTCCTCTACCTCGGGCGCGGCTACAACTTCCCGGTCGCCCTGGAGGGGGCCCTCAAGCTGAAAGAGATCAGCTATATCCACGCCGAGGGGTACCCGGCGGCGGAGATGAAGCACGGTCCGATCGCGCTGATCGACGAGAACATGCCGGTCGTGTTCATCGCACCGCGCGACAGCGTCTACCAGAAAGTGCTCTCGAACATCGAAGAGGTGAAGGCGCGCGGCGGCCGGGTGATCGCCATCACCACCGAGGGCAACGGCGATCTCCACCGGCTGGCCGATCACATCATCTCGGTCCCCTCGACCATCGAGATGCTGCAGCCGATCCTCACCGTGGTCCCGCTGCAGCTTCTCGCCTACCACATCGCCGTGCTCAGAGGCTGCAACGTCGACCAGCCCCGCAACCTGGCGAAGAGCGTCACCGTCGAGTAGCCGACGCCGGTTGCGCGCCGGTCGGATCCACAGCCAAGTTCCCTCCCCATGCGCGTCGTTCTCCAACGGGTGGCGCGGGCCGAGGTCCGCGTCGATGGGGTGCCGGTGGGCGCCATCGGTCGAGGTTACCTGCTGCTGGTCGGCTTCAAGTCCGGCGACGCTGAAGAGACGCTGCGCTGGATGGTCGACAAGATTCGCGGGCTTCGCCTCTTTCCCGATAGCGAAGGCAAGATGAACCTGCCCATCGACGCGGTGGCCGGAGAGCTGCTGGTCGTCTCGCAGTTCACGCTCTACGCCGACGTGCGCAAGGGACGGCGCCCGTCGTTCATCGACGCGGCGGAGCCCGACGAAGCGGAACGGCTGTACGACCGGTTCGTCGACCTGTTGCGCGAGGGCACGACCCCCGTGGCCACCGGCGAATTCGGGGCGCTGATGGACGTCGATCTGATCAACGATGGCCCGGTAACGCTTGTAATCGAGAGGGACTGAATCCGTGGGGTCGAGTAAACGAAAACTCCAGACGAACGTGGCCGACGCCGGCCGACGCCCGGCGCGCCCGTTCGCGCTCACACTCGTGGCTGTGCTGACGCTGCACGCCGCTGCAAGCCTTAGCTGGGCGCAGAGCGCCTGGGATCCGAACACCATCCGCTACGAGACGGCACCCGACTGGCAGGTGGCCGCGGCCGCCGCCATCAACCGACACCTGCCGACCGATTCCGGTTACTGGGTGCTGGGCCCCATCGATCTATCAGTTACCCTGCCCGACACGATGGACCTGGTGCGGACGACGTTGCGCGTGCTGGCGCCGGATCCCGCCGGCTCGCGATCGCTCTCACGTCGGCTCTGGGTCCCCACCGGCGGAGTGGCGCTGGAAGAGCTGCAGCCGGCCGATACATTGCCACACGAGCTTCCGCCGGGGTATCCCGGGCGCTTTCTGAAGGGGACCGTGGTCGGTGAGCGCGTCTACGTGCAGGTGCTGACGATTCAGGAGCACCGCTGGCTGCTCTGGGCGCAGCGGGTGCAGCTGACGCGCGTTCGCGATCGTGTGGCCGGGCCGATCGCCCGCTACAGCGAGTCGCTGACCCGACACCTGGCGGCGGTGGACAGCGGGACGCGGACCGCGGGGCCGCCGCGGGCCGGCGATTACGGCCTCGATCCGACGTTCGACTTTTACGCGCGGACGCCCGAGCCGGTGATCCGCGACCGGTCCGGTTACCTGGGGCTCTTGCAGCGCAACCGCGCCTATACGCTGGACGATCAGGTGCGGAATGTCGTCGGCGTGGTGCCCGGGGCGGAGCTGGCCGCCTGGCTCGAATCGCACGCCGACTCGTTGCTCTTTCCGAACCGGGAAGGGGAGGTCGCGCTACAGCACCGCTACCGCGACTACCGCGCCGCGGGAGGCAGCTGGAGCGGCCGCCCGGTGCTCAACACGGCCACGCTCGCCCGGCTGCGGCCGGGACGTTACGCGTTCATCGTGGATCGCTTCGGCTTCATGCGGATCGGACCGAAAGGCCGCGGCGACGAGGCGGAGATGACATGCGCTATGTTGGCCCACAACGATCCGGTTCGTGTGGCGGGCGAGCTGACGCTGGCGGCCGACTCGGCCGGCACGCCAGCGGTCCGCGAGCTGAACGTTTTCTCGGAGGACTACTTCTTCAGCAATCGCTCGTTGACGCTATACCCGGATGTGGAAGAGCGGTCCGATCGCTACATGCTGGCGTTGGGTCACGCGCTACGGGCGCTGGATCAGGCCCGCGTGCCCCGCGACGAAGTCCTTCTTCGCAAGTTCTGACGTCGTGAGGCTGTCGCTGCGCTCCGCGCGCCCAATTGCCGACGGGCGCTCCGACCCGTGGTAGCGACGCCGGCGCCACGTCTCATCCTCGCCTCGCGCTCGCCGCGCCGGGCAGAGCTGCTTTCGCGGCTCGGCCTGAGCTTCACCGTGCAGATACCCGAGGTCGACG
>CAYGAJ010000195.1:0-5002 GCA_964347815.1 uncultured Gemmatimonadota bacterium | reverse complement strand
CGCGAGCTGCGCGCCCGAGGGGTGACGGACCGGGCCACGATCGACTCGGTCAGAGCGTCGGAGATCGAGACGGGGAATCTCGCGTTTCCCGATCATCCAACCGCCCTCTACTCGCTCTTCGCCAACGAAGCGGTGATCGATGCTGCAACCGGCGACGCGGAGGCGCGCGGCCTCTACGTCATCTACATGCCGTACGCCACCGAGGCGAGCACGGGCATATCGGCGGTGTCCTCACGGGAACGTCCCTGGCTGATGTTTCCCGGGAAGCCCTGGGCCCACGTGATGATCGCGCGCTGACCGGCTGAGCCTGGGGCGCCTGGCGGCCGCGCCACCCGAAAAGATGCATCGGATGCACGGGCACGTCCTGGAAAAGAAGGTGGAGACGCCGACGCCGGGCCCCAGTCTGGCGGGCGCATCGGTCAGCGGCCTACCCCTCGATCTACTTCAGGAAGCGTCGAAGCGGTTGGGCTGGGCGGCGCTGATCTATGCGGCGACCTTCTTCCTCGCCTATTTCGGCGCCCACTTCTTCTTCGTCGGCCAGGAAGGAGCCGTGCCGGTGGAGCAGGGCCTGTTCAGCCCGGAGCGTACGGTACAAACGATCGTGGCCATCGCCTCGATCGCTCTCGCCCTCGCCGTGTTCGCGCTCTCTCGCTTCGCTAACCTCCGACCGTCAACGTTCCTGGACATCGGACTCGTCTTCGAAGTCGTCGGCGCCTTCGGCATCGCGATGTCGACGATGTGGGGCGTCTTCCCCGAGTGGACCGGTGAGTTTGTGGATCAATATCCGAGCATTCCCTGGGAGTGCGTTTGGATCATCATCTTTCCGCTGCTGGCACCGAACACGCCCGGCAAGGTGCTGCTCGCCTCCCTGGCCGCCGCTTCCACCGGAATGCTTACGGTCATCCTGTCGAGGGCCGCCGGCCTCACCAGCCCCGCGGCGCCCCTCGTCTACCTCTTCGGCTGGTACCTGTTCACCACGTATCTGTGTGCCGGGATCGCCTTTGTCATCTCGAAAGCTATCTATCGCTTCGGCAAGCGGTTGAGCCGCGCGCGGGAGATCGGCAGCTACCAGCTGCTCCAGCCGCTGGGGCAGGGCGGCATGGGCGAGGTGTGGATGGCGCGTCACCGTATGCTGGCACGGCCGGCGGCTATCAAACTGATCCGTCCGGAGGCACTGGGCGCCGACGTCGTGACCCGGCGGACGGTCCTGCGGCGCTTCGAGCGCGAGGCCCGGGCCACGGCCACGCTCGATTCAAATCATACGATCACCGTGTACGACTTCGGCGTTACCCAGGAAGGCGCATTCTACTACGTGATGGAATTGCTGAAGGGGCTGAACTTCGACGTGCTGGTCAAGCGGTTCGGACCTGTCGACCCGGCACGTGCCGTCCACCTTCTGCGACAGGCGTGTCATTCGCTCGCCGAGGCCCACGAGCGTGGACTGGTCCATCGCGATATCAAGCCGGCCAACATCTATACCTGCCGCCTTGGCTTCGACTACGACTTCGTCAAGGTGCTCGACTTCGGTCTCGTCAAATCGAGCGGGGGTCTTGAAGCTGGCGCGTCGGATCTGACCGCGGACGGTGTGGCGACGGGCACGCCCGCCTACATGGCGCCGGAGCTGGCGTTGGGAAAGACCGACATCGATGGCCGCGCCGACATCTACGGGCTCGGGTGCGTGGCGTACTGGCTCGTCTGTGGTCAGCGCGTCTTCGAGGCCGACACCCCTCTGGCCATGGTCGTCGCCCACGTGCAGGAGACGCCGCTCCCGCCGTCGCGCCGCACCGAGCTGCCCATACCCGCCACGCTGGAGCAGATCATCCTCACCTGCCTCGAGAAAGATCCCGCCGAGCGCCCACAAACCGCCTCGGAGCTCGACCACCTGCTCGCCGGCTGCGGGCTCGACAGCCCGTGGAGCCGTGAGCAGGCAGAAGAATGGTGGACCCTTCACATGCCCGAGATCTCCTCACCGGCCCGCGAGACGTTCGAGGACATAGAGCCAACGATCCTCACCGTTAAGCAGTAACCTGACGACTGATACGTAAGTTGGGCTACCGATTGGGTCGCGCTGGGCTATTCAATGTCCAGTGCTCTCCTTGGACAAGATGCTAGGCCGCCATGTTGTCCACTTATGACCCAGACAAGAGCTAGTCGAGCAACAGACTAGCGGCCCTCGCCCCCGCTCCTCAGATAGTCGAGCACGAGGTTCGACATCACCCGGATACCGACGGGCACGGAGCTGTCGTCGGCCATGAAGTTGGGCGTGTGGTTGCCACCGGAGGTGGTGCCGGGGCGGGTGGTGCCGAGGCTGAGGTAGAAGCCGGGGACTTCGTTGGCGAAGTAGGCGAAGTCTTCGGCGGCCATGATGGGGTCGAGCGGGTGCACGTGACCGGGCCCGAGGATCCGCTGCAGCGTCGGTAGCATTCGCCGGGCGAGGTCCGGGTCGTTGATGGTGGCCGGCGCGCCGCGCTCGTACTCCAAATCGAAGCTTCCGCCTCCGGCCTGGGTGATGCCGGCGAGGATCTCGCCCATCCGCCGCTCCACGTCATCGCGCACGCTGGCGTCGTAGGCGCGCACCGTGCCCTCCAGCTCGACCCGGTCGGGGATGATGTTGAAGCGGGTTCCGCCGCGGACGATGCCGACCGAGATGACGCTGGGTTGCAGCGGTGGCAGGTTGCGGGAGCGGATGGTCTGCAGCGCCATGATCGCTTGGGCGGCCATGACGACGGGGTCGATGGACTGATGGGGGTAGGCGCCGTGGGCTTGTACGCCGTGAATCGTGATCCGGAAATGATCGGAGCTGGCCAGGGCAGGGCCGATGGTGTAGCCCATGTGCCCGACTTCCAGACCCGGGTTGGTGTGAAGCCCGAAGATGGCGGACGGTCGCGGATTCTCGAGTACTCCTTCTTTCACCATCAACCGAGCACCGCCCTCTTCGCCCGGCGGTGGCCCCTCTTCGGCGGGCTGGAAGATGAACTTGACGGTACCCGGCAACTCGTCGCGCATCGAGGCGAGCGTCGAGGCCACCCCCAGCTGGACCGCCGTGTGTATGTCGTGTCCGCAGGCGTGGCTGACGCCGACGTCTTGACCCAGGTACGTCGTCCGCACGGTCGACTTGAACGGGTAGGGCGTGTCTTCGGTGACGGGGAGCGCGTCCATGTCGGCGCGAACGGCAACGACCGGCCCCGGCAGTCCACCCCGGAGGATCCCGACCACGCCCGTGTGAGCGACGCCGGTCCGCACCTCCAACCCCAGCGCGTGCAGATGGCCGGCCACGAGCTGCGCCGTCTTGAACTCGCGGTTGCCCAGCTCGGGGTTCTGGTGGATCTGATGGCGAAGCTCGATGATCGCGGCGCGATGACGTTCGACGGCGGCATCGATCTTCGCATCCTGGGTCAGGGCCGAACCCGCTGCGGCGATCGTCAGCGATAACGAGATGAGGAGCGCTCTCACGTGGCCTCCGTCGATTCTTTTCTGAGGTCGATCGCGGATCACTCGGCTAAGAGCCCGTGGCAGCGGGCGCAGGTCGCGAGCAAGCCGGCGTAGACGTCGATGCGGGCGCCCGTGTCCGCAGTCCTGCTCCCTTCTTCGGCGAGCGCGTGAACGCGATGCTCCAGCGCCTCGACCCTCGGATACAAGGGAAGATCGGGCGACAGCGTCTCGGGCCGCAGGGCAGCCGTGGTTAGCGCCTCGATTCCGCTGGCCCACGCGTCGTCGGAGGGCACGATCAATCCCTCCCATAGCCGGTCCGCTGCCCAAAGGTGGCGGCGCATGTGAGCGGTCGCGCCAGGCTCCGCAGGAGGCGGTATTGCCGGCTCCAGTTCCACGCTGACGTTCGAGCCGCGGTGGCAGTCGCCGCAACTCGCGGCCAGCCGCCCCACGGCCCGAGCGAGGGTCCCCCGGTCGCGCGCGTCCTGGACCGCCTGAGCGGCGGCTCGGAACTCGGTCACGTAGCCGGCGGACTCGGCGCGCAAGTCCGACGCCCTCCACTCGGTCAAGGAGCGGGCCCGACGCCGCGCGGTCTCCAGGTCACCCTCGATGAGGGCATCACGTATCGCCAACGCCTCATCGAAATGGCTGGCCATCTGCTCCCCCGTCGCCGTCGCGCGATCGGCTCGCGGCTCGGCGCGCTCGGCGCAGGTGCGGGAGCTGAGGGCAAAGAGCGCGACGATCGCCGCGAAGACGGGTCGTGCTGGCTTTCCCATCGGACTCGCCTCGGCCTGCGTGTGGACCGGTCGGGTCGGGGCTGGCTTGTGACCGTTGAGCGAATCTTCGGGGGCCGAGCCTGAGCGGTCAAGCGGTCACCGGTTTGCTTTCTGTTGGGATGATCTATCGTCCGCGATCTGGTCGTTCCGCTGTGAAGCGCGTAGTTTGGGTCCCCTGTTCGACGGACTGCGCTCCATGGATGGCGGTTGGGAACCTGCCGGTCCGTCCAGATCGCTGACACCGCCAACCACCGGCCTTCAGGGAGAAGTCGGATGTCGACGACGCGAAGAGAATTCCTGCAGCTATCTGCCGTGGCGGGTGGCGCGCTGGGGCTGGGGATGCTCCGCCCGGCATCTCGCGCACAGGCCATCCCGCAAGCCGGCAAGCCGCTGCGGATCCTGATACTCGGCGGCACCGCCTTCACCGGGCCGCACCAGATCAAGTATGCGCTCGCCCGCGGCCACAAAGTCACCATCTTCAACCGCGGCAAGACCGAGCCGACGGTTCACGAGGAGGTCTTCTCCCAGGTCGAAACGCTGATCGGCGATCGCGACAACGACCTGGAATCGCTGAAAGGTCACGAATGGGACGCGGTGATCGACAACTCCGCATCGATCCCGCGCTGGGTGCGCCAGTCGGCCGGGCTGCTCAAGGACCGGGCCGAGATCTACCTTTTCACCTCGTCGCTCTCGGTGCACGCCGACTTCAGCAAAGCGGGGATCACCGAGGACGACCCCGTCGGGACCATCGACGACCCGACCGTCGAGGAGATCACCGGCCAGACGTATGGCCCGCT
>CAYGAJ010000194.1:0-5006 GCA_964347815.1 uncultured Gemmatimonadota bacterium | reverse complement strand
TCGGCTCGGGCTGGATTCCGCCGTTGCTCGTCGTGCTGAGCTTTCTCGGTTCCGGATTGGGCAGTGGGGGACTTTTCGCCTATGGGGCTCTGTTCGCAGCGTTCGCGCTCCAAGGGCTCGCCGACTCTCTGAGATTGGGGCCCTTGTACGAGATCATGTCTTTCGCGCTCCCCCCAGTCGATGGGGTGCTCAACACGGCGGCGACGGTTGGTGCACGGGGGGTGCTGACGGCGCTACGGGGGCTGTGGCCTCTACTGGTCTACGGGCTCGTGTGCGCCGGTCTGGGGTTGTGGCTGTCGTTGCGGGTGCCGTCACGGCTGTCCCGAGCCGGTTGAGGGGTGTGGGGTCTCACGGGAGCGAGCGGGCCCTGGGAAGGTGGTGGTGAATGGGAGTCGGATTGCGTGGAGCGGGAGCCGGGTGTATTATCATCGATGATAATGAGCGAACACGGCCCAGGATCGGCCTCCCAAGCCTCGAGCAGCCGCACCATGTCGCCAGCCGCCGGCGCGAATTCCCAAGAACCGCTCGTCACCACGAAGCCGCCGTTCGGGTGCGCGATGCTCCTGATGGACCTGTTCCGCAGCTACCTGCATCAGCACCGTCTGCCCGTCACCCACCAGCGCGAAGCGATCGCCATGGCCCTCTTCGAGAGCGAGCACCAGCTCTCGGTCGACGACCTGGCTGAGCGGCTTCGTGAGCGAGGCGAGCACGTGGGCAAGGCCACGATCTACCGCACGCTGAACCTGCTCGTTCAGGCCGATCTGGCCCGCGAGCACGACTTCGGCGAGGGGTTCAAGCGCTACGAGCATCAGGCCGGCGAAGCCAAGCACGATCACTTGATCTGCACCGGCTGCGGGAAGGTGACTCGCTTCACCCGCCAGGCGCTCGACGACTTGCAGGAGAGCATCGCCGCCGAGGCGGGCTTCGCCGCCCAGAGCCGAAGGCTCAAGATCTTCGGCCTTTGCAAGGATTGTCAGGTTGCGGGCGAAAGCGGCGTGGCTCAGGGCGGGCGGGACGTGTCCGCCGCCCAGGCCAGGGTCGCCGCCGGTGGTCGCCGCAGTTGAGCCGGCATTCCGAGGCGAAAAGCAACAGAGACCTGCGCCGCTCATCGATCGTGAGATCACGGCGGCGCGCTTTTTTTATCCTGGCTTCAGCGAGTGAAGATGGGTACGCGTGAACGACTCATAGACCTGCTTGCAGAGCGATCCTTCCGGATCGGTGATTTCACCCTCGCCAGCGGCGCGCGGAGCCGCTTTTACGTCGACGCTCGGACCACGACGCTTTCGGCCGAGGGGCAGGCCCTGATCGGCGCGCTGGGTCTCCATGCTCTCGATTCGGCTGGGCTGCGGCCGCAGGCCATCGGAGGTCTGACGATGGGTGCCGATCCCATCGCCTACGCGATCGCGCACCGCAGCTTTCTCGACGGGCGGCCGATCGAAGCGTTCAGCGTGCGCAAGCGGCCCAAGGGACACGGCGTCGGTCGTCAGATCGAGGGGTGCTTCCGGGCGGGTCAGGACGTTGTGGTCGTCGAGGACACCATCACCACGGGCGGCTCGGCCTTGAAGGCGTGCCGAGCCGTGACCGAGGCGGGTGGCCGCGTGTTGGCGATACTCGCCCTCGTCGATCGCGAAGAAGGGGGGCGTGAGGCACTGGAGGCGGAGGGTTTTCGGGTGATCAGCCTGGCCAGGCTGGCAGAGCTGCGCGAGCGGGTCGGCGATCGCGACTGACCTCGGTGCGTGAAGGTTGTTCGCCCGCTAGCCAACCTTCGCGTTCGCTTCTAACTTTGGCGAGCCGCAAGCTCAGTTAGCCCCACTCGACGCATCAATCCGGATCACGAAAGCGGGCGTATGCTGCGCAGCCTTCTCCTATATCTCAGCGAGCGGAAGAAACTCCAGGACATCATTCTCAGCCAGAAGTTCGCACGCGGACTTGCACGGCGGTTCGTGGCGGGCGAAACACTGGATGAGGCGATTCGCGTCACGAGAGAGCTGAACGCGAGCGGCATGCTGGTCACGCTCGACCATCTGGGTGAGGCCGTCGAGCGGGAGGGCCAGGCGGAGCGCGCCGCTCAGGCCTACATCGCGATACTCGAGCGGGTGCATGAAGAGCAGGTCAAGACGGGCATCTCGATCAAGTTGACGCAAATCGGCCTTGCTATCGATCGGGAGCTTTGCCGCGGCCATCTCGGGAACATCGTCGAGGCGGCTCAGCGGTACGGGAACTTCGTCCGCATCGACATGGAGAACTCCGAGTACGTCGAGTCCACCCTGCAGCTCTTCTACGAGTTGAACGGCAAGTTCCGTAACGTCGGCGCGGTCATCCAGTCGTACCTCCGCCGGAGCGAGAGCGACGTGAGGGAGCTCAGCTCACGCGGCGCGTCGGTGCGGCTTTGCAAAGGCGCCTACAAGGAGCCGGAAGAGGTCGCCTTCCAGCGAAAGAGAGAGGTCGACGGGAGCTATCTGCAGCTGCTCGAAATCTTGATGAGCTCGAACTCGCCATTGGCGGTTGCCACTCATGACTCTCGAATGATCGACGCCGCCAAGAACATGATGCGGACGAACCCGAAACGGAAAGCCGCTGTGGAGTTCCAGATGCTCTACGGCGTCCGCCGCGACGTGCAGGCACAGCTGGTCGCCGATGGCTACCGGATGCGCGTGTACGTGCCGTATGGAACGGAGTGGTATCCTTACTTCATGCGGCGCATGGCGGAGCGGCCGGCCAACTTGCTGTTCGTGCTCAGGGCGCTCAAAGGCAAGTAGACTCACGCAGACGCTCGAGCGTGATCGGCTCGATCGCCAGGTCGAAGACCTCAGCCAAGCCGCGTGCCGTCCGTTCGCCCACCTCGGCGAGGCCGACTGACGAGCCGGTCTCTTTTTCCAGCGACGTCATCTGTACGGCCTCGATGCCGCAGGGAACGATCAGTTCGAAGTCCTCGAGGCGGGTGTTCACGTTGAGAGCGAAGCCGTGGAAGGTGACCCAGCGGGTCACGTGCACCCCGATCGACGCGATCTTGCGGTCCTCCACCCACACCCCCGTGTAGCCGGGAACGCGTCGGCCCACGACGCCGTACACCGCGAGAGTCTGGAGCAGAACGTCCTCCAGTCGCCTCAGGTACCAGTGCAGATCCTGCTTGTGTCGGCGCAAATCGATGATCGGGTAACCCACGAGCTGACCGGGGCCGTGATACGTGACGTCGCCGCCGCGCTCGACCTCGTGGACTTCGACGCCACGGCGGCGAAGCTCCTCGGTCGTGGCGACGATGTTCAGCGCCTGCGCTCCACGGCCGAGCGTGATGACTCGAGGGTGTTCCAGCAGGATGAGCAGGTCTTGCGAGAGGTCACCGTCCACCCGCGCCCGCGCCAGGCTTCGTTGAAGCTCCAGCGCTTCGCCGTAGTCGGTGAAGCCCGGCAGTGTGAGCCAAAGGCAGGTACGCTCGGCTGACACGGGTCTTACAGCTTCCTCTTCCCGGTGTGGCCGCCGACCGGCTCGCAGGTCAGATGTGGATCGCCCGGCCGAGGGTCGCCAGCGCCGCCTCCATTACGCTCTCGGCGAGCGTCGGGTGGGCGTGTACGGTGCTGGCCAGCTCTTCGACCGTCGTTTCGAGCGCGCGTCCCAGGCCCGCTTCCGCCACCAGCTCGGTGACGTGATTCCCGACCATATGAACGCCGAGCACCTCGCCGTACCGGGCATCGGCCACGATCTTCACCATCCCGTCGGGTGCGCCAGCCGTCAGTGCACGCCCGTTGGCGCTGAACGGGAACTTGCCGACCTTGACGTCGTAGCCGTCTTTGCGCGCCTGCTCCTCCGTCCGTCCCACGCTGGCCACTTCCGGGTGACAGTAGGTGCAGGAAGGTATGTTGTCGCGCCGCATCGGGTGCGTCGGCTGCCCGGCGATGTGTTCGACCGCGACCAGCCCCTCGTGCGACGCCTTGTGGGCCAGCATCGGCGGACCGGCCACGTCCCCGATGGCGTAGACCCCCTCCGCCGTGGTCTGTCCGTATTCGCCGATCTTGATCCAGCCGTTTTCATCAAGCTCGACGCCGGCCGCCTCGAGCCCCAGCTCTTCGGTATTCGGCGCCCGGCCCACCGCCATCAGCAGCAGATCGCACTCCAGAGTCTCGTCGCCCTTCTCGGTCTCGACGGTGACTTTCAGCCGCGTCTTCAGCTTTTCCAACGACTTGACCTTCGTCTTCGTCTTCACGTTGATCTTGCGCTTCTTGAACGAGCGGCCGACCACTCCCGCGATCTCCTCGTCCTCCAGCGGCAAGATCTGTGGCAACGCTTCGACGATTGTGACGTTGGCTCCAAAGGCGTTGAAGATGTCGGCGAACTCCATCCCCGTCGATCCGGCACCGACGACCATGATGTCAGTGGGCAGCTTCTTCAGCTCGAGCGCCTCTCGGCTCGAGATCACCCGTTCGCCGTCGAACTCGAATCCCGGGAACGTCTTCGGGCGGGACCCGGTGGCGATGATGATGTTCTTGGCTTTTACAGTCGCGCGGCCGCCGCTCTTTTGGTCGATCTCGACGGTCTTGCCCTTCCCCAGGCGGCCATGGCCGATGATCGGCGTGACGCCGTTCTTGTCGAACAGGAACTTGATCCCCTTAGTCAGCCGGTCGCTCACCTGTCGGCTTCGGCCGACCGCGGCGCCGATGTCCAGCTCATAGCTCTTGATCCTGATGCCGAAGTCGGCCGCGTCCACCTTGACGTGCCGCGCCCAGTCCGCGCTTTCCAGCAGCGCCTTGGCCGGGATGCAGCCCCAGTTCAGGCAGACACCGCCGAGACCGCCCTCGCGCGATTCCGACTCGACACAGGCGACGGACATGCCGAGTTGTGCGGCGCGGATGGCGGCGACGTAGCCGCCAGGTCCGGCCCCGATCAGGACCAGATCGTAGGAGTCCTTGATGCTCGCCGTTTTCTTCGCCAAAGCTCACCCCGCTGTTCGAGTATGCCCCGCGCGCCATGTTGTTGTTGGGGATGTCGCAGCCGAAAACTAGACGATGGAG
>CAYGAJ010000193.1:0-5006 GCA_964347815.1 uncultured Gemmatimonadota bacterium | reverse complement strand
CAGCTCACTCCGATCAAGGCCGCGATGGACGGACACTTCCATCACGACATCCAGGGGCACGACGTGGTGGCGTGGCCGACGAACATCGGCTGGATGATGGGCCCGTGGCTCATCTACGCCGCGCTGATCAATCGGGCGAGCCTGGCCCTGTACGAAGGTCTTCCGACGGGGGATGGGTTCGCGCGGTTTGTTCGCGATGCCCGGGTAACGATGCTGGGCACGGTGCCTTCGCTGGTCCGAGCCTGGCGTTCTTCTGACGCCGTGGCCTTCGACGGTTGGCCGGACGTGCGCGTCTTCAGTTCAACCGGCGAGCCGTCGAACCGGGAGGACTACCTGTGGCTGATGAGCCGCGCCGGTTATCGCGCGCCGGTCATCGAGTACTGCGGCGGCACGGAGATCGGCGGCGGTTACATCACGGGCACGGTCGTTCAACCCGCCTCGCCGGCGACCTTTACCACGCCGGCGCTGGGGCTCGACTTCATGATCCTCGGAGAGTCGGGCGAGCCGGTGGGCGAAGGCGAATCGGGCGAGCTTTTCTTGGTGCCCCCGTCCATCGGTCTGTCGGAGACGCTGCTCAACAAGGACCACGAGGAAGTGTACTACGCTGACTGCCCGGCAGGACCGAGCGGTGAGATTTTGCGACGGCACGGTGATCAGATGCAGCGGCTGCATCGCGGTTTCTTCAAGGCGCACGGCCGGGCGGACGACACGATGAACCTCGGTGGCATCAAGGTGAGCTCATTGGAGCTCGAGCACGTGCTCGATGAGCATGAAGCCGTGTACGAGAGCGCGGCGGTCGCCGTTCAACCGCAAGATGAAGGGGCGGAGGCGCTCGTCGTCTTCGCCGTTGTACGAGGTGAGGTGGACGCGGCGCAACTCAAGCGGGAGCTGGCGTCGCTGGTCGCACAAAAGCTCAATCCCTTGTTCAAGATCCACGATCTGAGGATGGTAGATCGCCTACCGCGAACCGCCTCGAACAAGCTCATGCGCCGGGAGCTGCGCTCCCGCTACCTGCGCGATCGCTGACCGTCTATTGGTGCAGAGCTGTCTAGCCTCTCGCGTCCCTGAAGACCGGTCGTCGCTCTTTCACGTAGTGGTGTTCGGAGCTAGACTGTTCTCAGCGGTCGTTCAGCATATCCGCGGCGAAGCCCCAGGCGAGCCACGCGTTCACTCATGTACCGCACCTGCATCTTCTGCCACCGCAGTCTCGGTGTGAACGAGGCCGTCGAGAACTTCCCCGTCGGTCGGCGCCTGGCCTTCGACTCGGCGAAAGGACGCCTCTGGGTCATTTGTGACCAGTGCCGCCAGTGGAACCTGACCCCGCTGGAGGAGCGCTGGGAGGCCATCGAAGAGTGCGAGCGGCAGTTCCGCGATACGACCCGTCGCCTTTCCACCGACAACATCGGGCTCGCCCGCTTGCGGGAAGGCACCGACCTGGTGCGGATCGGCAAGCCTCTGTTGCCGGAGTACGCGGCCTGGCGCTACGGCCGCGAGTTCCTGAAGCGTCGCATCGCCGTCGAGGCGGAGTTCGTACTCAACGCCTTCCTTGCGATATATGATGCGCTGGTCGCCCAATACAGCGGTGGCTCGCGGCAGCGTGTCGTTGCGCGGGTGCGGGCGGAAGACGGGACGCGCTTGCCGCTCACTCGACAGGACCTCAAGGAAGTGCGGCTGATCAGCGTCGATACTCCCGAGGGGTTTATCCTGAGCATTCCACACCGTGCGGGCGTATCGCGGCGACGCTGGTGGCTCGACTACGCCGGTTCGGAGCGCGAGATCACCGAGCTCGGCGGGTCGACGGCGCTTCATGCCGCGGGGAAGATCCTGCCCAAGGTCAACCCGTACGGCGGCAACGAACGGCAGGTTCGCGGTGCGGTGGAACTGGTGGAGGAGGTCGGCGGTCTCGAGCGCATCTTCGCACGCGCCTCCCAGCAGCCCGGCTACAAGCCCGGCCCCTGGCTGTTCGACCGCGACCCCAGCGTGCTCCGATCGATGCGGCCCGAGGTGCGGCTCGCCCTCGAACTGGCCGCCCACGAGCGCACGGAGCGGCTGGCGCTCGCCGGCGAGCTGGAGGAGCTGGAGCAAGCCTGGCGCGAGGCGGAAGAGATCGCGGCCATCGCCGATGGCCTTCTCGTCCCGGAAGAGATCGAGGAGTGGATCGGATCGCACCGGGGGCCTCGGGCCGGAGGTCGCGATCCCGCGGACGGCTGACCTTTCAGCCGGGCCCGGACCGGGAACCGCTGCTCAGCAGCGCGAGTTGTACCCACGTATGATCTCAGCCAACGCGAGAGACCGGTTGGGCAGCGGTACTCATACCGAGCTGGAAACGCGGCAGCGCGAGTTCGAGGCGGCCAAGGGTCAGCTTCGCGATTTGCTGGTCGGCCTATCGGACGAGACCTTCAGCCGCCGGGCCGACGAGCGGCGCTGGTCGATGGCGGAATGCGTCGATCACTTGATCGTGATCGGTGAGAAGCTGATCCCCAGGATGCAGTCGGCCATCTCCGCAGCTCGGGAGAAGGGTTGGCGCGCCGAGGGGCCCTTTCGCTATAGCCGTTTAAGCGCCTGGTTCGTTCGTCAGATGGGCGATGAGCCGCTGCCGCCGCGAGGGCGATTCAAGACTCCGCGCCTTTATCTTCCACCGCCCGGGCGCGCCATCAGCGTAGCTGACGCGCTCCGCGGCTTCACAGAGCTGCAAGAGCGCTTTGTCGCTGTTGCCCGCAGCGCCGACGGACTCGACCTTGCCCGGATCAAAGTCGCGTCGCCGGTCACCCGCCTGCTGCGGCTCAGCCTCGGCCAGTGGTTCCGTGCCCTGTCGGGTCATCAGCGCCGCCATCTGTGGCAGGCGGCTCAGGTCAAGACGCAGCTCCGGCAGCAGGCATCCCAGCCCACTCGATGAGCCGCTCCGCCATGGCGCAACCGCTCAGGTAGGCGCCCTCGACGCGCGGTCCGGCACACCAATCCCCACAGGCGCCCAGACCCAAATCCGGGTCGAACAAGCAGCGGTCCGTTAGCGGGCTCAGCGGCAGCGCATATCGCCAACGATGAGCCACGGCCAGATCCGGCTCGGGGATTTTCGCCCGCCCTACTTCGATCAGCGCCTCGGTCAGTAGCTTCGCGACCCGTTCGGGGGGCTCCTCGATGTGAGCGTCCGACCAGTCTGGTCGGGCGTGCAGCACCCAGGTCTCGGGTCCCACGCGCCCCGGCTTACTGCTGTTGCGGGCGATCCAGGATAGCGGGCCGACGTTGACAAAGGCACCGTCGAAGGGCAAGGGCAGAGGATGCTCGAAGGCGAGCATCACGGCGTAGCAGCTTGCCATGCCGGCTGATCGCGCGCGTTCGGCCAGTGCGGGGGCCGGCTGGAGCAGCGGCGCCGCCTGCGCTGACGGCACCGCCGCCACAGCGGCGTCGAACGGTCCCAGCTCCTCGCCGTTTTGCGCCCGCACCCGCCACTTGTTGTGATCGTGCCGAAGCGAAGCGGCGTGCCAGCCCGTCGTCAGATCGAGGCCGGTGGCCAGATGGCGGGTGATCGCGCTCATCCCTGGCACGCCCACATAGCGTGAGTTCTCGCTTTTCAGATTCGAGATTCCGTCGGCGTAGATAGCCGCGAGCCGTCCGGTCCACTCGCGGACGATGCCGTCAGCGATCCAATCTTCGACCTGCTCGATGAAGCGTGGGTCGCTGGCGGTGAAGTACTGCGCGCCGTGATCGAAGGCGGTGCCCTCGATGCGACGCGTTGACATCCGACCGCCGGGCCCGCGCGCCTTTTCTACGACGGTGACCCGCAAGCCGGCTTGGGCGATGAGGCGGGAACAGATGAGTCCGGACATGCCCGCGCCCACCACCGCCACATGAGGTGGCGCTGCCGAAGTTCGTCTCGACATTCGCGGTTGCTTGCTGTCGGGTGACACGTGGGCTTGAATTATCGCGCCCGGGCGTTATGCTCGGGCTACTCTCTCTACTATAAACACCAACCGCAAACACGGAAGTGTTTTGTGATGAGCCAGACCGCCACAGCTCCAGGCGTCGCCGGCTACGCCGGTGTGGCCCGAGTCCCCTTCCTCTTGTTGCCGGTCACCCTGGTCGCCGTGGGAACCGCGGCGGCGTTCTTCGTCGGTGCACACGACTGGCTTCATGCGGGAATCGCGCTGGTCGGGATGCTGGCCGTTCACGTCGCGGTGAACGCGCTCAACGAGGCGAGCGACTATCGGCGGGGGATCGACCTCAAGACCGAGCGGACGCCGTTCAGCGGCGGCAGCGGCACACTGCCGGCGGGCCGCCTCACCTACGGCAAGGCGCTGGCCACTGGACTGGTCAGCGGCGTCATCGGTGTCGTCATCGGGATCTACTTCATAACGGTAGTGGGCTGGAAGCTGCTGCCGATTCTCATCGTGGGCGCCATCGCGGTGTTCGCCTACACCGACCTGTTGGCGCGTCTTTATGTCGGCGAGCTGTTCGCCGGGCTGGGGCTCGGCTGCCTGCCGGTGATCGGGACGACGCTGGTCCAGACGGGTAACTACGAGGCGGTTTCCATCTTCGCCTCGGTGCCGGCCTTCTTCATGACGTTCAATCTTCTGTTCCTGAACGAGTTCCCCGATATCGGACCGGACCAGGAGGGCGGCCGGCGGAACCTCGTGCTGCTGCTGGGTCGCCGGAGCGCAGCGTGGCTTTACTGCGTTATGGCCTTGATGGTGCCGGTCGCGCTGATCGCCGGTGTGCTGCTGGGCCGGCTTCCGGCCTGGTCGCTGGCGGCGATTATTCCCAGTCTGGCGCTGTTGGCGGCACCGTTCCGCTGGGCGCTCACCGACCCCGAGGCGCGGGTGCCCATCCCGGCGCTGGGCGCCAACGTGATCTGGAACCTCTCGACCAACCTGGTGCTGGCGGCGGCGCTGTTCGTGGCGGCCCTCGTGTAGCTGGCGCCTCGCGATCTAGCGGATGATGCGCTCGGGGCCGCTGTCCCAGTCCTGGACGCTGGAGATGTTCGGCATGCCCCAGTCCGCGCCGTTCCA
>CAYGAJ010000192.1:0-5010 GCA_964347815.1 uncultured Gemmatimonadota bacterium | reverse complement strand
CGGCAAGGGCAAGGCGAAGAAGGCTGCGGCTGCGCCGGCCCCGAAGCCGACCGCCCCTTCGAGCGAGGAGCGGGGCGAGTAACCTGGCGGTGCCGCGGCGTGCGGCTGTCGAATGACCAGTTTCGAGCAATTGCAGGAGAAGATCGCGGCGGCCATCGCGCGCAGGGAGCAGCTGGGGCGTGACCTGGCCAGTCCCGAGGTGCTGGCCGACCCGGAGCGGCTGCGAACGGTGGCGCAAGAGCACGCCGCCCTGGAACGCATCGCCGAGGTGGGTGCGACGCTTCTCAAGCTTCAGGAAGAAGCGCGCCAGGCGCGGGAGCTGAGCGAGTCGGCCGAGGACGATGAACTACGCGCGCTGGCACGGGCGGAGACCGAGGAGCTGAGCGCCCGGATCGCGGAGCTGCAATCCGAAGCCGAGGAGCTGTTGACTCCGCGCGATCCGCTCGATGATCGCGCGGCCGTCATCGAGATCCGCGCGGGGACGGGCGGTGACGAGGCCGGTCTGTTTGCTGCGGATCTCTTCCGCATGTACAAGCGGTTCGCCGAAAGCAACGGGTGGAAGATCGAGCTGCTTTCGACCAGCGAGGGTGTGCTGGGCGGCATCAAGGAGATCATCTTCCTGGTTCGCGGGAAGAACGTGTTCGGCAAGCTGCGCTACGAGTCCGGCGTCCATCGGGTGCAGCGCGTGCCCGAGACGGAGAGCCAGGGTCGGATCCACACCTCGGCGGCCACGGTGGCCGTGTTGCCGGAAGCCGAGGAGGTCGATGTGGAGATCTCTCCCGACGACCTGAAGATCGATGTGTTTCGCTCCTCGGGACCGGGCGGCCAGAGCGTCAACACCACCGATTCCGCCGTCAGGGTCACGCACCTGCCCACGGGTCTCGTCGTCAGCTGCCAGGACGAGAAGTCGCAGCACAAGAACAAGGCGCGGGCGCTGAAAGTCCTGCGTAGCCGCCTCCTCGACCTGAAGATCTCGGAACAGCAGGCGGAGCGGGCAAAAGAACGCCGGTCGCAGATCGGGTCGGGCGATCGCTCCGCCAAAATCCGCACCTACAACTTCCCGCAGAGCCGGGTCACCGACCACCGCATCGGGCTGACGCTTCATCGCCTTCAGGAGATCCTCGACGGCGATCTCGACGATCTGCTCAAGGAGCTGCGTGCGGCGCGTCGCGAGGAACTCCTGAGCGCATGAGCCGTCGGCACGCGCAACGAGTCTCCCCGCCGGGACATCGACTCACGGCCGAGCGCCACACGGTAGGGTCGGCGCTCGAGTTGGGACGCCTTCGACTCTCCCCCCGTTTCGGGGCCGAGGCGTCGCGCGAGGCGCTCTTCTTGCTCTCGGGCCTGCTCGGTCAGACGCCAGGGTCGACGGCGCTGCGCCGAGACTCGGCGCTGAGCGCGGAGCAGCTCGCGGAGTACGAGGACCGGCTGGCCCGGCGCGCTCGCGGCGAGCCGCTGCAGTACATCGAAGGGCGCGCCGCCTTCCGGGATCTGCATCTGCGGGTGGACCGATCGGTGCTGATCCCCCGGCCCGAAACCGAGGAGCTGGTCGACCGAGTTCTGGGCTGGGCCCGCGGCCGGACGGCGCTGAGCGCGGTGGACCTGGGGACCGGATCCGGGGCGATCGCGATCAGCCTAGCCTTGGAGGGCCCGTTCGCCAAGGTCGTCGGCGTTGACATATCCGAGGCCGCTCTGAATGTTGCGCGCGATAACGCTCTAGCTGCCGGCGTCGGCGATCGGGTCGGGTTTCGGCTGGGCTCGCTCTACGAGCCCTTGCGCCCGGGCGAGCGCTTCGACGTCGTCGTCTCGAACCCGCCGTACATCGCGCTGGGGGAAGCCGACGAGCTGCCCCCGGAGGTGCGCGATTGGGAGCCGGCGGTCGCTCTCTTCGCCGGGCCTACCGGCGGCGAGGTGCTGGAGCGGATCGTGAGCGAAGCCACATCCCACCTGCGTGAGGGTGGCTTGCTGGCCCTCGAGGTCGCGCCCGCTATCGCGGAGGTAACGATCGACCGGATCCGAAAGGCCGGTGGATTTTGCGAGATCCGGCTGCACCACGATCTCGCCGGCCGGCGGCGCATCGTAATGGCAGAACAGGGATGACACGCCCATGGATGCCGTAAGGCGAGCCATCGAAAAGCGGCTGGTCGGGGTTCTGCAGCCGATCATCGATTGGCTGGTGCGCCGGCGCGTGCACCCGAACGCGCTGAGCACCATCGGCTTCCTGGTCACGATGAGCTCGGCGTTCGCGTTCCACTCCCACCACGTGCGGACCGCGGGCGCCCTCATCCTGTTGGGTGGCGTGTTCGACCTGTTCGATGGGCGGGTCGCACGCTCGACCGGGCTGGCGTCACGGTTCGGCGCGTTCTACGACTCGACCCTCGACCGGATCTCGGAGATCGCCGTCTACATCGGCATCCTGTCGCTGTACAACGACTACCGGCTGGAGCTGGGCGATGTCGGCATGATCTACGCTGTCATGCTGGCGATGGCTGGCTCGCTGATGATCAGCTACACGCGGGCGCGTGCGGAGTCGCTGGGCATCGATTGCAAGGTCGGCCTGATGCAGCGGGGCGAACGGGTGGTGGCCATCGGACTGGCCAGCCTGTTCTTCGGCGAGGGCAGCTCGGGGCTGGCGTTGCGGGTCGTGATCATCGCGCTGGCCGCGCTGACCAACCTGACCGCGATCCACCGGATCATCTGGGTCTACCAGTACACGCGGGAGCCGCGGCGCGCCGCCACGAGCCGGGGCAGCGCCCGGGAGGCTGACCCGAGCGGTCAGCCGGAACTTACCGTTGGGACACGAGAGGAAGCCAGGTGAAGGGAAAGAACAAGGTGAGGGAGGTTCCCGAGGTCGAGGCTCCGAGCGGAAAGCTCGGGGTATTGTTGCCCGGCCTGGGCGCGGTGGCCACGACGTTCGTCGCCGGTGTGGAAGCGGCCCGGCGCGGTATCGGCAAGCCGATCGGCTCGCTCACACAGATGGCGACGATTCGGCTGGGCAAGCGAACGGACGAACGCTCTCCGCTGATCCGGGACTTCGTGCCGTTGGCAGGTCTCGGTGACCTGGAGTTCGGCGCCTGGGATCCGATCCCCGACGACGGGCTGAAGTCGGCTCGGGTCGCCGGCGTGTTGCGGGAAGAGCATCTCTCGCAGGTCGGCAGTTTTCTGTCGGGTATCGAGCCGATGCCCGCGGTGTTCTCGCAGGAGTATGTGAAGAAGCTCAAGGGCGAGAACGTCAAGGCGGGAAAGAACAAGCGCGAGCTGGCCGAGGCCGTCCGCGAGGACATCCGCCGCTTCAAGGAGGTCAAACGCTGCGACCGCCTGGTGATGATCTGGTGCGCTTCCACCGAGGTGTTCCTCAGCCCGGGCCCGGTGCACCAGACGATCGCCAACTTCGAGAAGGGACTGGAGTCGAACGATCCGGGCATCAGCCCCTCGATGATCTACGCCTACGCGGCGATCAAGGAGCAGGTGCCGTTCGCCAACGGCGCGCCGAATCTGACCGTCGATATCCCGGCGCTCCACGAGCTGGCGGCGGCGAACCGCGTCGCGATCGCGGGCAAGGACTTCAAGACGGGCCAAACCCTGATGAAGACGATCCTGGCGCCGGGCTTCAAGGCGCGGATGCTGGGTCTCGAGGGGTGGTTCTCGACCAACATCCTCGGCAACCGGGACGGCGAAGTTCTGGATGACCCGGAGAGCTTCAAGACGAAGGAGGAGTCGAAGCTCGGCGTGCTCCACCACATCTTGCAGCCGGCGATGTATCCCGAGCTGTACGGCGACTTCTACCACAAGGTGCGGATCAACTACTACCCGCCCCGTGGAGACAACAAAGAGGGCTGGGACAACATCGACATCTTCGGGTGGCTGGGCTACCCGATGCAGATCAAGATCGACTTCCTGTGCCGAGACTCGATTCTGGCCGCGCCGATCGTTCTGGATCTCGCGCTCTTCCTCGACCTGGCGCAGCGGGCCCGGATGGCCGGGATTCAGGAGTGGCTGTCGTTCTACTTCAAGAGCCCGATGACGGCACCGGGCCTTTATCCGGAACACGACCTCTTCATCCAGCTGACCAAGTTGAAGAACACCTTGCGCTGGCTCATGGGCGAGGCGCCGATCACCCATCTCGGCGTGGAGTACTACGACGAGTACCTCCGGGACGTCTGAGCTGACGGGCTCCAGCGCGCGCCGCCGCGGTCCCCTGTTCATCGTGTTCGAGGGCGTGGAGGGCTCGGGGAAGACCACGCAGATCACCCGGGTCGCCGAGGCGCTGCGCGCCGACGGGGTCGAGCCGCTGGTCACCCGCGAGCCCGGCGGGACCCCGGCCGGCGAAGCGATCCGCGCCGTGGCGCTGGATCGGGAGCTACATCTGGATCCGGTGGCCGAGCTGCTGCTGATGCTGGCGGCGCGCTCGGTCTTCGTCCGTGAGGTGGTGCGCCCGGCCCTCGAAGCGGGCCGGGTGGTCCTGGCCGATCGCTACGAGCTGTCGACCTTCGCCTATCAGGGGGGCGGCCGGGGGCTGCCGCTGGCGAAGGTCAAGGAGCTGAACGAGCTGGCCACGGGCGGGTTGCGGCCCGACCTCAGCCTGTTGCTTGATGTGGACGTCGAGCAGGGGCAGGAGCGGGGTGGAGACGGGCCGCGAGATCGGATCGAGGGCGAGGACAGGAGCTTTCACCGACGCGTCGCCGAGGCGTACCGGGAGCTGGCCCGGTCCGAATCCAACGTGGTGGTGGTGGACGGCCGGGGCGGGGTTCCCGAGGTGTTCGGGGCGGTGTGGGGGGCGCTGGCCGGCCGCTTCCCTGAAACTTTCCGACCTGGAAAGTGTTAAATTGAGAACGTCCGGGAGGTTGCTGCCGGGTTCGACGTCGGAGGTACTATGCAGCTGAAGAAGTCACTCTGGAAGCCAACGATCATCGGCCTGGTGGCCGTGGTCAGCGGCGGCTGGCTGCTCCAGCAGGGCGGTCAGGAGAACGTCTATCTGAAGAGCCGGGTGTTTCAGGACATCCTGCGGAC
>CAYGAJ010000191.1:0-5020 GCA_964347815.1 uncultured Gemmatimonadota bacterium | reverse complement strand
TCGATGTACGAGGACACCCTCAAGAACATCGAGGAGGGTGAAATCGTCAAAGCGACGGTGCTTCGTGTCACCGACTCGGCGGCGATCCTCGACCTGGGCTTCAAGTCGGAGGGCTCGGTGCCCCTGGACGAGTTCCGCGCGCCAACCGAGGTCGAGCCGGGTCAGGAGGTCGATGTCTTTCTCGAGCGACTCGAAGATCAAGAGGGCGTGGTCGTCCTCTCGAAGAAGAAAGCGGACTTCCTTCGGGTGTGGGAGAAGATCAAGCACGCGTACGATAATGACGAGGCGATTCGCGGCTCGATCAAGAAGAAAGTCAAAGGTGGTGTGACCGTCGACATCATGGGCGTCGATGCATTCCTCCCCGGCTCCCAGGTCGCGCTGCGGCGCGTCCCCAATATCGACGATCTCGTCGGTCAAGAGTTCGACTTCAAGATCCTCAAGCTCAACAAGCGGCGTCGCAACATCGTCGTCTCGCGCCGTGTGATCCTGGAACAGGAGCGCAGCGAGAAGCGTGAGGAGCTGAAGACGCAACTCGAGGTCGGCCAGATCCGCAAAGGCGTGGTCAAGAACATCACCGATTTCGGCGCCTTCATCGACCTGGGCGGCATGGACGGGCTGCTCCACATCACCGACATGTCGTGGGGCCGCGTGGGCCACCCCAGCGAGATTTGCCAGATCGGCGACGAGATCGAGATCAAGATCCTCGACATCGATTGGGACCGCGAGCGGATCTCTCTCGGTCTCAAGCAACTGGAGCCCCACCCCTGGAAAGGGGTCGAGGAGAAGTACCCTGTCGGCGCCCGGGTCCGTGGCCGGGTGGTTTCGATCACCAACTACGGCGCCTTTGTCGAGCTCGAGCGCGGTGTCGAAGGGCTCGTGCACATCTCCGAGATGAGCTGGACCCGCAACATCCGGCACCCGTCTCAGCTGGTCAGCATCGGCGAAGAGATCGAGGCGGTGGTGCTGCGCGTCGATTCGGACGAAGAGAAGATCTCCCTCGGGATGAAGCAGGCGGAGGAGGATCCTTGGCTGACCCTGCCGGAGAAGTATCCTCCGGGAACGCGGATCCGCGGCAAGGTCCGCAACCTCACCTCCTTCGGCGCCTTCGTCGAGGTCGAGCCGGGGATCGACGGACTGGTCCACGTGTCCGATATGAGCTGGACGAAGCGGATCCAGCACCCATCCGAAGTCCTGAAGAAAGGCGACGAGGTCGAGGTCGTCGCCCTGAGCATCGACGTCGACAACAAGCGCATCTCTCTGGGCCTCAAGCAGACCGAGGACGACCCCTGGTACAACCTGGCGCAAACGTTCGCGCCCGGGACCGAGACCCAGGGCACGGTGGTGCGCCTGCTCGACAAGGGCGTCGTCGTCGACCTTGGCGACGACGTCGAAGGTTTCGTTCCGGTGTCGCAGATCGTCGAGGACCGCGAGATCGGAAGCCCGAACGAGGTGCTTCGCGACGGCGATCAGTTACAGCTCAAGGTGATGGAGTCCGACCCGATCAACCGTCGGATCGTGCTTCAGGTTCTGGCGCTGCCGGAACGGCGTCCTGAAGACGAGGCGGCAGCCCCCGAAGCTGCGGCGCCCGAGTCCGAGCCGACTTCGGAGGTCGTGACCGACGAAGCGACGGACGAGTCCGAGGCCGAGGCGGAGGCGGAGGAGAGCCCGCAGGCCAAAGCCGAGGACGAGCCGGCGGACGAAGCGCCCGACGAGGAGGACGCCGAAGGCAAGGATTAGGCGGAGCGCCGCCGTGCGTGCGCGCATCGCTGAGAGGGGGCGGAGGTTTTCCGCCCCCTCTCTTCTTTTTCACCCGAGGCGCCGGGCCCCGATCCGGGCGGCGCGATCGCACTTTCCGCCGGGCGGCGGTTGATCTAAGATTTCGAGTTATGACAGGGTCGAGGATGGTCAAGTGGAGTTGGCGACTCGCGGCCACGGTGGTGCTGGTGGGGACGGGTCTGGGTCTCTCTTGCGCGGGGGTGCGAGGCCCCGGCCCCGCGCCCGGCGCTCCGGCGCCGGCGACGCCCGAGGCCCGGGCGCGGGATCGGGAGGCGGCACGGATCTACCGGCGCGCCGAGGAGCAGTACGAGGAGGCGAATTTTGCGGTCGCCGAATCGCTTACGGCGGTGCTGGCCGGTGAGTATGACGATACGAGCTGGTACGGACCCGGGCTGTTGCTCTCGGCGCGTGCCTCCATGGAGCTGGATCGTGCGGCCGAGGCGCGCGCGAAGGCGGCGCGCTACCTGACGCTGTATCGGGCCTCCGATCCGCAGCGCGCCGCGGGTCTGCTGCTGGTGGCGCGAACGCTGAATTTGGCGGGAGCGGTCCGTGAGGCGGCGGACAGCCTGCTGGCGATGCCGCTGGAGATGGGCGACCAGCGTGAGGATGCGGCCCAGCTGGCGCGGCAGCTGGTCTCAGAGCTGGGCCTGGGCGAGATCGACTCGCTGACGGCCCGCTGGCCGGCGGGCCACCCGCTGCGGTCGGTCTTCGAGGTAGAGCGAGCCTCCTTGCTGCTGGCCGCCGGACGGAACGATGAGGGGCGCGCGGCGGCGGAGAGCGTGCTGACGCTCGATCCACTCGAGCCGGAGCGCGAGCGCGCCCGAAGCATCGCCGCGGGCGAATTGGAGACCGAGCAATGGCGCCCGATCATCGGAGCCATCCTTCCGTTGAGCGGGCCGTTGGCGGCGTACGGTCGGATGGCCGAGGAAGGTATCCGCCTGGCGGTCGACGAGTACAACCGCCGGCACCTCGACGAGATCACCCTCATCGTTCGCGACGACTCTGACCGATTCGATCGCGACGGCGAGCTGACGCGGGAGCTGGAGCGGCTGGGGGCCGTGGCGATCGTCGGGCCGCTTCGCAGTGAGGGCCTTGAGGCCGCCGCCCGCGGCCGCCGCGATCGCAACCTGCTCATCGTGAGCCCGACGGCGCCGGAGAACTTCAGCTTCGAGCGGAACACGTTCTCGCTGTGGAGCACGACGGAGAGGGTAACACGGGGGGCTCGGGCGCTGGCCTCCTTCGCCGTCCGCGACCTGCAGCTGTACCGTTTTGGCGTCCTGTACCCGAACACGCAGGAGGGCCGCGTACAGCTCGCCGCCTTCGCCGACGCGGTTCGCGCCTGGGGGGGAGAGATCGCTGCCTCGGTCGCCTACGAGGACACGGCGACGACGTTCGAGGCGCCACTCGTTTTCTTGCAGACGGCGCGTCCGCAGGCGATCTTCGCGCCCGCCAGCACGCCGGACAACGTAATCCAGCTGGCGCCCCAGTTCTCCTACTACGGGTTGCGCGGCGTACAGGTTCTCGGCGATGCCGAGTGGTCCGAGCCGAAAGTGCTGCGGCTGGTGGAGCCGCGCTTCATCAACGGCACCATCATCTCGACGTTCCTCTACCGCTCGAGCCCCACCGTCCGCTGGCCGGAGTTCGTCGAGCTGTACGAGCGCAGCTACCGCAAAGGGCTGCAAGACAGCCTGGTCCCGGCCCTCGCCTATGACGCCACGCGTCTGATCGTCGCGGCGCTGCCCTGGGGGTACCCGCGGCGCTCGGCCGTGGCCCGGTCGTTCCGCGAGATCCGCAGCCTGCCCGGTGCCACGGGTGTCTTCTCGGTGGAGGACGGAGCCATCATCCGGCGCCCCTTCCTGCTTCAGTTCAAGGACCGCGAGCTCGTTCCTGCCTACCAGGAGCTGCCCGGGCAACGGATGTCGTTCGAGAGAGAGCCGGGACGATGACAATGGATGAGAAGCTGCGGCGGCTGGCCGAGCTGCGAGCGCAGGCCGAGCTGGGTGGCGGTGAGGAGCGGATCGCGGCCCAGCACGGGAAGGGGAAGCTGACGGCCCGCGAACGTCTCGACCTTCTGGTCGACGAAGGCTCGTTCCGGGAGTTCGACCGCTTCGTCACGCATCGAACCAGCGAGTTCGGCCTGGCCGAAAAGAAATTCCTCGGCGACGGTGTGGTCACCGGGCACGGCCGGATCCATGGCCGCGATGTCTTCGTGTTTTCGCAGGACTTCACGGTGTTCGGTGGCTCGCTCTCCGAGGCGCACGCAGAGAAGATCTGCAAGGTGATGGATCTGGCCCTAAAGGCCGGCTGTCCGATCATCGGGCTAAACGATTCGGGGGGTGCGCGGATTCAGGAAGGGGTGACGTCGCTGGGCGGGTACGCCGAGATCTTCTGGCGGAACACACAGGCCTCAGGCGTCGTGCCGCAGATCAGTGCGGTGTTGGGCCCGTGTGCGGGCGGTGCGGTGTACTCGCCGGCGATCACGGATTTCATTTACATGGTCGATGGCACGTCCTACATGTTCGTGACGGGGCCGGAGGTGGTGAAGACGGTCACGCACGAAGAGATCGACTTCGAGGGATTGGGCGGCGCTCAGGTTCACGCGGGGACGTCCGGCGTGGCCCACTTCGTTTCCGAATCCGAGCCGGCTTGCCTGGAAAAGATCCGTGACCTCTTTCACTACATCCCTCAGCACAACATGGAAGCCCCTCCGCGCGGCAGCGGCGATGATCCTGCCGATCGCACGGAGGAACAGCTTCTCTCCATCGTGCCCGATAGTCCGAACAAGCCGTACGACGTTCACGAAGTGATCTCCCGCGTGGTCGATCAGGGAAGCTTCTACGAGGTTCATGCGCACTACGCGAAGAACATCGTGGTCGGCTTCGCGCACTTGGGCGGAGACACGGTGGGCATCGTGGCGAACCAGCCAGCGGTGCTGGCCGGTGTGCTGGACATCGATAGCTCGCTCAAAGGTGCCCGCTTCGTGCGCTTCTGCGACGCCTTCAACATCCCGCTGATCACCTTCGAGGACGTGCCGGGCTTTTTACCCGGCGTCGCGCAAGAGCACGGTGGAATCATCAAGCACGGCGCGAAGCTGCTCTACGCCTACTCCGAGGCGACCGTGCCCAAGCTCACGGTGATCCTGCGCAAGGCGTACGGCGGTGCCTACGACGTGATGAGCTCCAAACACATTCGCGGCGACTTCAACATCGCCAGGGCGACCGCCGAGATCGCCGTCATGGGGCCC
>CAYGAJ010000190.1:0-5024 GCA_964347815.1 uncultured Gemmatimonadota bacterium | reverse complement strand
GCAGCGGTCTTTACCGATCGACCGACGGCGGTGACAGCTGGGAGGAGCTGAGCGAGGGTCTGCCCGCCGGAGAAAAGGGACGGGTCGCGGTGGCCGTGGCCCCATCACGGCCCAATGTGGTGTACGCGCTGGTGGAAGGGCAGGAGACGGCGCTTTACCGCTCGGACGATCTGGGCGAATCGTGGCGCCAGGTGAACACGTCGTCCAACATCCAGGCGCGGCCCTTCTATTTCGCGCATATCGTGGTCGATCCCGTCGACTTCGAACGGGTCTACAAGCCCGGTCTCTTTCTCACCGTTTCCGTGGATGGCGGCACGTCGTTCAGTTCCCCCTTCATCGGTGGCCCCCCGGCGGGCTCCGTACATAGCGATCACCACGCGCTCTGGATCAACCCGAACAACCCGAATGAGCTGATCCTGGGAACGGACGGCGGCGTCTACTTCTCCTACGATCGTGGCGGCGGCTGGCGGCTTTCGAAGGCGCTCCCCGTCTCGCAGTTCTACGAGATCAGCTACGACATGGCGTTTCCCTACAACGTCTACGGCGGCCTGCAGGACAACGGCACCTGGATGGGACCGTCGCGAAGTGCGGGCGGAATCGAGGCGCGCGACTGGGATAACATCGGTGGCGGTGACGGCTTTCACGTCTTCGTCGACCCCCGTGACCCGGACTTCATCTACGTAGAGTACCAGGGCGGTCGAATCTCGCGCCGACAGCTGTCGACCGGCGAGATGAAGAGCATCCGCGCCTATGCCGGGGAGGGCGAGCCGGAACTTCGCTTCAACTGGAACACGCCGATTCACGTGAGCCCGAACCGGCCGGGGACGCTTTACGTCGGCGCCCAATACCTGCTTCGAAGCACGGATCGCGGCGATTCGTGGGAACGGGTCTCGCCGGATCTCACGACCAACGATCCGGAGAAGCAAAGGCAGGCGGAATCGGGCGGCCTATCACTCGACAACTCGACGGCCGAGAACCACACCACGACTTACACGATCAGCGAGTCGCCGCTCAACGCCGACGTCATCTGGGTGGGCACCGACGACGGAAACTTGCAGGTCACCCGGGACGGCGGTGCCAGCTGGAACAACGTGGTGGGGAGCGTCACCAGCCTGCCCGCCGGCACTTGGGTCTCGCACGTGGAGGCGGGCCGTCACGCCGAAGGGACGGCCTATGTGACCTTCGACGGGCATCGCACCGGCGACATGGCGACCTACGTCTATCGGACGACCGACTTCGGCTCGACCTGGAGTTCGCTGGTGACGGAGTCGTTGGAAGGTTACGCGCACGTGGTAAAGGAGGACCTCGAGAACCGTAACCTGCTGTTCCTCGGCACCGAGTTCGGTCTGTTCATCAGCATCGACGGCGGCCGCACGTGGACGCGCTTCGAGACCGAGTTCCCGAAGGTGGCCGTGCACGATCTGGCCATCCACCCGCGCGAGCACGATCTGATCATCGGCACCCACGGGCGGGGCATCTGGATTCTTGACGACGTCACGCCCCTTCGCGGCCTGACTCCCGAGCTACTGGAGGCGGATCTGGCTCTGCTGCCGACCCGGCCGGCGGTGATGACGATCTCGGGAGGGCTTCAGCAGTTTCCGGGCGGTGACGAGTTCGTGGGGTTCAATCCGCCGGAGGCGGCATCGATCGTCTACTATCAAAAGAAGCGCCACATCTTCGGCGACCTGAAGGTCGAGATCTACGATCCGGAGGGGCAGCTGATCACAACCCTGCCCGGTGGCAAGCTTCGCGGCATCAACCGGGTGAACTGGCCGATGCGGCTGCCTCCGCCGAAGATCCCGCCGGCGACGACGCTGGTGCCGGCAGCGATGGGGCCGCGCGTGCCCGAGGGCTCCTACATGTATCGCCTCATCAAGGGCAACGATACGTACGAGGGCCAGGTCAGTCTTGTCCCCGATCCACGCTCGGTCCATTCGGCCGAAGACCGGCGGCTGCAGCAGCGGACTGCGCTACAGCTTTACGAAATGCTGGAGCGGCTGACCTACGTGGTGGACGCGACGATCGATCTCCGTGACCAGGCCAGAGACCGGGCGAATCAAGCAGGCGGCGGCACGGCTCGGCGGCTCAGCGACTACTCGGAGGAGCTCGACGAGTTCCGCAAGACCGTGGTCGCGACCAGCGAGACCGGGTGGATCTCCGGAGAAGAGAAGTTGCGCGAGAAGTTGGGCGAGCTGTACGGTGGCGTGAACGGGTACGCCGGCCGGCCCACCGAATCGGAGCTCGGTCGCATGAAGGTCCTCGAGGCCGAGCTCGAGCGCGCCGTGCAGAGTTTCGAACGGCTCGTCGCCGAGCGCCGGATCCGTGACCTCGGTGCACGACTAGAGCGTGCCGGTCTCGAGCCGCTGGTGCTCCTGACGCGTGAGGCTTGGGAGAGGAAGCGGTCCGGTGAGAGCTAGTTCCCTGACCGCCAAATCGTCCGCAGCTTCGGTAGGCCGTAGACGGTCGACGGTAGACGGTACGCCCGCAGCCCTTGGCTAGCGCCGGAAGTCGAACCGGTAGCCCAACCGCTCCTCTAACTCGCGGATGCGCGAGTCCAAACTCTCGCGATCCGGCGCGCCCACGTTGATCACGCCGTAGCGGCAGCTCTGGCCGTCTTCGATCGACTCGAAGTCGGCCAGCAGCTGGCCGGTCTGACATTCCGACCAGATCAGCGTCTCAGGATACATCTTCTCGATCGCCTCGATCTCGCCCGGCCCGGGCGCGTGCTCGACCTGGGCCGGCTGGAAGATGCGCAGCGGCACGCTGGCCGCCACGCGGTGCTCGCCGGCTCCGCGCTGGAACGGTGGCGCGTCGCCCGTCGCCAGCGCCAGGGCGATCTCGTACGTGCTGGCGCCGTCGACCTTCTGGTAGAGGTCGGCGAACTGGCCGCAGATGCGGGGGTTGACCTCGATGATCCCGATCCGGCCGCTCGCCTCGTCGTAGATCATCTCGATGTTGAAGAGGGTATCGGCCAGCCCGAGCCGCGCGATGGCGCGCCGGGCGATCTCGGCCATCCGCGCCTGGGTCTCGTCGTCGAGCGAGGACGGGTAGTCGAAGCGCACGAAGCTGTGGGTTTCCGGGTGGGTCACCGAGTCGACGATCCCAACAACCTCGACGCGCCCGGCCTGGGCGTAGCCTTCCACGGTGACCAGTCGCCCGTGCAGAAGCTCCTCCGCTAGAAAGTAGTCGCCGTCAATCTCGAAGTCCGTGAGCCCGTGAACCAGCCGGTTGAAGATGTTCAGATAATCCGTCAGGAATTCGCGCACGGCCGGTCGCGACAGGAACGCGTGCAGCTCGTCGCGGCTGTTGAGCCGCCTTGACATGACCGAAAAAGCGCCTTTCACCGGCTTGATGAAACACGGGAACTCGAGGTCGGGCCACGGCTTTTCCCCGCGACCGTCCACCAGCGCGAACCACGGAGTCGCCTCCGGCACGCTCTCCCGCTGAGCGAGGCGCGAGTAGTACTTGTGAGAGCAGCCGATGACGGTGGAGGGCGGCGAGCCGGGAAGGCCGAGTCGGGTGGCGATCGCCCCTGCGACGGTGGCGCCGGGATAATCGCTGGAGCTGGTCACGCCATCGATGGCGCCGCGCTTCTGTCGAACGACATCGTCGATGTACCCGAGGATGTCGAAGTCCCAGGGACAATCTTCGTCGTCGGGACGGCCATACTCCAATTCGTACCGATCCTCCCAGGCTGGACGACAGCTCTCGAGCTGCCGCTCGTCCCAGGCGGTCGGAAAGACGATCAGAACGTTTTTCAAAAGCCCCTTCCGTGTCGCTCCGTCAAAGGACAGATTGCCCCCATGTTCAAGCCAAGCGACGCCGCCACGGGCCCGATCGGGGACACGTGAGAATCGTCGGCTCCTTCCCGCGCCAGGTCGCGGAAATCGAGAACGCCTGGATCCCCATGCCGGACGGCTGCCGGCTGGCGGCACGGATCTGGCTGCCGGAGGACGCCGAGTCCTCGCCGGTGCCGGCGATCATCGAGTACATCCCCTACCGAAAACGCGACAACACCCGCTGGCGCGACGAACCGATGCACCGCTACTTCGCTGGACACGGCTACGCCTCCGTGCGCATCGATCTGCGTGGCTCAGGCGAATCCGACGGCCTGCTTCTCGATGAATACCTGGACCAGGAGCAAGAAGACGGGTTGGCGGCGATTCGCTGGATCGCCGCGCAACCGTGGTGCACGGGCGCCGTGGGGATGATGGGGCTCTCGTGGGGCGGTTTCAACTCGCTGCAGATCGCGGCGCTCCGGCCGCCCGAGCTGAAGGCGGTCATCGCCGTCTGCGCGGCCGACGATCGCTACACCGACGACGCGCACTACATGGGCGGCTGCCTGCTCAACGAGAATCTCATCTGGGGCTCGGTGCTGTTCACCCTGAACGCCCTGCCGCCCGACCCCGAGCTGGTCGGCGAGCGTTGGCGCGAGATGTGGCTGGAGCGGCTGGAGGCGACGCCGCTCTTCCCCGAGATCTGGCTCGAACATCAGCGCCGCGACGAGTACTGGAAGCGCGGTTCGGTCGGTGTCGATCCCTCGCGGATCGCGTGTCCGGTATACGTGATCAGCGGCTGGGCCGACGGCTACACGAACGCGGTACCCCGGCTGCTCGCGCGCTTGCAGGTTCCGCGCAGAGGATTGGTCGGCCCTTGGGCCCACGTCTTTCCGCACGAGGGAGTGCCCGGTCCCGCCATCGGATTCCTGCAGGAGGCGCTGCGCTGGTGGGACCACTGGTTGAAGGGCATGGACACCGGGGTGATGGACGAGCCGATGTACCGCGTCTGGATGCAAGAGAGCGTGCGCCCCAGACCGCAATACGCGGTGCGGCCCGGCCGCTGGGTCGCCGAGGCGTCGTGGCCGTCGCCGCATATCACGAACCGGCGGCTGATCATCACGCCCTGCGATCTGCTGGATGAAGCCTCGGCTTCCAACCTCGGCGAGGTGCGGCTCGACTTCAGCTCGCCCCAGACCACCGGCCTCTCAGCCGGCAGCTGGTGCGGCTTCGCGGTCGAGGGCGAGC
>CAYGAJ010000189.1:0-5031 GCA_964347815.1 uncultured Gemmatimonadota bacterium | reverse complement strand
AGACCGGCGCCGAGGCCGAAGAGGAACGTGCCAAGGATCCCGATCGGGCCGCAGCGGCCAAGTCCGTTGCCGCCACCGGGGCCGAGCGCGAAGCCGACCGGGTCGAGCGTCCGGCCGAACGGCAACAGGTGCCTGCGGCGGAACCGGAGGAGCCGCCTGCCGATGTCCGCCTGCGCGAGCCGCTCGAAGCCGCCCGGGCGCGCCGCGACCAGCCTCAACCGAGCGCGGCGCTGGCCGAGCGCGTGCAAGCGCAGTTGGAGGACTCGCGACCGGCGTTGACCGGCCTCCGTGCTCAGACGACCGACGAGTTGAAGCAGCAGCTCGCGGTCCCCGTGCAGCTCGAGGAGGCGGCCCTGTGGCTAGGTGCGGGCGTGCGGACCTTGCCAGACCTGGAACTGGTCGGTGCCGAGGTGGCGCCGGGAAGCGTGATCGAGGGGGCCGTGCCCGGCCGGCCGGCCGTGCGTCTTTCCTACCGGGATGCTACGGGCCAGTCGATCGTCCTGGACCAGCAGTGGCTGGGCGAGGGTGCGGCCTCGGCCGAGGCCGCCCTGCCGTCGCTGCTGGTCGATCCGAGCGGCCAGAGGGCTTACCGGTGGACCGACGAACGCGGTTACCGCCTGATCCTCAGAGGTACGATCAGCGGGGACTCGCTCCGCGCCCTCGCCGGACGCTTGAACTGACGGCGCGGCTCGCCTGACCGCGGCCGCGCCGGGCTTACGGCCGCGCGCTGATCGTCAGCCCGTCGATCTCGAAGCTGGCACCCAGCACACTCTCGGCCACGTAGATGTTGGACCGTGTGTGGTTGGTGATTTCGGGAACCAGCAGCGAACCGCCTGCCACCGCCAGGAAGGGGATCAGCTGATCGGCCAGGTGGCGGTCCACCGCAGCGCCCGTATCCATCGCTTCCAACAACGTTCGCGCCGCCTCGCGGCCCACCTCGTCCGCCGGCTTCCCACGTACCCCCAGCGCCGAGGCACCCAGCGGCGGCCCGTTCGGTGACTCCGTCCACAGGGTGATCCCGCAGCCCGGATTGGCGGCGCCCGAGTAGACCACCTCGATATCGACCGGGCAGCCCAATCGCGTGAGCAGGTGATCCGCCGCGTCGGCCTGGCGCTCCGCCACACTGCGATCCTGAAGAAGCCGGGCGGCGTGGCTCACGCCTCGAATCGCCGCGACCTCACCCGGCACCGTCAGGTTGAGCGGCTCGACCCCGGGCTGAGCACCTCCCTCGAATCGAGCCTGCAGCTTTCCGCCACCCTTCGGATAATAGCCACGCCTCAACACCTGGAGGTCCCCCGTGCCGAACGGCCGCAGCGTTTCCAGGGTCACCCGCCGCAGGTAGTCCGCTGGCGGGCTCCAGGGGACGTCAGTGCCGCCCGTCAGCTTGAACTCGAACGGGCCCGCCCGGCGCAGGCACGGCAGCAGTAGCGCCTGCAGCACCAGGGTGGTCGAGCCGGCGGTCCCGATGTCGAAGCTCAGCGTGCCACCCCGGATCGGCCCCGGCTGGAACGTCAAGTCGGTGGAACCGAGACCGGTCCCCCGAACCCGCGCCGCGCAGACCGCGCCCACCGCCTCCACCGCCTTGAGATGCTGCGGCGCCAGACCGGGCTTGCGCCGGCCCGCGCGGATGTTCTTCACGCGGATCGCCTCGCCGGCATAGGCGGCCAGCCCCAGCGCCATCCTGAGAATCGCGCCGCCGCCTTCGCCGAATGAACCGTCGATCTCGATCATGGATACGAACCGCAGTGGGCTCTCGGCACGGCCAGCCGCCGCAGCCGCCACGGCCAGATGGCTGACCCTTGAGAGGGGAATTCGGCTTCGCAGTCCCGCTGAGGATAGCGGCCGCGGGGTGGGGGCGCAACGCGCGGAGGCTGGCGGGCTGGGAGCGTGGCGATCCGTCCGCTCCGGGGCAGAATGTCCCAGCCCGAGGCCGCGGCCGGGGGAGGCCCATCGGTTATAAGTGTTTTTATGCAATCAGTTAAAGCTGAAAACCGTGGCGCTGTTGACGGGTACAGAACGTGCAACCATCTTGAGGTTGAAATTCGTTCTCAGCCCCG
Source organism: uncultured Gemmatimonadota bacterium (assembly GCA_964347815.1). GTDB lineage: Bacteria > Gemmatimonadota > Gemmatimonadetes > Palauibacterales > KS3-K002 > CAYGAJ01. The sequence continues at coordinate 2,974 of CAYGAJ010000189.1, read as the reverse complement.
GCCGGAGACTCGAATGGGGATTGACCGCTTACCTGTTGGCACCTGCGCCCGCATCGTCGCGATCGAGGACGCGGCGGCGCGCCGCGAGCTCACACGTCTCGGCTTCGAGGAAGGAGCCGACGTCGAGGTGGTCAGCCGTATCCCCTTCGGCCCCATCGTCCTGCAACGCCGCCACCGGCAGATTGCCATCGGCCGGGAGCTCGCCCGTCGGGTCCAAGTCACAAGCGAACAGTGAGCCGCTGCCACGGTCCGGCTGACGGCGAAGGCACGGCACAGGCCACGGCCGCGCCAAACCCGGTCAACGCCTCGGATCAGGCGTCGGAGGGCGCGACGGCCGCCGTCGCCACCTACGAGCGCCTGGTGGTGCTCGCCGGCAACCCAAACGTGGGGAAGTCGGCGATCTTCAGCGGGTTGAGCGGCAGCTACGCTGAGGTCTCGAACTTTCCGGGCACGACGGTGGAGGCTCTGGCGGGGCGCTGGAAGGGGCGGTCGCTCCTGGACGCGCCGGGCATCTACGGCCTGGGCGCACACTCAATGGAAGAGCGGATCACGACGGCGCTGGTCGAGCGGGCGGCGACGGTGGTGAACGTCGTGGACGCCGCGCACCTGGACCGGGACCTGTTTCTCACCCTGCAGCTGGCCGAGAGCGGAGTCCCGATGGTCGTCGCCTTGAACCTGGTGGATGAGGCGCGGAGCGCCGGGGTCGAGCCGAACGCGGCGGAGCTGGAGCGGGCGCTCGGCGTGCCGGTGGTGCCCACGGTCGCGGTGACGGGCGAGGGGTTGGACGCGCTCGAGGCGGCGATCGAGCGGGCACGACCGGGCCGCTGGTCGCTGAACGGGGCCGACGACCTGGCCCGTCGTCGGGCGGCGGACGAGCTATTCGCGCGAGTCGTTCCGCAGACGCGCCAGCGACGGCGCGTGGCCGACTGGCTGAGCCGGGCATCGGTCACCCTGCACTGGGGGATCCCGATGCTGGGATTGGCCCTGGCGGGGATCTACCTGCTGGTGGGGGTGGCCGTGGCCCAGAACCTCGTCGGATTCACCGAGGAACGGCTGGGTCAGGAGTTGTGGGAGCCGTTCGCGCGCTCGCTGGTGGATGGTATCGGGCTCGGCGGTCCGATCCGAGAAATTCTGGTAGGCGAATTCGGGCTGCTGACGATGACGGTGACCTACATCGTGTTTCTGCTGGCTCCGCTCGTCGCCGCCTTCTATTTCTCCCTCGCCTTGCTGGAGGACTCGGGCTTTCTGCCGCGGATCGCGACGCTGGTCGATCGCCTGCTCAGCTCCATCGGTCTGAACGGACGCGCGGTGATCCCGATCATCCTCGGATTCGGCTGCGTGACGATGGGGACGATCACCACGCGGCTTCTCTCGACCAAGCGTGAGAAGACGATCGCCACGGCGCTGCTCAACTTCGCGATCCCCTGCTCCGCCCAGCTCGCGGTCATCGCGGCTCTGCTCGCCGGGTTCGGCGGCGGTTGGGTGTTCGCCTACGCCGCGATCATCCTGGCGATGCTCGTTGCCGTCGGCACGGTCCTCGACCGCGCGCTCCCGGGTAAGTCGACGCCGTTGCTGATCGAGCTGCCTCCCTTGCGCTGGCCGCGACCACGCGCCGTGGCGCGGAAGACGCTGACCAAGGGCTACTGGTTCATGGAGGAGGCCACGCCCTGGTTCGCCGCCGGCGCGCTGATCGTGGCCACGCTTCAGGTGACCGGCGGTCTAGAGCTGTGGCAGCGGCTGTTGCGCCCGCTGATGGTCGGGTGGCTGCACCTGCCGGCCGAGGCGGCGCGGACCATCGTGATGGGGTTGGTGCGGCGTGACTTCGGGGCCGCCGGCCTCTACGACATGGGTCTCACGCCGGAACAGGCGCTGGTCGCCCTGGTCGTCATCACGCTCTTCGTTCCTTGCGTCGCCAGCATCATGGTGATGGCCAAGGAGCATGGCAGCCGAACCGCGTTGCGCATCTGGATCGGCACCTGGGTGGTCGCCTTCGCCGTCGGTGGTGTGTTGGCGCGATTCCTCACATGGATTGGATTGGCATGATGAAGACGCCGAAACTGCTGCAACGAGGCCTGATCCTCTGGCGGCGTCAAGACGACGAGGCGAGCGAGGCCGCGGCGCCAGCCGCCACGGCCCTGCCGGAACTCTGTCCGGTCGCTCACTGCTCGCGCTGCGGATACGAGTTTCTTCCCTACACCGTCAGCACCGTTTGCCCACGCTGTCTGGAGCCTTTCGTTCGCGATCCCTGCTATGGCGGCTGTTTCAGCTGCCCGCTGATCGTGTCGGAGAAGAAGGCGCCCGAGGATCTCTAGCCCGGCCCCTGGCCCCGCTCAACTCCCTCGATAGAGATCGGCGATCGCCGCGGCGGAGCCGTGTTCGGCAAGCAGCCCGGTCCAGCGGGTCGAGTAGAACCAATCCCTGAACAGAGGTCCGAGATCCAGTTCCGCGGCGCTTGACGCGTACTCGCTGAAATCTTCGGTGGTCGCCCCGGAACTCCGGTACCCCTCCGCCCAGCCCGTCTGCGGGCTTGCCTGGAACGGCGGCTTCTGTAAGTTCTACCGAACAAGCGTTCGAAAATATCACCCGCTGGACCCCTCGGCGAACCATACGAGATAGCCCCCATGGCACGATTCACCGACGAAGAACTGAAGCAGAAAGTCCAGAACGGCTTCATCGTCGAGTCGGAAGATGAGATGACGGAGACGTACAGGAAGGCGCTGATCACCCAGCTCACCGTGCAGGGTGATACCGAGCTGATGAGCGCGCCGTCATACTTCAACGCGGCGAAGGACGCGCCATCGACCAACACCATGGTCAGCTCGATGGCGATCATCCAGGACGAGCTGGGTCACGCCAACATCGCCTACCGGCTACTCGAGGACCTGGGCGTGAGCCGCGAGTACCTGCTGTACGAGCGGGAGCCCCACGAGTTCAAGCATCCATACGGCTTCGACCAGTGGCTGGACAACTGGGC
>CAYGAJ010000188.1:0-5045 GCA_964347815.1 uncultured Gemmatimonadota bacterium | reverse complement strand
CAGACGATGCTCAAGGTGATGAACTTCATCGTCGACCGGCAGCGCGACTTCTTCGAGGAGGGGATCGAGCATCTGAAGCCACTGACCTTACGAGAGGTGGCGGAAGTTATCAGCATGCATGAATCCACGGTCTCGCGCGTGACGAACCAGAAGTATGTGCAGACACCGCGCGGCGTGTTCCCGCTCAAGTTCTTCTTCTCGAGCGGCCTGTCCACCGACTCGGGCGAAGATGTCTCGGCCCGGGGCATCAAAGCTCGCATCAAGAAGCTCGTAGGGGAGGAGGACACGAGAAGGCCGCTCACCGACCAGGCGATCGTGGACATACTCAAGCGTGAAGGCATCAACATCGCCCGGCGGACGGTGGCGAAGTATCGAGACCAGCTCGGCATCCTCTCCGCCCGCATGCGTAAGCGAGTATGAGCCAGGCGGCTGGCACGCGCGATCGCCCGGTCGGGAAGGTGAACATCGACAACGTCCTGCGGCGAAACTTCTCGGTGATCGTTCCGGCTCTCAACGAGAGCGCGAACATCCCCCACCTGTTCTCCGGGCTCGCTTCCACGTTCCAGAAGCACGGCCTCGACGGTGAGGTCATCTTCGTAGACGACGGTTCCACCGACGATACCCTCAACGTGGCCCGACGCGAGGGCACCAAACTCGCCCGCTTCAAGCTGGCACACCACAGGCAGAATCTGGGAAAGACCGAAGCGCTGCTCACCGGCGCACGGCTGGCCCGATCGGATTGGCTCGTGCTTTTCGATGCCGACCTTCAACACGAGCCGGAGGAGATACCGCGCTTTCTGGCCGCGGTCGAAGAGGGGTATGACATCGTTTGCGGGCGCAAGGTCGGGAAGTACCGCAAGCGTCTGGTCTCCGGTCTGTACAACTGGCTGTCCCGCCGCGCGTTCGGGGTCCCGGTACGGGACCTCAACTCGATGAAGATCTTTCGAAAGCGCGTGTTGGATGACATCCAGCTCCGTCACGACTGGCACCGCTTTTTCGTCGTGCTCGCCCACGCGCGCGGCTATCGTGTGGGGGAGATCGACATCACGCTCTATCCACGCAAGCGTGGTGAGTCGAAATACGGTGGCAGCGGTCGTGTCCTCGTCGGGTTTCTCGACCTGCTCTCCGTCTGGTTTCTGCTGCTATTCAGCCGAAAGCCGATGTTGCTTTTCGGCTTCACCGGCCTGGCGCTGCTGGCCCTGGGCGTCGCGGTCGGCCTCGTCGCCGTGGTCATGCGGCTCATGGGGCACGGCTTCCGACCCCTGCTCAATCTCGTCGTCCTGCTGGGCGTGATGGGCGTCTCGCTTTTCGGATTCGGGTTCGTCGCGGAGTTGGTGGCTCAAATGCGTGAGGAAGTGGACCAACTCAAGGATTCGATCGAACGGCTCCGGGTGGAGGGTGAATCGGGGCCCGGCGCCGCAGCGCAGGAAGAGCCGGAGGCCCGGACCGTCAAAGACGAATCCGCGGGCGCCGCCTAGGTGACCGCCGGCACGTGAGGTAGAGGCGGGGGTTGCGGTGGCTGAGGAACGGGGAGCACAGAGCCTCAAGCGATGGGTGCCGTGGGCCGTGCTAGGCGGCATGTTGGTGGCCCACCTGGTGCTCGGCGCTCTGGTCTTTGACCCGAAGCCTTTCATCGGCGGCGACAACGCCGCCTACATGATCCTCGCCGAATCGCTCGAGTCGGGTCAGGGCTATCGCAACATCCACCTGCCGGGCTCTCCCCGGCACGCTCAGTACCCGCCGGTCTATCCCGTCATCCTGACCGTGGCAAGGGCGTTCGGCGGTGGCTTGATCACCTTCAAGGTGATCTCGCTGCTGCTGACCACGGCGTCTCTAGTCTTTATCTACCTGTTGGCTCGCGGGCGTCTGGGCACGATCGGCGGCCTGTCGGTCACGGCGCCCTTCGCCTTCAATCCGGTGCTCCTCTACTACTCGCACTGGGTGCTGTCGGAAGCGCCGTTCGTGCTGTTGACGTTGGTGGCGTTGTGGGCTTCCGATCGCATGCTCGATTCACGGCGCTGGCTGCTGATCGTCGTGATCGCCGCTCTGCTGGCTTATCTGACGAGAGCAGCGGGCTTGCCGATGGTGGCGGCGGTGCTGCTGGCGCTCGGTTGGCGACGACGCTGGCGGGATCTCGCCATCGCGGGCGGGGGAGCGGCTCTGGCCGTGGGCGGCTGGTGGTTGTGGGGAAGGGTGGCGGCGACGGAGAGCGCCGAGGTCTACTCGAACAATTTCTTGCTTGTCGATCCATACAGGCCCGAGCTGGGATTCGCCGGGCCCGCCGACCTGATCGCGCGCCTGGTCAACAACGTGCGGCTGTACACGGTCGAGGTGTTGCCCGAATCGCTTGCCGGCGCTGCACCGGCTGGCGGCGTCAGCCTCCCCGCGCTTCTCGCCGGGTTGGTGATCGTCGCGCTCGTCCTCATCGCCCTTTTGCGCAGCATCAAACGGATGCAGGTGGTCGAACTGTTCACGGTCCTGTATCTGGCGTTGATCTTTCTTTGGCCGCAGGTCTGGACCGACCGCCGGTTTCTGTTGCCGCTCCTTCCCGTCCTGTTGCTGCACGCCGCCGCCGGGCTCGTCTGGTGCTTCGATTTCCTCCGCGTCAGGCGTCCGGTCTGGGCTCTGCCGGCCGCGGGGGCGTTGCTGCTGCTGCTGACCGTTCCCGACAACGTGCGCGCGATTCGCTTCAACCAACGCTGCCAGACGTTTTACCGTCAAGGTGACCGTTTGGCCTGCTACCCGCCGCCGTGGCGCGCGTTCGTCCAGGCGGCCGAGTGGGTCGAGGCCAACACGCCTGACGATGCGATCGTGATCAGCCGCAAGCCGCGACTCTTCTACTATTTCGGGCGGCGACGTGGGGATGTGTACCCGTTCATCAGCGATGACGATGTGATGCTCTCGTTCCTCGACGATATCGGTGCCGATTACGTGGTCGTCGCGCCGCTGAGCGCCACGACGTACCGTTATCTGGTTCCGGTGATCAACAACCACCGAGATGCGTTTCCCATCGTGCATCAGGTCGGCGAGGGCTCCTCGGCGGCCTACGTGTTGGGTTACCGTGGCCGCTCGGGCGCGCCTGGAACAGAGGCACGCTAGATGAAACGTAGGCCGGTGGTTCTCCTCTTGTTCGGAACCCGCCCAGAGGCCATCAAGCTCGCTCCAGTGAATACCGCACTGCGCGCGCGCCCCGGGTCGGTTGACGTGCGCGTGCTCTCCAGAGGACAGCACGAGCTAGCTCCAAGTGAGGTTGTTCGTTGACTGGACCCTTAAAAGCCCTCTACATCGTTACCGCGTACGACCGCTACCCTGGAGACGTAATCACCCCCTGGCTGGCAGAGACGATTCGCCGCCTGAGGGATGAAAACGTCGAGGTGGAGGTGCTGGCCCCCGCCTACCGCGGGCTGACCGCGCGTGAAGTCGATGGAGTGTACGTGCACCGCTTCCGCTACGCGCCCAAGAGCTGGGAGGACCTGACCCACGATCAGACGGCACCGGATCGGGTTCGGAGTCGCCCGTGGTATCTCGCGCTCGTCCCGGGGTATACGCTCTCCGGTACCTGGGCGGCCTTGCGCCTGGCTCGCCGACACCACTACGACGTTGTCCACGTCCACTGGCCTCTGCCTCACGCCATTCAGGGGCTGGCCGCCAGACGGGCGACCGGCTGTCCGCTTGTCTTGTCCTTCCATGGCGTCGAGCTGACGTGGGCGCGTGAGTTTCCACCCTTCCGGTCGTTTCTTCGGCATGTGATCCGCCGTGCGGATGCCGTAACGGCCAACTCCTCCTACACGATTCGAATGGTACGGGCGATTCACGATCGGCACGTGGACCTGATTCCTTTCGGAGCGACGGTTCAGGTCAGCCAACGGTCCGCGCCGAGGCCGCGGACGTCGGACGACACGTTTCAGTTGCTCTTTGTGGGGCGGCTGGTTGAGCGCAAAGGGGTTCACTATCTTCTGGACGCTGTTGCCCACCTGCAGGAGTCCCATCGGGTTCTCCTCCGCGTGGTTGGCGACGGTCCATGGCGAGCACGGTTGGAAGCACACTCCGCGGAGCTCGGTCTTCAAGACACGGTGCGATTCGACGGTTTCGTGTCTTCGGACGAGCTGGCTCGCCGCTTCTCGGAGTGCGACGCCTTCGTATTACCGGCGGTAACGGACTCGAAGGGCGACACGGAGGGCTTGGGAGTCGTCTTGATCGAGGCCTTGAGCTACGGGAAGCCGGTTGTCGCGTCGGCGGCCGGAGGCATCGTCGACATCGTCAAGGATGGCGAGACCGGAAGGCTCGTCGCACCGGGAGACAGCAAGGCGCTAGCTCAGGTGATCGCCGAGTACATCGAACGACCAGATCACGCTCAAACGCTCGCCGCGCGAGGACGCGCGCACGTCGAGGCCGAATTCTCGTGGCCGGTGATTATTCGTCGCCTTGCCTCACTGTATCGCGAACTGGCGGCGAGACGCCCTGGCGGTGGCAGGGGGAAAGCCGCTGCGACAGACACGAATCATGCCTTCGCGTAAGCGCGCCCGCACTACAAAGCCTCTCGAAAGCACGGTGGCCGACGGGGACGCGTCTTTCCCAACTTGGGGAATCGTCCTGACCTACCTCCTGGTCTCCGCGGCGTTCTTCTTCCCGGCCCTGACCCCGGGGAGGATGCTTTTCGGGACCGACTATGTCGCGTCAGCATACTTTTTCGAGGAGTTCGCCTCCAGCGAATTTCGGGCCGGCTCGCTTCCCAAGTGGCTTCCATACGTCTACGGCGGCGTTCCCTTCTTTGCCAACCCGATGGACGTTTACTACCCGATAAGCGTCTTGCTGAGACTGTTGTGGGTGCCGACTTACGAACACCTCGGCATCATCTTCGTCATTCAGTTCTTCCTGGCGGGGTTGGGTACGCACGCGCTCATGAGGGACTTGGGTACCCGTCAGGCGCCCGCCTTCCTGGCCGGCCTGGCGTACATGTTCTCCGGGTACCTGATCTCGAACATCTACGCCGGCCACGATGGCCGAGCGATCGTCGCCACACTCGCACCGCTTTTCTTCTTCAC
>CAYGAJ010000187.1:0-5093 GCA_964347815.1 uncultured Gemmatimonadota bacterium | reverse complement strand
GCGCCGCCTGGCGACGCGCGTGCAAGTCGCCACGTCGCGCCAGCGTGATCAGGCGCTCCGCAAACGGCCGCAGCTCTTTCGCCTTGGCCGTCGTAGTCCTGATCCGCTCGTGCCGGAACAGGCTCGTCGCCATGTTGGACAGCATGGCGCGCCGGTGACTGGCCGTCCGACCGAGCTCTCGCCCTTTCCTTCTATGCCTCACGAGCTCGCCCCCTGCAAGCTCCGTCCCAACCGGAGCCTCTAACCGTTTTCCCCGCCCCCGCTCTCCTGGAGCAGGAACAGCTCACCATCCTCGCCTTCTTCGAACTTCATGCCAAACCGCAGCCCGTGGTTCGACAGAAGATCCTCGACCTCCTGCAGCGACTTCCGCCCGAAGTTCTCGATCTGCAGGATCTCATCCTCGCTACGCCGCGCGATGTCTCCCAGCGTACGGATATTGCCTTTTTCCAACGTGTGGCGCGAGCGCACGGAAATGTCGAACTCCTCCAGCGGCCGGTTCACCAGGTCCTTGATCTTCTCGCTCACCGGCACCCGCTGCAGTTCGGCCCGCGCCTCCTCGCCGTTACCGCCTCCGAAGCGGCGCAGGTATTCGAGGTGCTTGGTCATCAGCTCGGCGGCGTAGGCGACCGCCTCCTCCGGCTTCATCGCACCGTTCGTCTCGACCGTCAACGTCAGCCGGTCGAAGTCGGTGCGCTGGCCGACGCGGGTCTCTTCGACGTTGAAGTTGGCCCGCAGCACCGGGCTGTAGATCGAGTCGATCACGATCAGGTCGACCGGATCATCTTTTCGCCGCGTGTGCTGATCCGAAAGCACGAAGCCACGGCCGCGGTTGATCCAGAACTCCATCCGCAGCGGCTTGTCCTCAGGCAGCTCCTCCTGCAGAGTGAACAGGATATGGTCCCGGTTGATGATGTCGACCTTGGGGTTCGCCGTGATATCCCGGGCCGTCACCACACCGGGCTTCTGAACCACCAGCTCGAGCTTCGCCTCGTCATCACCGCCCACGACACGGAGCACGAGGCCCTTCAGGCGCTGGATGATCTCGTGCACGTCTTCGACGACGCCGGCCATCGTCTGGTGCTCGTGCACGACGCCACTGGCCCGAAACGCCCAGACCGCCCAGCCGGGCAGCGACGAGAGCAAGATCCGCCGCGTGGCGTTGCCTAGCGTCTGCCCGTACCCCCGCTCCAGCGGCTGAATCAGAAACTCCGCCCTGCGGCCGTCGTCCGTCTGCTCGGTGATCTCGAACCGCTCGGGTAGGACCCAGCCACGTAGGTCTATGTGCACTTTCTCCGCCTCCTCTGTGCGGATGTTCGCCCGACAGCGGCCGCGACGGGTCGCGTGCCGGGGATCCGCCGTTCTTTTCGCGTCTTCTCTATTTCGAGTACAGCTCGACGATCAATTGCTCCTGCACGGCCAGCGGGATATCGGCTCGGCCCGGCTTCTCTACCATGTGTCCCGAAAGCTTCTTGTAATCGGCCGAGAGCCAGCTCAGCAGACCATCGCCGCCACGGGACGCCACCGACTCCAACACGAGGGGCATCTCGCGGCTGGCCGGCTTGACGGCGATCTCCATGCCCGGCTTCACCACGAGGCTGGGGATGTCGACGGTTCGGCCATCGACGAGGATGTGACGGTGCCGGACGAGCTGGCGCGCCGCTTTGCGCGAAGGGGCAAACCCGAGACGGTACACGATGTTGTCCAGCCGCGTCTCCAACGCCACGATCAGGTTGTCGCCCGTGATCCCACCCTCGCGAGACGCCTGCTTGAACAGGTTACGGAACTGCACCTCGTGCAGCCCGTAGATCCGCCGCACCTTCTGCTTCTCCCGCAGCTGTACCGCGTAGTCGGAGACCCGGCGGCGCCGCGCCCGGGCCGCGCCGTGTTGGCCGGGAGGGTAGTTGCGCCGCTCGATGGCGCATTTCTCCGTATGGCACCGCTTGCCTTTGAGAAAGAGCTTCTGGCTCTCTCGCCGGCAGAGTCTGCAAACCGGTCCTGTGTATCTGGCCATGTATCCGCTTCTAAGTCTCTAAATCCGCCTGGTCCTCAACCGCGGGCTAGACGCGCCGCTTCTTGGGCGGGCGACAGCCGTTGTGCGGGATCGGGGTGACATCTCTAATCGAGCGAATCTGCAAGCCCGACGCCTGCAGCGCCTGGATCGCCGACTCGCGGCCCGAGCCGGGACCCTGCACCCGCACGTGCACGCGCTTCATGCCCAGGCTTAGCGCCTCACGCGCCGCCTGCTCTGCCGCTACGGTCGCGGCGAACGGCGTCGACTTCTTGGAGCCCTTGAAGCCCGATTTGCCCGGGGTCCCCCAGACCACGGTGTTTCCGTCCAGGTCGGTGATCGTGATGATGGTGTTGTTGAAGGTCGCCTTGATGTAAGCGATCCCTTCCGCAGCCACATCTTTTTTCTTCGATCCAGAGCTCTTCTTCTTGGGCGGCATTTTTGCTCGTCCTCTCCTCAGCTCAGCGTCCTGACGCGACTACTTGCGCGGCGCCTTCTTCTTGCCGGCGATCGCGCGGCGCGGCCCTTTCCGAGTACGGGCGTTCGTGTGCGTCCGCTGGCCTCGCACCGGCAGGCCGCGGCGGTGGCGCGTGCCCCGATAGCTGCCGATGTCCATCAACCGTTTGATGTTCATCGAGACCTCGGTTCGCAGCGCACCCTCGACCTTGAACTCGCTCTCGATCACCCGCCGCATCTTGCTCAGGTCCTCGTCGGAAAGCTCGCTCACGCGCACGTCGGGGCTCACCCCCGTCTGCTGGAGGATGCTCTGCGCGCTCGAAGGGCCGATCCCGTAGATGTAGGTCAGAGCCACCTCGACACGCTTCTGACTGGGCAAGTCGACGCCTGCGATCCGTACCATCGCTCTACCCCTGCCGCTGTTTGTGTCTGGGGTTGCGCTTGCAGATGACCCGAACGACGCCGCGCCGCCGGACCAGCTTGCAGTGTTCGCAAATGCGCTTAACGCTAGATCTTACCTTCACTTCTGCGATTCTCCGAGTTTTCGGGATCAACCTTTAAACATATTCTCAGACGCCCCGATTTCAATGCCCCACCCTTGAACCCGGGCTCTCCGGCGCCCGCTCCCAAACACCCGTTTCCCCCACTCGTAACAGGTTTCACTTGTAACGGTAGGTGATGCGGCCGCGTGTCAGATCGTACGGCGACAGTTCCACCTGCACCTTATCTCCCGGGAGGATCCGGATGTAGTGCATGCGGATCTTTCCCGAGATGTGCGCCGTGATTTCATGCCCGTTCTCCAGCTCCACTCGGAACATCGCGTTCGGCAGCGCTTCCACCACCGTCCCCGTCATCTGGATCGAATCTTCCTTCGGCACCCGTTCAACCCGCTCGTTTCGATGGCACCACGGTCAGAACCCGGGGACCATCCGGCGTGATCGCCACCGTATGCTCGAAATGGGCCGAGACCTTCCCATCGACCGTCACCACCGTCCAGCCGTCACCCAACGTCTCGATTTCCCGCGTCCCCAAGTTGAACATCGGCTCGATGGCCAGGACCAGGCCCGGCTGCAGCCGCAAGCCCTCTCCCGGCCTCCCATAGTTCGGCACCTGAGGCTCTTCGTGCGGCCGCGTACCGATGCCGTGGCCCGTCAGCGTCTGCGGCACGCCACAGCCGGCGGCGATGCCGATCCTTTCGATCGCCGAGCTGATGTCCCCGATGTGCAGGCCCGGCCGCGCGGCCTCGACACCGCGCCGCAGCGCAGCCTGGGTCACCTCGAGAAGACGGCGGACCCGGGGCTCGATCTCCCCAACCGGGAAGGTCACCGCCCCGTCCCCATAGTACCCTTTGTAACAGACCCCCACGTCGATGCTGACGACGTCACCCTCATTCAGGACCCGTTGCGGCGACGGGATGCCGTGCACGACCTCGTGGTTGATGCTCGTGCACAGCGTCGCGGGAAAGTCGTAGAGCCCCTTAAACGCTGGCGTCGCATCGTCGTAGCTGCGGATGTGGTCTTCCGCCCACTCGTCCAGCTCGCCCGTGCTCACGCCCGGTCGAACCTGGTCGGCGATCTGATCCAGCACCTCCGCGACGATCTCGCAGGCTCGTGCGATCAGCTCGATCTCATCGTCCGTCTTCAGCCTGATCAAGTGCAGTCTAACAGGTTAAGCAGTTTCTTCTGCACCTCCTCGACCGTACCCACCGCATCCAGCTCGCGCAGCATCTCCTCGTGTCTGCCGTACCAGCCCAGGAGCGCCTCGGTCTTCTCGCGATAGACGCGCAAACGAACCCTGACCGTCTCCGGGCGGTCGTCGTCCCGGAGCTCCAGCTTCGCGCCGCAGGCCGGGCAGCGGCTGCCGACATCGCGCCGTCCGTCGCTCCCGACGGAGTAGACGGCGCCGCAGTCGCCGCAGACGCGGCGGCTGCTCAGTCGCTGCACCAGCTCGTCTTCCGGTACGGAGAAGAACACGACGGCGTCCAGCGCGGTGCCCCGCGCTTCCAACAGCGCTTCCAGACCTTCGGCCTGCGCGACCGTGCGGGGGAACCCGTCCAGGATGAATCCGTCCTGGGCCTCCCCCGAGGCGAGCGCCTCGCGCACCAGCCCGAGGACCACCTCATCGGGCACCAGCTCGCCCTGCTCCATATACCGCTGCGCTTCGCGTCCCAGGCGTGTGCCCCGCCGAACCGCCTCACGCAGGATGTCGCCCGTCGCGTACTTCGGGACGCCGCAGCGCTCGGACAGCAGATCCCCCTGGGTGCCTTTTCCCGCTCCAGGGGGGCCGAGCAAGACGACGTTCACGCCTCCCACACTCCTCGAAGGCTGGCTGCGATCCGGCCGCTCACATATACCGCTGGCGTCCGCGGTACTTCACCCGGCCCTTCTTCATGAACCCCTCGTAATGCCTCAGCAACAGGTGCTGCTGCATCTGCTGGACCGTGTCCAGCGCCACCCCGACCACGATCAGCAGCGCCGTGCCGCCGAAGAAGAAGAGCTGAATGTCGAACCAGGCAAAGATCAAGAACGGCACCAGCGCGATCGCCGCCAAGAACAGCGAACCCGGCAGCGTGATGCGCGACAACACGTAATCGATGTATTCCGCCGTGCGCGCGCCGGGTTTCACACCC
>CAYGAJ010000186.1:0-5128 GCA_964347815.1 uncultured Gemmatimonadota bacterium | reverse complement strand
TGGTGCGGGGGGGGAATCCCCGCTTGCCTGACTGGTCCGGCCCGTTAGATTCCCCTTCGCGCTCGGTGGAATGAGCGGCTGCGGGCTATTAACAGCAACGAACCGGGAGCGGTTTATGGCGAGCATCAGTCGGTTGACAACTGGTTTGCTGGGCGGTGCCCTGTTGGCGCTGATCATGGCCGGGTGCGGCGGGAGCCCTCCGCCACCTGAGCCGGAGCCGGAGCCTCAGGTCCAGCCGGAAAGGCCGGCGCGGGACCTGGAGGCGGAGCGCCGGGCACGCGAAGAGGAGGAGCGGAGGCGGCGGGAAGAGGAAGAACGGCGCCGCGCAGCGGAGCGCACCCGCGTGATGTCGATCGTGGCCGAGCGTGTCCACTTCGACTTTGACAAGTCAGACATCCGCCCGGATGCCGAGCCGGTCTTGCAGCGCAAAGTCAGCGTGCTGCGCGAGTACCCCGGTATCAAGCTGCGGATCGAGGGTCACTGCGACGAGCGCGGCTCCAACGAGTACAACCTCGCGCTGGGGCAGCGTCGGGCCGAGTCGGTGCGTCGCTATCTGATGAGCTACGGCCTCGATGCGGGACGTTTCCAGATGATCAGCTACGGTGAAGAGAGGCCGCTCGTCAACGCGCAGAACGAACAGGCATGGTCTCAGAACCGGCGCGACGAGTTCGTCGTCACCGATCCGGGCAGCCTTGGATCCGGTGACTAAGTACTCGTTGCAGGTGAGGCGCGGCGCGCTCCTGCTGTTTAGTCTGGCGGCCGCACTCGGCGCCTGCGCCACGAAACGAGATGTCGACGCGGTGCGGAGCGAGCTGGCCTCGCTCCGCGCCCGGCAGGACACGATTGCGCGGACCGTTGCCCAGCTTGAGCGCTCGATTGGCGAGGCGCTCGATGAGCAACGGTCCGTCGTCATCTCAGTGCGGGGCGATGTCCTGCGGCAGCTGGACGATATGGAGCGCCAGCTGGTGACGATACAGGAGCTGCTTGGGCAGAGCCAGATCGTCTTGCGCGGTCTGCGCGAACGTGGCGAGCAGCGGCAGGCGGAGCGGTCTGAGTTCGAGCCGGCGATGGAGCCCGACACGGCGCGGGCCGCGCCGCCGGTGAGCGAGCCGACGCCGGCGGCGGGCGGTGCTCGTTCGCTCTATTCGGCGGCGGTGGAGCAGTTTCGGCGCGGGGCCTACAACACAGCACGAACCGGATTCCAGGAGTTCCTCGTGAACTACCCGGGCGACGAGCTGGCGCCGGACGCACAGTACTACCTGGCGGAAACCTACGGGGCCGAAGGCCAGGCCCAACAGGCGATCCGCGAGTACAACCGGGTGGTCGAACTGTATCCCAACTCGAGGACGGCGCCGACCGCCCTCTACAAGGCGGGACTGCTGCAGGCCGAGAGGGGGAACAAAGACACCGCTTGTCAGTATTTCCAACGTGTATTGGCCGGTTATCCCCGGAGTGATGAGTCGCGACTGGCCCGCGATCAGACCGAGCGGCTGAACTGTCGCTAGCGCGGTGCTCGGCTGTCGGCCGGGCCTTCCACTCCTTCCCAACGCGCTCTCATGCGCTGTCCTTACTGTAGTCAGACGAAGAACCGAGTGGTCGACTCGCGAACGAGCCGTGAAGGCCGCGCCGTTCGCCGGCGCCGAGAGTGCCAGAAGTGTGGCCAGCGGTTTACGACCTACGAGGTGATAGAGGAGCGGCCCCTTTCCGTAAGAAAGCGAGACGGCAGCTACGAACCGTACGATCGCAACAAGCTGATCCGAGGGATCAAGATTGCCTGCACTAAGCGATCGGTCACGACGAAACAGATCGAGGAGATCGCCGACGCCGTGGAGGAGAACCTCGAGCGTAGCGAGTCGGGAGAGGTGGACAGCCGGCAGATCGGCGAGCAGGTGATGAACCGACTGAAGGATCTCGACCAGGTGGCGTACGTTCGTTTCGCTTCCGTATACACGAACTTCCAGGACCCCGAGGAGTACCTGGAGGCGATACGCCAGCTGGGTGAGCGGGGCGGCTACAACGCGGCACAGCTGGACTTCCTCGAGGCCGCACTCGGTGATGACGAAACCAGGCCAAAGAGCCGCAAGCGTCCGAGGAAGCGCGAATGAAGCGGGCGAAGGGCGCCGCCGAGATGCCGTTCCTCGATCACCTGGAGGAACTCCGGGGCCGACTCATCTGGGTCGGGTCCGCCGTGCTCGGCCTTTCCATCCTCGGTTTCTTCATCGTGACGGAACTCGACGTCATCGGTCTCCTCAAGCGCCCGATCACGCCGCTGGTGCCCGACGGCATGCTGCTGTTCACCAGCCCGACGGAGCCGATGACGGTGACGCTCAAGCTGTCGTTTGTCGTCGGCCTGATCCTGGCTCTACCGATCATCGTCTATCACGCTTGGGCTTTCCTCTCGCCGGCGCTGTTCGACCGCGAGAAGAAAATGGTTGTGCCGGCCCTGGCCGGGGGCTTCGTCCTGTTCCTGCTCGGTGTGGCGATGGCCTATTTCCTGGTCCTGCCGCTCGGCCTCCGGTTCCTGCTCGGGTTTCAAACCCAGGCGCTGTCGCCGATCATCACCATCGGCGAGTACCTGCGATTCGCGACGCGCCTGATTCTCGCGTTCGGTGTCATCTTCGAGTTGCCGCTCGTCCTGCTCCTTATGGCCTTTCTGGGTCTGATCACCGCCGACACGCTGCGACGTTTTCGACGACATGCGATTGTCGCGGTCTCGGTGCTTTCGGCGATTCTGACACCGGCGGATGTGGGCACGATGTTGATGATGATGGGGCCGCTTGTTCTGCTCTATGAGTTTTCGATCCTTCTCGTTGTGTTGGTGGACCGCCGCCAGCTCGCCGACCGGACCCCCCAGGCGATCGCGGATTGATCCCACCTCGCAGCGAAAACGACTCGCCCTGGCCGCGGTCACGCTGACCGTCTGGCTCCCGTGCGCCTCCGAGCTGGCGGCGACGCCCGACCGTCCAGCGGACGTCCTGGCCGTCGCCGTCCAGGATACGGCCCGGGCTCGCCCGCGCCGGGGCGAGCGCCGCGAGCGAGTCCGCCGACCGGCGGTCGCCGACAGCCTGCGGGCCGCGGGCCAGGACTCGCTGCCACCCGATTCGTTGGACACCCGCGATCCCTTTCCCGAGCCCGACTCGATCATGCGCGCTCTGATGGAGAGGGTGGGGTACCGCCCGGTGCTCTACCGCGGCGATACGTTGCGTTTTCGCACCCGCGAGCGGTCGATCCACATCCGCGAGCGGGCGAACATCGAGCGGGCGGGCGACCGGCTGTTCGCGGACTCGGTGGTGTATGACAGCGAGAGCCGCTACTTCACCGCGTTCGGCAAGTCGAAGCTGATCAACGCCAGGGGTGAGGAAGTCGATAGCGAAGTGGGGCCGGTCTTCTATCACACCGATCGCAAGATCGGGACGTTCGTCGACGGGCGTACTAAGTGGGAAGTGTGGAACGTCGCCGGCGATTTCACGCTGGAAGGGAGCGACACGCTCTGGGTGAAGAGCGGATTGTTCACGTCATGCGACCTTCCCGAGCCGCACTACCGCTTCGCGGCGGACAAGATCAAGCTGGTGCTGGGTCACATCGTCGTCGCTTGGCCCGTGCGGCTGTACTTCGGCGACGTGCCGGTGTTCTGGTTTCCCTTCATGGCTCAGGACATCCGCCGCGGGCGTCACAGTGGCATACTCACCCCGCGGTTCGGGGTCAACGACATCGTCCGCAACTCCAGCGGCCACAACCGGCACATCTCGAACATCGGCTACTACTGGGCGATCAGCGACTATATGGACGCACAGGTCAGCCTGGACTGGTGGAGCTCGGTGTGGACGCGAATCGACGGGTTCTACCGTTACCGTTGGCGGCAGAAGTTCCTCAACGGACGCTTGGGCTACTCGCAATTCTTCCGGCCGCAAGGCGGCAGGGAAACATCTCTGGCCTGGAACCACAACCAGAAGTTCGGAGAGCGTGGCGATCTCCGAGCTTCGGTCCAGTACGTGTCGAGCCGGTCGTTCCAGCGACAGAACGAATTCGATCCGGAGCGCTTGACCCAGCAGATCCGCTCGGATGTAGGGTTCTCGAGACGCTTCGACTGGGGCAGCCTGAACTTGAGCGGTCAGCGGGTTCAGCCGTTGACGGAGGGAGGCACGACGACCACACAGTTGCCTCAGCTTTCGCTCACGCTAACACCGATCGTGATCACTCCTGCCCGCTCGCCTCTCGAGGCACGCTGGTATAACGGGCTCACCTGGACGGGTAGCACAAATTTCGGCTATCAGTTCTCGAATACCGATCCGGTCACCCAGTTCGTCACGCGCGACACCATCATCGATGGGATCGACACAACCGTCGAGGACACGGTCGTGATCCGGCAACCCGACCGGGCCGCGATCAACGGCAGCCTGAACTCGGGCCTGTCGCTCGGGAACCTGCGGCTGAACTCCAGCGGCTCACTGGCCGAGACGATCATCGACAAGCCCGACACGCTCATCAGCGCGCCGGACACCGTGATCGTCGGCCCCGATACAACCATCACTCGAGACACCACGGTGATCGGGTCGAACGTCCGCGAGGGGCGGCTGAACTGGCGGTCCTCACTCGGCTACCAGCAGCGGCTCATCGGGTCGACCAGCCTCACGCCATCGGTCGACCTGAGCGGCACGCTGTTTCGGTCGAACGAGACGAACCTCGACTTCGTCGCCGGTCCCACACGCGTGTCGGCGCGGGCTTCGTTGAACAGCGATCTCTACGGCTTTTTCCCAGGAATCGGACCTCTGCAACGGATCCGGCACAAGTTCTCACCCTCGCTGAACTGGACGTACAGCCCCGAGGTCACCGCATCGGATCGCCTGTCGCGACTGCGCGGCTTCAATCCGGGCGACATACGAGAGCAGCATCAGTTGAGTGTCGGTCTGAACCAGACCTTCGAGGCTAAGTTAAAGCCGCGCAAAGAGTTAGAAGATACAGCCGCTGCGGCGGCCGACAGCGCGCCGGCGGGTCCGCCCCCGGAAGCACGCAAGATCACGCTGATGGCGCTCCGCACGACGGCCCTGACCTACGACTTCGTCAGAGGCGAGCTGATCACCGACCGCATCTCGAACAACATCACCTCGGATCTCCTGCGCGGCCTGAC
>CAYGAJ010000185.1:0-5146 GCA_964347815.1 uncultured Gemmatimonadota bacterium | reverse complement strand
GCGCTGCTCCAGAGCAGCACGAGCGGGAAGAAGTCCGGCTGGCCCCGTACGGCGCCGATGATCGCGTCCGCCGCCCATTCGCTGGGCAGCCACGGCGACGTCGGACCCCGCAACACCGCCATGAACTCGCCGAGGTTCCGGAAACCCTCCGGCTTGGCCAGGCTTTCGGGCCGAAGCAGGCGGATCAAGAGCACCACTCCACCCGCGGCCGCCACCGTGATCACGCCGAAGATATCGCGGGCGCGCCGGGCCGGAAAAACGCTGACCAGGAGCAGGGTCACCGCCGAGCCAACGGCCGCGACGATGACGAAGAACGGGATGAGCGCCGCCAGCGAGACCGCGGCGAGTGCCAGACCGTGACCGTAGACGCGGCCGTACGCAAAGAGTATTGGCACGCAGGTCAACGCCACCATCCAGCTCGAGTGGATCGCCGTCTCGGTGAGCTTGGTCAGGTAAACGTTCTCCCACTCCGAGGGCGCGGCGATCAGCAGCTCGAGGTCGCGTGACAAGAAGTACGTGGAAAGCGCCGTGATCACGTTGGATAGCAGGAGCACGCCGAGGAACGTCAGCAGAATCAGCCCCAGCAGCTTGGCGGCCAGCAGATCGCCGATGTCCTCGACACCCTGGAAGTAGCTGAGGATCCGATACAGAATGCCGTAAACCGCCAACCAGAAACCCGCCCCGACAAAGGCCAGCGTCAAGCCTTTGCCACCCCCAGAGCCGTGCGTTCGCAGCCGCCGAAGCGCGGCGATGCGCTTCGGGCTGAGGATGTGCCAGTATCCGCCCGGCTTTCTCACGACTCCAACACCGCCAGCAACTCGCGAACCTCTTCTCCGCCCGTCAGCTTCAGGAAGATCTCTTCGAGCCGGGCGTCGCCGCTCTGCGCCTCCCGCCGCAGATCGTCCATCGTACCTTCCGCCCGGATGCGTCCTTCCTGTATGATCGCGATCCGATCACACAACGCCTCGGCCACCTCCAGCGTGTGCGTCGACATGAGGATCGTCCCACCGCGCTGGACGAAGCCGCGGAATATGTCCTTGAGCAAGCGCGCCGCCTTGGGGTCCAGTCCGACGAGGGGCTCGTCTACGACGATCACGTCGGGTCGGTGGATGAGAGCGGACGAGATGATCAGCTTCTGCCGCATCCCGTGGCTGTACGCCTCGAGCAGTTCGTCGCGCCAGGCCGTGAGCTCCCAGACGCTCAACAGCTCATCGATACGGCGGTCGACTTCCGCGCCGTTCTGACCGTACAGGCCGGCGACAAAGCGAAGGAACTCGGCGCCGGTGAGCTTCTCGTAGATGAACGGCCGATCGGGAATGAACCCGAGCCGGCTCTTGGCTTGCTCGGGCTCGCGCAGCATGTCGAAGCCACACACCCGCACGTCGCCGACGGTCGGCTGCAGAATTCCGGCGATCACCCGGAGCGCCGTCGTCTTGCCCGCGCCGTTCGGGCCCAAGAGAGCATAAAGCGTCCCTTGCGGCACGTGCAGGTCGATCCCCTTCAGCGCGCTGAAGTCGCCGTACTTCTTGGTGAGATTTCGAAGCTCGATCACCGTTCCTCCACGGATACCACGTCCATTTGTAGCTGGCCGATCAAGCGGATCAGCTCCACCTGCCGCGCCAGGCCACCGATCACGAAGCGGATATGAGAGGCGTCAGCGGGAAACTGGTTCAGCGTCGGATCGACCGGCACCCAGCCATCGAGCCAGACCTCGGGCCAGGCGTGGTAGTAGAACCGGTCACGCACGTAGACCAGTCCCGCCGCCGTCCGCGCGGGCAGGCCCGCGGCGCGAGCCAGGGCCACATAGAGCACCGTATGCTCGTTACAATCGCCGCGGCGCGCTTCCAGAACTTGACGCGCGCTCGGGACGCTCAGCGTGACACGCTTCTCGATGTTGTCGTAAACCCAGGATGCGATCCGCTCCGCCGCCACCCGAGGATCGGTCTCATCGCCCACGATCATCGCCGCGGTTCGCCGGATTTCCGGATCGTCCGACTGGATCAGCAGCGTCGATCTGAGCTCATCCCCCCGCTCCCCCGCGTCGGCCGGCAGCAGGTAGCCGGCCGGCGCCACCGGACCGCCCCGAACCCAGAGCGTATCGCCGGTCAGCTGCTGGCGCTCGCCATCCAGATCGAAACCCGCCAGGTCGACGCCGCGCAGACGCACGCCCAACTTCGCCAGCACCCCGCCCGTCGGCAGCTCGACGCCGACGGCGATCGCCGTCTGCTCGATGATGTCCGGCGCGTCCAGCGCCGGAGCTCCGCCGGTGAGCTCGAGGTCGCGATAGGCGTTCCAGGCGATCTCGAACGCCGTTCGCTCAATCGTGTAGCCGAGGAGGCTGTGGGCCTTGACGACTCGGCCGTCCGGATCGAGCCATGACTCCAGCTCGACGCCTGCGAAGCTCTGCTTGACGTGCCAGGTGTCGACGGTGTCGTAACGGGCGGGCATCCAGCGGCCGCTCTCCTCGTCGAAGACGGCACTGTCGGGATAGACCAGCGTCTCTTTGGCCACGACCTCGACCGTCACGCGCCGCCGCTCCAGCACGCTGGGATCGAAGACCTCGAAGCCGTAAACCGAGCCGGGCTTCGGTTCCGCGCCGAGCGCGAAATGAACGGGCATGACCGGCGGGAGCAGGACCGGACCGTCGGTCGGCATGGTGACCGACTGGGCGCCTTCGCCCGAGTCGATCTCCAGCCGGAGCGCCGTGTCTCCGCTCATCGATCCGGCGACGGCAAAGTCACCAACGTCGGAGCGCAGATCGAATCGGAAATCGCGAAGCTCGAGGCCCCGTCCCAAGCGCACCTGGGTCCGGGCCAGGGCCGGCGTCGAAGTCCCCAGCGCCACGATACGGAGGCGCATGTCGTCTTCCAAGACGAAGCCATCCGGCAACGTGTCGATTCGGGAAGCGGCGTACCCGATGGTCGATTCGCCGAGCTTGATGGAGTAGAAAAAAGCCGACGGGTCCAGGCTGGCCGAGGCCTCGGCCAACCGCACGGACAGCGGCCGGAAGTACTCGCGCTTCACGTGCCACGCCAGCACCACGACCCAGGCGGCGAGTATGGCCACAGCCAGAGCTCGGCGCTTAGAACGACGGCTCACCAGCCCCCCAGCTCCTCGGCCTTACGGTACATGGCCTCTGCCAGGCCCGGCTGCTTCTTACGATCACACAGGATCCCCATCGTGTAGTAAGCTCGCGCTGTGGGACGCAGTTCCACCGATCGCTCCAGGGCCTCCATCGCGGCATCGACCTCGTCCAGCCGGTTCAACGCCTCACCGAGGTACAAGAAGGCGCTGGCGCGCTTGGGGTCGAGCTCAGCGGCACGTCTCAGCTCCTCAGCCGCTTCCGCGTAGAGGCCCTTCTTGAAGAACAACAGCCCGAGGTTCTCGCGGGCGTCGGGGTTCTTCGGGTCGGCGTGCAGCGCCTTGCCCAACTTCGCCTCCGCCTCTCGGTAGCGGCCGAGCGAACCGAGAACCGCGGCGATGTTGCACTGGAGCCGGACGTCATCCGGGTCGAGCGCTTCGGCCGCACGGTATTGAGCCAACGCGTCCTCATACTCGCCCAGGCGGTCGTACAGCACGCCCAGGTTGTTGTGGGCTCTCAGGTGCATCGGTTCCATGGAGAGCAGTTCACGATACGCCTGGATCGCCTCACGCACCGACCCCTCTTCGCTCAGCCGTTTGGCGCGCTGATACAGCTCGTCGCTCGCGGACGGCCCGCCAGCTCTCCGTCCCGCCTCATCGGGCCCGGACATCAATCTCGCTCCGTTTCCGCCTCGACCCAGTCCAGGTAGTCGGCCGAGCCCCCGACGATCTCCAAGGCGATGACCTCCGGAACGTCATAAGGATGGGCGTCTTGCACGGCCTCCGTGAGCGCTGCCACGTCCCGCCGTCGCGCCTTCACCAGCATCAGCACTTCATCAGCCGACTCGATCTCACCCTGCCACCAGTAGAGGGACCGTAATCCCGGCACGATGTTGACACAGGCGGCCAGCCGCGTCTTCAACAGTCGGTCAGCCAGCGCCTCCGCCGTCTGACGGTCGGGTGCAGTTACGATTACCAGGACTGCGCGACTCACTTCGGACATCGTCTGACAGGGTGATTTCGTTGGCGGTGGCCAACGGCGGAGGGACACCGGGAGTGGGTCGGTCTGGAATCTATGGCGCACCCCGACCGTTGTCCACACTGAGGGTGCGGCGGCCCCCGGTGTGGGCTACGTCTCGGCGTACAACGCGTCGATGACCTTCCGGTAGCGTTCCTCGACGACCCGCCGCTTGATCTTGAGGGTCGGCGTGATCTCTCCGTTGTCGAGGCTGAGCTCGTTGGACAGCAACGCCAGTTTCTTTGGGCGCTCGTGCCGGGCGAGATCTCCGAGCGAGTCGAGGATCTCGTGCTCCATGAACTCGACGACCTTCGGATCGGCCACCAGATCCTCCCGGCTCTCGAAGCCGATCCCGTTACCTCTTGCCCAGGCCGCAAGCGCGTCGAACTCGGGCACGACCACGAGGATCGGGAAGCTTCGTCGATCGCCGATCATGATCACCTGGCTCACGTACGGGTTGCCGCTCACGCGGTTCTCGATTGGCTGGGGCGCGATGTTCTTGCCGCCCGCTGTGACGATCAGATCCTTCTTGCGATCGGTGATCGACAGGCAGCCGTCCGAGTCGAGATCCCCTACGTCGCCGGTGTGGAACCAGCCATACGGGTCGATCGCTGACGCAGTCGCCTCTGGCCGCTTGTAGTAGCCCTTCATCACGTGGGGGCCACGCGTCAGGATCTCTCCATCCTCGGCGATCGCCACTTCGACACCCGGGATCGGCCGCCCCACGGTCCCCGGCTTGATGAAGTCCGGCTGGTTGAAGGCGATCACCGGTGACGTCTCCGTCAGCCCATAACCCTCCAGGATCGGCAGACCCGCGGACAAGAAGAAACGCGCCAGGTCCGGGTTGAGCGGAGCCCCGCCCGAAACGAAGTAGCGGATCCGGCCGCCGGTCAGGCGCCGCAACTTGGCGAACACCAGCCGGTCGACCAACCGATACTGAAGTCCGAGCCAGGCGCCCGGCTTTTCTCCGGCCAGCTTGCACGCCAGGTGCCGGCGTCCCACATCGACGGCCCAGCGCAGCAGCCGCTCCTTCGCCGCGCCGCCCTG
>CAYGAJ010000184.1:0-5180 GCA_964347815.1 uncultured Gemmatimonadota bacterium | reverse complement strand
ACGAGAAAGAGCCTTCGGGCGAAGGTTGGAAGCTCACGCCCGGCGACGTCGCCCGGGTCGTGCGCCAGCTGATCGAGCACGACGATCGAGCGTTGCCCAGCCGGGTCGAGCTGCGGCCGGCGCGGACTTCCGGTGGGCGGTAGACGGTAGACGGTAGACGGTTGGGTGGAAGGTAGACGCTGGGCCGTGAACGGTAGCGGTTCCGACGTCACCGTTTACTGCCTACCGTCCACCGTCGACTGTCGACCCTCCACCGAACACGCCGTGTACATCAGTCACACCTTCCTGCGTCGAAAACACACACTCGGAGCGGGCCTGAGAAGGTCGAGCCGCCGCAGAATCCTGTCATTCTAAGGCGCCTCAGACCTTTTCCCCTCCCGGCACGGTGTCTGCCGGTCGCTGAAATGGTCCTCACATCGGAGCGCTCTGGTTTCGAACCGAACGCCGGGGGGCTTTGCGGAGGGGACGCCCAATGGACACCGATGCCCAGGCCGGCATCCCCTACCCGAGTCACATCATGAAGAACGTGCTCTGCGTCGCTGTCGTACTCTTGACGACGGCGTGCACCCCGGTACTTCAGCCCCGCGGCCAACCCGAGCGGTACCCCGAGCGTGTCAGCCCGGTGAGCTCGACTTGCGGCGTCGACGCGTACAAAGAACCCCACGCGCATCGGTGTCTGGACAAGCATCTCCTGCTTAAGTTTAAGATGAAGAGAAAGTTCAACGGCCGAGTGCAGCGGCACGGGGCTTCTGGGTCCGGGTCCGCCGCGCTGACCGGCGTCGGCGAGGCAGGTTCGAGCGAGGTCGGAATCATGTGACGGTGCCTCGTGTTGAAGAAGACGATTGTCGTCCACCTCTTGCTGTGGACGACGGCTTGCGCCGCGACTGTCCAGCCCATCGGCCAGCCACCCGAGCGGCTGCCCGAGCCTCGAGACCACATACCTGCTCGGTGCATCGGCGCGGAGATACTATATTCGGGTGCGCAACGGCGAATGCCGTCGGCAATGCGAGCACGAGCGTTAGCGGATCGGGCCTTACGAGCCGGACGAGGAACCGCTCGCCTGCGCACCTTACTGGTACTCTTTAGACCTGGCCTGCGGCAGTTTGCGGGACGGAACGCGCGCGAGCCGTTCGTGTAGGCGTACTCTTTTGATCACGCAGAACGAGAGACTTGGTGATCACACGGTTCCACATCGGCACCCAGGGCTGGTCGTATTTCGACTGGCTGGGTCCTTTCTATCCGGAGGGTACGCCCAGCTCCCGCTACCTGAGCGTCTACGCCCGCGCTTTCTCCGCCGTCGAGGTCGATAGCTCCTTCTACGCCGTGCCGCCGGCCTCGCATTTCCTGGGCTGGCACGACCGGACGCCCGACTCCTTCCGCTTCGCGCTCAAGCTCCCGGGCGAGCTGACCCACGAGCGCCGCCTGCGAGGCGGCGACGAAGTGTTGAAGGTGTTCTGCCAGCGCGCCGAGCTCTTGGAGGAGAAGCTGGGCGTCATCCTCGTTCAGCTGCCGCCCGACTTCACGCCGGAGGAGCGCCCGACGCTGGAGGCGTTCCTGAAGCGCCTTCCGGCCGGGCTTCGCTTCGCGGTAGAGTTCCGCCACCCCGGCTGGCTGCGGGCCGATGTCCGGGCGCTGTTGCGCGCGTGGGGCGTCGCCCAGGCGCTCTCGGACGGGCCCTGGATCGCCCGGGACCAGGCGATGGACGCGGCGCTCGAGCCTACGGCCGAGCTGGCGTACGTTCGCTGGCTGGGCGACCGCTCGCCGGTTACTCGCTACACCCACAGCCAGATCGACCGCGGCGCCGAGCTGGACGGCTGGGCCCGCGTGCTGAAGGAGCTATCGGGACAGGTGCGCGAGGTGTACGGCTTCTTCAACAACCACTACGAAGGCCACTCGCCGGCCAGCGCGCGCCGGCTGCTGCAGCGGTTGGGGCAGCCGGTGGTGGAGCCTGGTGAGCTAGATCCGCAGCTTTCCTTGTTCTGACCACAGTTCGGTTAGACAGCAGACCGGTAGACGAGACTGTAGGCGGTAGACGGTACACGGTAGACGGTCACGATGTCACCGATTCCTGCCTACAATCCACCGTCTACCGTCTACGGTCTACCGTCTACCGAAACCGGGTCATCGGACGAGTGCAGGTGGATGAGCAACCAGTCGCGGTCCCGCTTCTCGTAGATCTCGGTCCAGCGTCCAGTGCGGCGGTGCACGCCGGCGCCGCGCCGCATGGCCACTTCGTAACGCGAGGCGATCCAGCCGATCCGGTCGTCGCGGCGGTCGTCCACGCGGACCACGTGATCGAAAGTGCGCAGCTCGAAGCCCGTATAAGACTGAACGATCGGCGTCAGGTGGAAGAGGAAATCCTCGAGGTTGCTGAACACCGGTGGCGGGATCGTGTCGAAGATGAAGCAGTTGGGGTCATAAATCTCGCCTAGCGCCCCCAGATCGAAGTCGTTCCACGCCTTCACGTGCGCCTTGTGGCGCGCGAGGAGCTGTGCGGCTTGCTTGTCGTCCATTCTCAGCGCCTGCCCGTCACGATGGAATAGTCGGATTCGTCGCGCACCCAGCGCACGTCCCGGAAGCCCGCCCCCGTCAGCCAGGTGTGCACGTCGTGGTAAGTATAGCAGCGGCCCACACCGTTGCTCAAAAGCATATGGACCGAGAACACCGCTCCGCTGGCCGGCTGCGTGCGGTCCTCCTCCATGATGATGTCGTGTACCGCGATTTCGCCGCCCGCTTGAGTGCGACGGTAAAGACGCTCGAACAAAGCGCGGTTCGCGTTGAAGCTGCGGCTGTGGATGACGTTCGAGATCCAGATGAAGTCGTAAATGCTGGGCAGCTCACGCTCGTCCACGTCGGTATCCAGCACCGTGATCCGCTCCTCGAGCCCCGCCGACGTCACAACGTCGCGCGCCAGCGCGGCCGCGATCGGTCGGTCCACCAGGGTGACCTGAAGCTGGGGGTGCGCACGGCAGAAGACCACCGAGTAGGTGCCGGCGCCGCCGCCCAGGTCGAGCAGGCGCCGGCGCTTCGACAGATCGATCAGGCCACGATCCAGGATATCGGTGGCGCGCGAGCGGGCGTTTCGGTGGAGTGAGAGCAGAAGAGGGCGAGCTGCCTCGGGGTCGTCCCGAAAGATCCGCGCGTCCCGCTGCCTTTCGCCGGTCCTCAGCGACTCCGCCAGCTGGCTCCAGAGCTGCCAGTCGTTCCGGGCCGAGATCAGCCGATGTCCCAGGTAATCGGGCGAGGAGGGGACGAGGTAGCGTTCGGCGGCCGGGCTGTTGGTATAGCGTCGCCCCATCTTCGTCAGCAGCCCCAGGCCGGCCAGCGCATCCAGAAACAGAAGTGCCGCCCTGGGATCCAACTTAAGCCGCGTCGCCAGCTGCTCGGGGCCCAGCGGCTTCTCGGCCAGCTCGCCGTAGACGTCCAGGGCCGCCGACTCCAACACCAGCCGCTCGGCCCAGAAGTCGGCGATCCGGTCGAAGCGTTCGGGGGTCCAGTCGGTCGAAGTCATAGAGTCGTCGAAGCCCGATGAATCGTGTTCGAGTTGGGGACTAAGGTTTAGCGCGAGAGGGGTGGTGACCGCAAGTTCGGTAGGCGGTCGGCGGTGGGCGGTAAACGGTGTTCGGTAGGCGGTGGACGGTGACATCGGAACCGACTACCGTGTACCGCGTACCGTCTACCGAAGTCCGCCCACCCACATACCGAATTGGAGGAGCGCGTTGCTCAAGCCCGGCGAGAAGGCCCCCGACTTCGAGCTGGAGTCGGACGACGGCGAGATGGTTCGCCTATCCGATCTCCGTGGAAAGAAAGTGATCCTCTACTTCTATCCCAAGGACGATACGTCCGGCTGCACCGTCGAGGCGTGTGAGTTCCGCGACCGGCTGCCCGACATCGAGAGCCAGGGCGCCGTGGTGCTCGGGGTGAGCCCCGACAGCGTCAAGTCTCACCAGAAGTTCAAGTCGAAGTACGGGCTTCCCTTCACCCTGCTGGCCGATACGGAGCACCGGGTGGCGGAAGCGTACGGCGCCTGGGGCGAAAAGAAGATGTACGGCCGGACGTACGAGGGGATCCTCAGGACGACGTATCTGATCGACGAGAAGGGCAAGATCGCGCAGGTCTTCGCGAAGGTGAAGCCGAAGGGCCACGGCGATCAGGTGCTCGGTGCGCTAGGCGGCTGAGGACTCCTCCACCACCCGGCGCACGGCCTCGGCGTCGGCCGCCGAGTAGCCGTACAACGTCACCTCGGTGATCCCCGAATCGGCGCGATTGAAATAGTCGCGAATCGTCCGCGTCATGATACGGGCCGCCTCGTCCAGCGCGAAGCCGGCGACACCCGAGGCGAGAATCGGAAAGGCGACCGTCTCGACGCCGTTCTCGTCCGCCAGCTCCAGCGAGTGACGCGTCGACCCTTCGATCGATTCGCGGCTGGCCGGCTCGTCGCCCATGGCCGCGGCATGGATGACGAAGCGCACGCCGAGGTTGCCCGCGCCGGTGATCGCCGCCTCGCCCACCCGGATCGGTCCGTGGGCGTCACATTCGCGCTGGATCGCCGGGCCGCCGCCCCGGGCGATGGCCCCGGCGACCCCGGCGCCGAGCTTGAGCCGATTGTTGGCGGCGTTCACGATCGCATCGCCTTTGAACTTCGTGATGTCGCCCTGTGCCACGCGGATCCGGGTCGTCGAACTCACGCGCGCCTCCTGCCAGCGGCTTCAGATGGTGCGGCGGTGCATGACCGCCGCGACCTGTTATATTGCGGGAACACGCGGGTATATTAAGCGTTGAAGAGGCGGCGCGGCCAGGCGGTCACGCGCCGCAAAGAGACTCGGAGAGATTGGCCGTGCTGACTTTCACGGATAAAGCCAAAGAACGGGTCCTGTCGTTCATCGATCAGGAGGAGAGCCCCGTCGCGCTGCGCGTGGCGGTGCAGCCGGGCAGTCCGCTGGCGCCCGAGTACGAATTGAGCCTCGTCGATGAGTCGGACCAGCGGCCCGACGACCAGGTGGTCGATGCCGGAGGCTTCAAGGTCTATCTCGATGGACAGAGCGCTGAGCGGCTCGAGGGCGCCCGGGTCGACTGGATCGAGACCGTCCACGGTGGCGGCTTCCAGGTCGAGAATCCGAACGTCCGGCCGCTGGGCGCCGAGCCTCCCAAAGGCGAGCTGGCCGAGGCGGTGGCGAGCG
>CAYGAJ010000183.1:0-5242 GCA_964347815.1 uncultured Gemmatimonadota bacterium | reverse complement strand
ACTGGTATCGCGGCGGCGCCGAGCAGATGCTGTTCATCCCCTGGCTCTACGGCGTGCAGAACACACAAAGGCCCGTGTTCCCCAGCGACATCTCCCGCGAGGACATCGTGCGCCTGTCGCGCTACTTCGATCTGGCGCCGGAGATGCCCCGGGTGGACTGGTCCGAGGCGCTCTGGCACCTGCCGGTCGAGGACATCATGAGGAACGTCCAGGGACCGAAGGGCATCTTCGCGGACTCGGCCCCGGTCGCCACCGGCGGGCGGATGATCCAGCGGACGCCCGATGACCCCGCCTGGTACCGGGGCGGCCTCTACCACGACGACGAGCCGTTCGGCGTCCCCAGCCTCTGGTTCATGTCGTGGTACGACGTCTCGGTCAGTCCCAACCTGGCGTTGTTCAACCACGTGAGGCACAACGCCAGAGACTCGGAAGTCGCCGAGAACCAGTTCGCGGTGATCGCGCCGGTGACGCACTGCGCCTACACTCGTGCGACGCAGGAGACGATCGTCGGCGAGCGCAACGTCGGCGACGCGCGGCTCGACTACGACGCGCTGATCTACGGCTGGTTCGACTACTGGCTGAAGGGCGAGGAGAACGGGATCGTCGATACGATGCCGAAAGTGCGCTTCTACACGATGGGCTCGAACGAGTGGCAGGCGTCGGCCACCTGGCCTCCCGAGGGCGCACAGATGGTGACCTACTATCTCCATAGCGACCGCGGGGCCAACAGCATCAACGGGGACGGCAGGCTGACGACCGTCGCGCCGACATCCGCGGACGGCACCGACCGGTTCACCTACGACCCGATGGACCCGGTGCCCTCTTACGGCGGCAACGTCTGCTGTACCGGCGGCGCGATCCAGGCAGGCGCCTTCGACCAGCGAGCGATCGAAGAGCGGTCCGACGTACTGGTCTATACCACCGACCCGCTGGCCGAGGGCGTCGAGGTGAGCGGTACGGTCGAGATCACGCTCTACGTCTCGTCGGATGCCAGGGACACCGATTTCACCGTGAAGCTGCTGGACGTCCATCCGGACGGGCGAGCGTACAACCTGGACGAGACGATCCAGCGCGCGCGCTACCGCGAGGGCTACGACAAGCAGCTCTTCATGGAGGCCGGCAAGGTGTATCGGCTCGAAGTCAGCCCGATGTCGACCAGCAACTACTTCGCCGCCGGCCACCGCATCCGGATCGAGGTGTCGAGCAGCAACTTCCCGAGGTTCACGCGCAACCTGAACACGGGAGGCCGAAACTACGATGAGACGGAAGGAGTGGTGGCGCACAACATCGTGCACCACTCACGTCAGTATCCGTCTCAGATCAGGCTGCCGGTGGTCAGGCGGTAGCGGTTGCTCCTAACGCTGTTCCCGTCCAGACAGGACGGGCAGCTGCAGGAAGGAAGCGGTTTCCGCATCGTGGTAGACGCGTTGGTGAGCCACGCTGTAATCGGTCCCCAACTCGCTCGTCTCGCCCGTGTTCAAGTTCCGCGAATATTCGGGGAAGGCGGCGGAGGCGATCTCCAGGCGTAGCCGTTGGCCTTCCGGGATGGTCACCGCCGTATGGCCGAGGTCGAGCTTGTACGCGTATATCCGACCAGGTTCGATCGGGCTCGGTTCGGCCATCGAGTTCCGAAATCGGGCGCGGAGGACCCCGAAGGTTACGCCTATGAATCGTGGGGCGTCTGTCTCGGTGATGGCGTAGAGCGTGGCCACCCAATCGGTATCGACGGCCGAGGACGAAGCGAAAAGGGTCACCGAAAGCGGCCCGGCGATATGCAACGCCTCGTCCATCGGCGGCGTCTCGAACGCCAAAAGATCACCCCGGTCACGAGTCCGGCGCGTGTAGTCGAGAAGCGCACGCCGCTTCGCGTAGGCGTAGAAGGACGGCGTGGGATCCCCGGGGTCATACGTGTACTCGCTATGTGGATACCCCGCCGCCACCTGCCCACGCCGAAGACCACCGACCCCTCCGTCGCCGCCAGGGATGAGGTAGAAGCGCTCCGGCGAAACGTCCGGCAACGGGTACTCTTCTCCGGTTAGCCAGCGGTTGGCCCCCATCAAGTATGCTCGCACATGGGGTTCGTCCTTTATCCCGTTGTCCTCGCCTTTGAGCCAGTGGTCGAACCAGCGACGATAGAGGGCCATCAGATCCACCTCGGCCTCCACGCCCATGTCGATGCCTTCGACGTACCGCGTTCCCCGGTCGGAGTGGACCCATGGGCCCACGATCATCCAGACGTCGTCGTTGTTCCCGGCCCGCAGCCGCTCGAAGGCCAGGCGCGTGCCGCGCGTCCCGCCGTCGAACCATCCGCTCTGCAGGAGGACGGGGATCTCCACGGAGGCGAGCTCGTCCAGGTAGTGCACGCTACGCCAATACTCGTCGTCCGTGTTGTGATGGACCCAGGCTCGCCAGTACGGTACCGTTGACCCGACGACTATCTTGTCGAGATCGATGACGGGCAGGTGGTCGAGGGCACTCGTCCAGTCCTCCGACACACTACGCTCGAGCATCCGCTGAAGCTCGGCGCCGCTGCGGGCATTCTCCACGATGTCGGTCCACCGGATCGCCCACCCCAGCAGTAGTACGCCCCCGTCGTAGGGTAGGTTGTGGAATGGCATGGCGGGCGTGACGCTCGGAACGATGGTGGTCAGGTGGGGCGGGCGTCGAACGGCAGCGGCGAACTGAGCCGACCCGGAGTAGCTTCCACCGGCCATGCCGACCTTCCCCGTGCTCCACTCGCGTCCCGCCAACCACTCGATCGCATCGTAACCGTCGTCCCCCTCGTGCACGAACGGCTCCCAATCGCCACTCGAACCCCAGCGGCCCCTGACGTCCTGGATCGCCACGGCGTAGCCCCAGCGGCTGTAGTATCGCCCGTAACCTTCCAGAAACGCCTTGTTGTACGGCGTCCGGATGAGGATGACCGGGTACGGGCCCGGTTGGCCATCGGGGAAGTAAAGGTCGGTCGCCAGCTCGACACCGTCGCGCATCGGCACCATGACGGTGCTATTGCCGGAGATAGGTGGTGAGTCTTCGGCGGCACACCGGACGAGGATCGAACTCAGGCTTGCTACGGCAAGCGCGATCGCTGCTCTGTTATTTCGCATGACCTTCTTCTTTCATTTAGCGGTCAGCTCGCCGCGGAACCCTATCAGATTCGACGGTGCCCCAGCGGAGTGGCAGTTGAAGCGGCGGCGCGCATGATAATCGAATTTCCGAGATACCCCCGCAATCTCAACAGGAACGTCACCGCATCTGGCCGTCGAACAGGAGTCACCGTAGCTTGCCGGGGGCCAGGGTTCACATGAAGAGCAGTCATAAGTAGTCGAGGTGATTTCGAGAGAGTAACGAAAGGCGTCGGAGGTGTCATGAATCACAGACCGCGGGCTTTCACGCTACAACGTCGTGCGCTGGTCGGGAGCATTTGCGTCGGCGCGATCGCCCTGGTGGTGAGCTGCGCCGGCGGACAGCAGGTCCCCGCCGACCTGGTGCTGAGGAACGGGGTGATCGTCACCGTCGACGAGGCGGTGCCCAACGGGCAGGCGATCGCGATCTTGGGCGATACGATACTCGCCGTCGGCAGCGATGATGAGATCGGCCGCCACGTCGGTCCCGGCACCGAAGTGATCGATCTCGAAGGGAAGCTGGCTATCCCGGGCTTCATCGAAAGCCACGGGCACTTCCTGGGCGTCGGCGACGCCCGGATGCAGCTCGACCTGATGCACGTGGCCAATTGGGACGAGATCGTCGCGATGGTGGCCGACGCCGTGAAAGACGCGCCGCCGGGCACGCTGATCCGCGGGCGCGGCTGGCACCAGGAGAAGTGGGACCGGCCGCCGCCCGGCAACGTCGAGGGGCTGCCCACCCACCACACGCTCAGCGCGGTGTCGCCGAACAACCCGGTGATCCTGCGCCATGCCAGCGGTCACGCGGCGTTCGCCAACGCGAAGGCGATGGAGATGGCGGGGATCACGAAGGCCACCCGCGATCCCAGCGGCGGCCAGATCGTGCGCGATGCCAACGGAAACCCGATCGGCGCCTTCCGCGAGACGGCGCAGCGCCTACTGGGGGCCGCCGCCCGCGCCGCCAGTCCGCCCGAGCCGCGCCGACTGGCCGAGCTGGCATCCGAGGAAGCGCTGTCCAAGGGCATCACCAGTTTTCACGACGCCGGGGTGGGGTTCGAGACGGTCGATCTCTATAAGTCACTGGTGGACGACGGGGCGCTGGGCGTGCGGCTCTACGTCATGGTTCGCGAGCCCAACCCGCGGCTTGCCGAGCTGTTGCCCAGGTATCGCCTGGTCGGCTACGGCGATCACCGGCTGACCGTCCGGGCGATCAAGGTTTCGGTGGACGGGGCGCTGGGGCCGCACGGCGCCTGGCTGCTCGAGCCCTACGCCGACCTGCCCTCGAGCGCCGGATTGAACACGAGCCCGATGGATGCACTCGAAGAGACGGCGCGGCTGGCCTTGCAGCACGACTACCAGCTGTGCGTGCACGCCATCGGCGACCGCGCCAACCGCGAGGTGCTGAACGTTTATCAGAGCGCCTACGAGGCCAACCCGGACGAGTCGGATCTGCGCTGGCGAATCGAGCACGCCCAGCACCTGCACCCGAGCGACATCCCGCGCTTTGCCGGGCTCGGTGTGATCGCCTCGATGCAGGGCGTTCACGCCACGTCCGATGGTCCCTGGGTGGTGGCGCGGCTGGGCGAGAAGCGGGCGCGCGAAGGCGCCTACGTCTGGCGCTCGTTGTGGGACTCGGGCGCGGTCATCGCCAACGGCACCGACGCGCCGGTCGAAGATGTGGATCCGATCGCCAGCTACTACTCGACGGTGTCGCGAAAGATGAACGACGGCCGCGCCTTCTTTCCGGAGCAACGGTTGAGCCGGCTGGAGGCGCTGCAGACGTACACCAGCAAGGCGGCGTACGCGGCGTTCGAGGAGGACATCAAGGGCACGTTGACGCCGGGCAAGCTCGCGGACCTCACCGTGTTGTCGAAGAACATCCTGACGATCCCCGAGGACGAGATCCCGACGGCCGAGGTGGTCTACACGATCGTCGGCGGGCAGGTGATGTACCGAAAGGCGATGGAGTAGGGATCCGAAGTTATTGCATAACTCAGCGCCTCGGGAGACGGCGGGGTCGGTTCACTCAGACGAGCCGACCCCCGACTCGCTGCGTCGGCTCAGCTCTCGTAGGAGAGGGAAGGGTACCACGACTCCCCGCGCCCCTCGGGGGTCAG
>CAYGAJ010000182.1:0-5254 GCA_964347815.1 uncultured Gemmatimonadota bacterium | reverse complement strand
GGGTTCGTCTACGCCATCACGCCCTTCAACTTCACCTCGATCGGCGGCAACCTGCCGACTTCGCCGGCGATCATGGGGTGTGTCTCGCTGTGGAAGCCGTCCCGCACCTCGATCTACAGCAACTACTTCGTGATGCGGGTCTTGCAGGAGGCGGGGCTGCCGGACGGGGTGATCAACTTCGTGATCGGCGATTCCTCGGCGCTGTCCAACGCCATCATCCCGCACCGCGAATTCGCCGGCTTCCACTACACCGGTTCGACCGAGGTTTTCCAGATGCTGTGGCGGAAGGTTTCCGAGAACCTCACCCGCTACAAGAACTATCCGCGGATCGTTGGCGAGACCGGCGGCAAGGACTTCGTGCTGGCCCACGCCAGCGCCGACGTCGAATCGCTCGTGGTCGCCTTGGTGCGGGGGGCGTTTGAGTACCAGGGGCAGAAGTGCAGCGCCGTCTCGCGTGCGTACATCCCCGAGTCGCTCTGGCCCGAGGTTCAGGCCCAGATGCTCGAGATGGTGGCGAGCATCAAGATGGGTGACCCGCGCGACTTCCGGAACTTCATGAACGCGGTTATTGATGCCAGCGCCTTCAAGAGCATCTCCGAATACATCGAGGAGGCGAAACACAGCCCGGACCTCGAGATCCTCGCGGGCGGCGGCTGCGATGACAAGAAAGGCTACTTCATCGAACCGACGGTCGTGTTGAGCAAGGATCCGCGGTCACGGCTGATGTGTGAGGAGATCTTCGGCCCGGTGCTCACGCTCCACGTCTACCCCGACAAGCGCTGGGCCGAGACGCTGGAGCTGGTCGATACGGGGTCCGACTATGCGCTGACCGGCGCGATCTTCGCCCGCGACCGACGGGCGATCGCCGAGGCGGATCGGGCACTGCGCTACACGGCGGGCAACTACTACATCAACGACAAGCCGACCGGGGCCGTCGTGGGCCAGCAGCCCTTCGGCGGTGGCCGGGCCAGCGGCACGAACGACAAAGCGGGGTCGGCGCTCAACCTGATCCGCTGGGTTACGCCGCGCTCGATCAAAGAGACGCACGCGCCGCCGACCGACTATCGCTATCCCTTCATGGAGGGGAAGTAGAGGGCCCCTTCGGCTCGAAGGCAGGTGAGGTCGACGCTTGGGTGTGCCGGGCCATCTCGAGAAGGAGCGGCGCTACAGCGATAGGGAGCTGGCGCTCATCCTGAAGCTCGCGGCCGACCTGGAGGGAGAGGCGGACGCTGGGTCCGGCCACACTCTGGCCGAAATCCAGAGTATCGCGGCGGAAGCCGGGATCGACCCTGACCTGGTGGTCCGTGCGGCCGCGGCGCTCGCAAGCGCGAAAAGCCCGGGCACGAGTGCTCTTCTCGGCGCGCCCACGACCTACCGATTTCAACGTCATGTAGAGGGCGAGCTTCCCGCGAGCGAGCTGGGTGAGATCGTCCGGGCCATCCGGCGCATGACGGGAGAGGAGGGCGAGGTCACCCAGGTGCTCGATTCCCTGGAGTGGCGGCACGAGAGGTTCGAGGGGGCGGTCACACACATCGCGATCTCGCGGCACCGCGGTCGCACGTTGATCGAGGTGACCCGTCGATACGCCAATAACGTCGGCTGGCTTTACGCCGCGGCCGCGATCGTCGCCGCGGCTGCATCCGTCGTGGCCGGAACGGAGATGCAGGCGGCGCTGGCTCTCGAGCTGGGCGTCATCTCCGGGCTCTGGGGAAGCCCTTCGTGGGTGCCCGGGCCATCTGGAAACGCCTCGCGAAACGCGGCCGACGCGACACCCAGGAGCTCGTCGAAAGCCTAACCCGACAGATCGGCGAGGCCGTGCGGCGGCTCCCTGAACCGTCAGATCGCCACCCGTCAGGAGCGCGGCCCGAGGCGGCCAGCTGAAGCGGTAGGCGGCGCACAGCCCGGTGCCGGGTGGCGTGGCCCGTCGGCGACGGGCATATTCTAGAGGCGATTTGCACCAGAGGGGGGGCGGCGCGATGAAGTGTCCGTTGTGCGGAGAGAGGGGGGCGGCGGCCCGTTACTATCGGGTCAACAGCTTGACGGAAGACATCGAGCATCTCTGCCGGCCCTGCTGGCTGCTCTTGCGCAAGGCCGAGCGTGACGAGTGGCGGTATTTTCGCGGAGCCGCCCGTTTGCTGCTGCTGTACACGGTGCTGCCGGTGGTGGTCACCGGGCTGGCTGTCTGGCTCCTGTTTTTGTGGGTCCTATGAAGAACTGTCGCTATTGCGAGATCCTCATCCCGGACCATTCGCACCGCTGCCCCCACTGCCGCGGCGTCCACCCGCGGGGCAACTGGTTCTTCCAGGCGTTCCTGGTCGCGGTGGTCGCGGCGACGGCGGCGGCGGTTCTGCTGCTCTGAGGGTCGGGGGCTGCCGGGCTCAGAACGGCGCCGGGCCTTTCGGCTTCCGGTAGCGCGGACGCGCGCGCTCGAGCATGCGAATCAGCTCGGAGTCGCTGAGCTCGTAGGGATCCTGGCTGTGGCTGTGGCTGGGCAGCGGAGCGACGCGCTCGTCGGACGGGCTCCCGTGGACAGGTCGAAACACCAGCTCCGAGCGGCCGTGCTCGCGCTCGGCGACCCAGGCCTTTCCACTTCGATCGGTGAACTTCCGGGCCATGTGTCCTCCTGAAGGCGTGATCCCCGTCGCCAGTCGGGCGCTTCCGATCCGTGCGCGCCGCTGCTCGCTGAAGTTATAATGAACGGTGCGTGATTTCATACTCGAAGGTCAAGTTGCGGGGAGACGAGGGTGTTGCAGTTGGGGACAAAGAGAGAGTTCACCGACAAGAGCGGTCGTAGCTGGCAGGTCGCGTACACCGAAGCCGGTGTGCGGGGCATGATCACCATGAAGCAGGTCGTGTTCAAGTCGCTCGACCGACCGCGGGCTGAGGAGCGTTTCTTGACCGTCCACCCAGGATATCTGGAGAGCGCGGACGATCACCAGCTGGAGGTGGCCCTATCACAGGCCCAGCGCGTCGACCCGCCCTGGTGATCGCCGGGCTGGCGGTCCTTGCCCAATCGGCCTGCGGCCCTAGCGGACAAACGCCCGCACCCGCACAGGAGATGGCTCGGGTCACCGGCCGCGTGCAGGTGGTGGGGGCGACGCCGTTCGAGCGCGTCGTCATCGAGCCGCTGGACTCGGCGGAAGCGGTGGTCGAGACTCGCGGCGTTTATCGCGATGAGCTGCGACGACTCGGCGGGGCGACCGTGCGTGCTGCCGGGACGTTGTCGTCCTCGGGGCATATGCTCGTGCAGGAGTACGAGATCCTGGAAATCGCCGGCCACGTCCCTCGGGTCGGGACCGTGGAGGTCGACGGAGATCGGATCATGCTCCGGGCGAAGGACGGCGGAACGATCGAGGCAGCGAACGCTCCCGCCGAGCTTTTCCGGCACCCGGGGGCCAAGGTGTGGGTCATTCTCGATTCGACAGGGGCGGTGACGGGCTATGGAATCATCAGGGAACGATGAGATGGGCGGCTCGGAGGGGCGCATCGACCCCCAATTTCAGATGTTCGATGAGTCGCCCCGGGAGGATGACGTCGGTTCCGTCAACCACGAGGGGGAGCGCTGGGCGGTCGTGCTCCAAACGCGAGAATGCGCCGATCGCCTGTTCAGGGGTCGGATCCTCTTCCGCTCGCAAGGCCGCGAACTGCGTTCCGCCGATCTGTTCATCGAGGGCAGCTACGACGAGGTGCTGGAGCGGGCGCTCAACTTCGAGAAGCACCTGCTCCGTGACTTGATACGCTCTCTCAGCTAGCCCCTTCTTACGCTTTGTCATATATACAGTTGCGCCGACTGATCGGGTGGGTGTCGAGGGCGTCCGCGCTGTCCTTGTCGGCACTCGTATGCGCGACGGCCTGCCGACCACCCGCCGGTACCGGTCCAGTCGCTGCCCCTCGCGGGCCGGGTGCGCCTGCGCCGGAGCGGCGCGCGGTCACGCCGACGCTTAGACTCGTCGACCGAAGCCGGCTCCCGGAGCTGTCCGACCCGCTGGAGGTCGATCGAGAGAGCCTTCTCGCGGCACTCGAGTTGGGCCTGACCTGGTTCGACCACAGCTCGAGCCGGGAGCGATTTCCAGCCGGCGCCATCACCCACGAGTGGGCACAGGCAAGTCTGTACGCGTTCCGCGAGCTCGCCCGCGAGATCGCCGATCCTGACGAGCTGTCGCGGCGGCTACAAAGCGAGTTCGATTTTCACCGGAGCGTCGGAAGCGACGGGCGCGGAACGGTCCTGTATACCGGCTACTACACGCCGGTCTTCAGAGCCTCGCTGCAGCCGGACGACGAATACCGATACCCCCTTTACCGGCTTCCAGAAGATCTGGTGGTCGACCCAAGCAGCGGCGAGGTGCGAGGCCGGCGCGTCGGAGAGCGCGTCGTGACCTATCCGACCCGGGCCGACATCGAGAAGAGCGGCATGCTGGCGGGCAGCGAACTGGTGTGGCTACGCGACGTGTTCGAGGCCTACCTGGTCCACGTGCAAGGCTCAGCGGCGCTGCTGCTGCCCGACGGTAGCACGTTTCATGTGGGCTACGCCGGCAACAACGGCCACGAGTACGTGAGCGTGGCGCGAGCGCTGGTGGCGGACGGCAAGCTGCGGGAGGACGAGCTGAGCCTGGATGAGGTCCGCGGCTACTTCCGAGCACACCCGGAGGATGTCGAGCGTTACCTGCACCGTAACCCGCGATTCATCTTCTTCGGCGCAGCGGACGGCTCGACCTGGCCCCGCGGATCGCTGGGAGTCCGGCTCACACCCCTGCGCTCGCTGGCCGCGGACAAGAGTGTATTCCCACCAGGCGGTGTCGTGCTGGTGGTCACTCGAGCCCCGGACCCGGACGACCCGAGCAGGCAGCGGCGGTTCGTCCAGTTCATGCTCGATCAAGACGCCGGGGGAGCGATCCGGAATGCGGGGCGGGCCGATATCTTTTACGGTGCCGGTCCAGCGGCCGAGGCGCGTGCGGGCCGACAGTATTCCGAGGGGGAGCTTTATTACCTTTTTCTAAAACGGGATAGGCTGGGGCCCTGGCGTGATCGGCTGGAGCGGGGACGTTGACGGACAGTACAAGTGGCTGTCTATCTTTGCGTTGGGGGTATTGAGGCCTCGAATTCCGGAGGGCTGAGGACAGTTCCACGTGACACGGCAGGGACGGCGTAAGGACGGAGGGCGGCCTGCTGTGTGTGCGGGGGCTGGGGGAGCCGGGGTTGTAGGGCGCGCCTCTTGCAAAGACGTATTGGTAGCCATACGCTCGCCTTCGGAGCG
>CAYGAJ010000181.1:0-5297 GCA_964347815.1 uncultured Gemmatimonadota bacterium | reverse complement strand
GCCAGGGCATCGGTGGCCTTCTTGCTCGTGGTTCGCGTCCTCATCAATGGGCGCCTCGATTCGCGACAGTCGGTCAGCGCCGCGGCGCCAGCCCGAGCGGCGACGCGGTCGCGAAACGCGGAAGGCACACGCCGTGCCCGGCGGCGCCACCTGGGAAACCCAGTCGTCACACGGGTTTCCTGACGCATCACCGGGGTAGGCGCCCGGCTTGTGTGTGCATCTGACGCGGACGCTCGTGTCTGCCAGACACGGGGGGCGGGCGCTCGGCCTCAGGTCGCGAGCCGCCGCTAACCGTCTCGCTTGATCTCCGCCGCCAGACGATCGGCGCGGCGGGTGGTTTCGGGGAAGCGATATCGGCCACCGGGTGTGAGGCGGAGAATGAAATCGGCGGCGCTGGCCAGATCGATGCGGTGGCCTACGGAGATGTACACCGGCCGAACGCCCGTACGCGTGCGAAGCGCCCAGCCGATCTCCTCGTCGTTCTTGGGATCGACCAGCGGCGCGCGTGACCCACGTCGCTTGGCCAGCGGGCGGTGGACCCCGCAAAGAATCGACTTGGCGCAGCCGATCGTCGGAAGGTCGAACTCGATGCCGGCGTGGCTCGCCAGACCCAGCCGTCGGGGGTGGGCGTAG
The DNA here is from genome assembly GCA_964347815.1 of uncultured Gemmatimonadota bacterium. Lineage (GTDB taxonomy): Bacteria > Gemmatimonadota > Gemmatimonadetes > Palauibacterales > KS3-K002 > CAYGAJ01. The sequence goes on along the minus strand of CAYGAJ010000181.1, from coordinate 4,664 downwards.
CCGTGGGCGTCGAGCACCGCCAGGTCCGGCGGTTCTTTCAGACGTCGCCACGCCTCCGCCAACGCCGGCAACTCGCGAAAGCTCAGATATCCCGGGACGTAGGGGAAGCGGATGGGCACGGTCGCGGTCGCCGTTTCCACGGTCTCCATCGACTCCAGATCGATGATCACGACCGCCGCGAAGGCCAGATTGCGCGCCTTGTCGAAGGCCACGTCGGCACCCGCCACCCGGCGCGGGGCAAACCGCGGCGGCGCCTTGAAGACGACGCGGTCTCTCAGCTCGAGTTGGATCTCCCGGGCCTCGGCGACCGTCGTCGGTTGGCGCATCGCGCTCCCCCTCGCCGTTGGGCGCCTGTTCCCGTCAGCCGCGCCTGCGCAGAAGCTCCTGGATGAGGCCGCGGACCGCCGGATCACCCTCCCCGAGCTTCTCCGCCTCGACGAGCAAGGTTTGCGCTTCGTCTGAACGGCCCAGGCCGTCGAGACACGTCACCAGCGCCAGCCGCGGTCGCAGAGCCTGTGGATCGAGCCGGACGGCTCGGCCCAACGCTTCGGCCGCTTCTTCCAACCGCCCTCGTCGTCGCAACAGCTCACCCAGCAGATCGAAGGCATCGAACGCGTTCGGATCCAGCTCGGTGCAACGCTGGAGACTCTCGATCGCCTGCTCTTCTTGCCGCGCTTCCATCTGCGCCCGGGCGAGGCCGAGCGTAGCGTCGCTAAGACGGCTGGGATCGACCGCAGCGGCGTAACGCTTCCAAAGCTCCACGGCCTCCGCCTTCCGCCGGCGCGCCGCTAAGACGATCGTCGCCAGCTCACCGAGCGCCTCGGCGTCGTCAGGACGCTCGCCAAGCCGGGCCCGCAGCTCCGCTTCGCGATCGTTCACGATCAAAGCGTCCGTCGACCGGCTCTCTGCTCCCGCTCGTCGCCCGTCCGTCCCGCAAAGCACACCGGACACCGCCGCAGACCGCCGATGCGAACGCCCCGGTGTAAAAACACGCGCGCCCGGCGTTGAACCGGGCGCGCTATTCTGCTCGGGCCGGCGGACCGATTTATCACGCCGGCGCCTCTAATCCGAAATGGACGTAGTTCTTGGCGATGAACTCCGTCCACTCCTCCGGCACCTCATCATCCGGAAAGATCGCATCGACCGGGCACTCGGGGACACAGGCTCCACAGTCGATGCACTCCTCCGGGTGGATGTAGTACTGGTCGGGACCTTCGTATATGCAATCGACCGGACAGACGTCCACGCAGGCGGAGTCTTTGACGTCGATGCAGGGTTGCGCGATGATGTAGGTCACGTTGTCACAACCTCCTCTGAGCTGACACCGGGAGCACGGTCTTACGGCCGTTTGCCCGCCAGATTAGCCCGAAGATAGGATCGCGTTGTTTGGAGAGCAAGGCTTTACTATTTGACGGGGCCGCACCGCTAACCCTAGCTTCCTTCGATACTTAGAGCGGCCTGACAGACCTCCAATCCCAACGGCGAGCCTATGCGAACCCCGGCGCTTCGATCGCTCTCCCGGTCCATCGTAATCACCCTCACCTTGGCCTGGCTCCTGGCGGCCGGCGTCGCCGTGGCGCCCCCGCTCGGCCCGGAGGTCGTCCCAACCTCTTACTCCATCCTGGCCCGAGACCCGTTGACCGGTGAATACGGCGTCGCCGCGGCCAGCCACGCACCGCTCATCGGAATGAACCTCGAATTCCTGGACCCCGATGCCGGCGCCGTCGTGGTGCTCGGCGGCCCTTATCTGGACGCGAACGAAAAGACCTTGATCGCGTTGCGCGATGGCCTTCCACCGGGCCGAGCGATCGCCGTCGGCCTGGCCGCCGACCCCGACCGGGAGAATCGCCAGGCTCTGGCGCTCTCTCCCCAGGGCGCCGCGGCCTTCACCGGCAAAAAGCTCCCGAAGCACGCCGACCACAAGACGGGCGACGATTTCGTCGCGGCCGGCCACCACTTGAAAGACCGCGACGTCATCACGGCGATGGAAGAGAGTTTTGCCGGATCGGACGGCCCCCTCGCCGACCGCTTATTGGATGCCCTGCGTGCGGGCCGAGATGCCGGAGGTGAAGTGAACGGCGAGCACTCGGCCGCGCTCCTGGTCGTAGGGCCGGCGGCGCGGTTCGCCACTCGCCAGCGGCTGATAGATCTGCGGATCGACTTCGTGCCCGACGATGCCGTGGGCGCGCTGATCGACCTGCGCGCCCGAGTCGACTCGGTTTACGACATCGTCAGATAGCGGCCGCCCCTTTCACCGCCGTCTTGATCTCGTCGAAGTCGGGAAGCTGCCCCGGATCGTCCGAAACCCAGCGGTAGCGGACGGTTCCCTTGCCATCCATCACGAACACCGCCCGCTTCGCCACACCTTTCAGTCCCAGCAGGTTGTCGTGCAACGCGCCGTAGGCCCGCGACACTTCCTTGTTGAAGTCGCTGAGCAGCGGGAACGGCAGCTTCAGCTGCTCCGCCCACACTTTCAGCGTCAAGGGGCTGTCCACGCTCGTCGCCATGACTTCGGCGCCCAGCTTGGTGTAATCCTCATAATCGTCCCGAATCTTCGTCAGCTCGTTGGTGCAGACTGGACTGAAGGCGAGCGGAACGAACAGCAGCACGATCGGCCCCTGGCCGCGCAGATCCCGGAGCGCAATCGAGTCGCCGGTCGTGGCGCTCAGCTCGAAATCAGGGGCCCGTTGGCCTATCTCAACGGACATCTGGACCTCCGGCCGCAGGCCGGTGTAACGCGTTTGTCGGATTCCGATCACCCTACATCTAGCGCCGAGTCGAGGGCGCGCAAGGTCCGGGCTGGTGGATCCGGGGCCGCCCTGTATAGCTTTACGGCTTGGCAAGTGGTCTTAGGTGGGCGAGCCGACGTGCGACATGGTCCGCCGCCTTACAAGTCTGAGAACCGGCCAAAACGGTAGATGCGCGAACTGAGAGTCTTACAGCCCGACGAGCTTCCTCTGGAGTACGCGGCGCTGCGGCGCCAGCGGGAGGAGATGCAGCCGCTATTGCAGGATCGGGTGCCGTCGAACGCGGGGCCCAATGGCCGAAAGCCGTCCTGGCTGAAAGCCCGGGCCCCGGGGCTGGGCGAATACACGAATCTCAAGCGGCTGATGCGGGCCAAAACGCTGCACACAGTCTGCGAGGAAGCTCACTGCCCCAACATCGGGGAGTGCTGGGGCCAGGGCACGGCGACATTCATGATCCTGGGTGACATCTGCACCCGGTCGTGCGCCTATTGTGCGGTGACGACGGGGTTGCCGGATGCGGTCGATGCGGAGGAGCCGCTGCGCGTGGCCGAGGCGGTGCGGGCGATGGGTCTAAAGCACGCAGTGATCACGTCGGTGAACCGTGACGATCTCGAAGATGGGGGATCGGGGATATTCGCCGAGACGATTCGCCGGATTCGCGAACGGGTTCCGGACTGTTCGATCGAGGTTCTGACTCCGGACTTCAAGGGCGATCTGGGCGCGGTCGAGACGGTGATGGATGCGCGGCCCGAGATATTCAGCCACAACCTCGAGACCGTGCCGCGGCTCTATCGCTTTGTCCGTCCGGGCGGCCGATACGAGCGGGCGCTGGACGTGCTCGATCACGCCAACCGTTACGACGGTGGTGTTCTGATGAAGTCGGGGATCATCTGTGGAATGGGGGAGACGCGGGAGGAGCTGTTGGAGTCGATGAGGGATCTGGCGGGCGTGGGGATCGAGATCCTCACGCTGGGCCAATACCTGCGCCCATCGCCCCGGCACCTCCCGATCGATCGCTATTATACGCCGGACGAGTTCGCCGAGCTCAAGCGCATCGGTGAACGCGACATCGGCTTCAAGCACGTTGAGGCCGGACCCCTCGTCCGGAGTTCCTACCACGCTCGCGAGCAGGTGGAATCCATCGGCGGTGGCTCCTTCTCAGAGCGCGCGGCGCAGTTGGCCGAACGGTCGTGAGCCGCGACGCTGATGAGGGCGTAGCCGGGTTCTAACCATAGGAGTCGTTGGGAGGTGCACGGCGCGACCGCCAACGCCGGTGGTCATGACGTGCACCCAGCGGTAAACCAGCGAGGGAGGAGAAGTTTTCGTGGCCACTAGAACGACCCAAAGCGACGAGCTACTCGATCTGGACCGTGAAACGTTGATCGAGATGCTCCGCTGGATGGTCCTCGGTCGCCGCTTCGAGGAGAGGTCGGCCGAGATGTACCAGCTCGGCGAGATCGGGGGATTCTGCCACCTGTACATCGGCCAGGAAGCCGTCGCGGTGGGAGCGCTCAATCCGCTGCGGAGCGACGACTACGTGATCGCGGCGTATCGCGATCACGTGCAGGCCCTGATCCGCGGGATGACCCCCAAGGCGATCATGGCCGAGCTTTTCGGACGCATAGACGGTTGCTCGCGTGGCAAGGGCGGCTCCATGCACCTGTTCGATCGCGAGAACAACTTCATGGGTGGCCACGCCATCGTGGGCGGCCACCTTCCGTTGGCCGTCGGCATCGGATACGCCATCCGCTACCGCGAGAGTGACGCAGTCTGCGTCTGCTTCCTCGGCGACTCGGTCGCGAACATCGGGGCCTTCAACGAGTCTCTGAACATGGCGGCGCTCTTCCAGCTCCCGGTCATCTTCGTGATCGAGAACAACCGCTACGGCATGGGCACCGCCGTGCATCGCGCCGCGGC
>CAYGAJ010000180.1:0-5309 GCA_964347815.1 uncultured Gemmatimonadota bacterium | reverse complement strand
TTCTGGAAGATGCTGTCCCACTGAAGCGGACTCAGACCCTGCACCTGGTCTCCGCTGAGGCGATAACCGAGCCAGTAGGCGATGTAGCGGCGTTCATCCTCGGTGTCAGAGGACACGGCGACCACGGTGGCGGCGATCTCGGTGCGGGTCTCGCGCGGCTCCGTCGCCGACTGCAGCAGCGAAACGCGCGGGTCACCTTCCGGCAGGTCGAACACCAGGCGCTGACGTTCGCGAACCGTGAACTTGTAGTGGCCGACCACGCCCGAGTCCGCCCTCAGCCGCAACAACACCTGCGGTGCCGCGCTTGCCGTCTGCGACTCGGCCCCGCTCGTGGTCTGGCCTTCGGCCGAAACAGCGACCACGAGGCCCAAGACAGGCGTGAGGCCAAGGAGGAGCAAGCGCCGTGGCAGCATGCCTTTAGTCAACGGCGTAAGGGTCATCGGGCACCGGCACGGCACGCGCCGACTCATCCACCAGCTCGGACGCCACCTTCTTTCTCATACGCGAGCGGAAGAATCCGATGACATCAGCGGGCCGCGTGCGCTCGGTCTGGTGAAAGGCCTGAAGCACCTCCTCGCGATCGCGCCCCGCGATCAGGTCTTTCACTTCGTTCACGGGCACCCGGCGGTCGAGGCGACGCAGTCCGTGCGCGATCGCGTCCTCGAAGGGCATCTCCTGGCGCGGCGGAAAGCGCTCGATTCCATCACGGCCTCGCATCACGGCCGGCTTGGGGAAGCGGACGAACACGGGCTGAGTGAAGTGGGGGTGCCGGACCATCAGGTCGCCCTTCGGCAAACTGGCGAGCTTGGTCTTGGTGGCGTGCGAGAGGACCGCGTAGCCCGGTGTGGCCAGCTCATCCATGTCCATGCGGCCGTAGACGGCGGAACCGCAATTGCCTACGACGCGGCGATGAACCTGCGAGCGGAACTGCTGCGCGCCGAACAGCACCAGGCCCAGATAGCGGCCGCGTTCGCTGATATCGAGCAGCATCTTGCGGACGTAGGTGTCGGGACCGTCCGAGGGCGCGTACTTGTTCAGCTCGTCGGCGAAGACGATCACGTGGTTGACGCCCAGCGTGCCGGACTCGAGACCCTCGCGAAGCTTGGAGACGACCCGAGCGAACACGAGGTCCTGAGCCTCGGGCTCGACGTTGGCCACATCGACCACGTAGACCGCTCGATCTTCGAATGCGCCCCAGGGCAGATCGCTCACCGCGTCGTCGTTGACGACGAGCCCGTGGGCGCGGCTGACGATGCCGTTCAGCCGGTTGCGGACCTTGCGGATCGTGGCGGTGTGGTGGGTCATCCAGCGGTCGGTCCCGTTCTGCTCGCAATAGGCGAGCACATCATCGAACCAGACCTCGAGGTCGCGGAAGGTGCGGACCAGATGGTTGCGCGCCAGCAGGTGGCCCGAGTCCGGTCCGAACGGTTGGTCGAGCACCCGGTCGCGGATGAAATCGACGAGCGCGTCGGCCTTCGCGTCCAGATCGTCGCGGGTGAGCAGGACCTCGGAGAACTGCATGACCTCTTTCAGCCCCCAGCGCAACGGCTCGACCCGCTCGATCAAGCTCTGGTGCGTCCGCAGCGTGTTGAGGTTCCAGCCATCGGCTCGATACGGCGCGAAGTAGCGTACGTTCGGGAACGGCACCGGCGCCACATCCAGCAGGTCGTACATCCGCAGATCCGACTCCTCCAGATCGCCCGGCTGATCGAGGAACAGGAGATCGGGGCCTTTAACGTTGAAGCAGACCGCCGCCACCGAGCCTTTGGCCGGCGGCATGTGCCGGAAGACCGAGGCGAGCAGGAACTCGACCAGGCTGGTCTTGGTCGCCAGCCCGCTCACACCGGTGATGTTGAGGTGCGCCGCCTCGGGACCCAGCAGAAAATCGGCGTCCAGGTAGACGCGCGCCTCCTGGCCACCGCCGGTGTAGAGACCCAGCGGGATTCCGGTGTCCCGTTCCCCACCGACAAACGAATCCATGCGCAGGCCGACGACCACGTCACGCTGATCGGCCAGGAACACCGCCCCCATCGGGACAGGTTGCACCGGTTCCTCCGGCTCGCGACGCAGCACGGCGGCGGAGTAGAGACGGATCTCGGGCCGTGCCGATGGTGCCCGCGCCTGGGCCTCGGGATCGGCGTCAGCGCCGATATAGTCGTGGAGCGGTGAGAGAAGGTCGGTGTAGCTGAAGCCCTCGACGACGACGCCGTAGACCGATTGCCCTTCGGCGACGACCCGGACGATCGAGCCGATGCCGACCGGCGCGTCATGGCCCGTCCAGAAGTGGAACTCGTGCGTCGTGTTGGGCTTACGCTCGGTGGCGACGACGCGTCCTATGGTTTGGCTCATACTACGTGTCGGCTGGAGTAGCTATTTGAACATCGAACATCCGACATCCAACATCCAACTTCGAAGTTCTAAAGAACTCCGAACGTCCAACATCGAACGCGAACTGAGAACCGCCCCTCGCCTTGATATGTCGATGTTCGGAGTTCGAAGTTCCAAGAAACTTCGAAGTTCGATGTCGGATGTTCGATGTTGAATGTTCACTACAATACTCAGCGCACGGCTTCGATCTCGCGCTCCCGCACGCGCCGCGCCCGCTCCTGCAGGCTCAGCACCTCGAGCTTGCGGTGGCGGAGCGCGATGACCGCATCGCACAACGCCGACGCCGCCGACAGGGTCGTCGTATACGGGATGCGGTGCTGGATCGCCGCGCGCCGGATCGAGTAATCGTCGAACTGGGCGTGCTTGCCCAGAGGTGTGTTGATCAGCAGCGCGACGTCTTCCGAGATCATATAGTCGACAATGTGCGGACGACCCTCGTGCACCTTGAGAACCGCTTTCGCCGGCACGCCACGGGCACGGAGGTAGCGGGCCGTCCCGCCGGTCGCCCAGATCTCGAACCCCAGTTCGTGGAAGCGCCGCGCGATCGGGGTCACGTTGGGCTTGTCCTGATCGTGCACGGTGACGACGATGCGCCCCGATAGCGGGAGCGGGTTGCCGCCTGCGATCTGCGCCTTCGCCATCGCCAGTCCGAAAGAGTCGGCGATCCCCATCACCTCGCCCGTGGACCGCATCTCCGGACCCAGCAGCGCGTCGACACCGGGCAACTTATCGAATGGGAAGACGGATTCCTTCACGGCGACGCCCTGGACCTCGCTCTCGCCACCCAGCCCGAAGTCCGAGAGCTTGCGGCCGACCATGCAGCGGGCGGCCATCCGCGCCAGCGGCACGCCGGTCGCCTTGGCCAGGAAGGGGACCGTGCGGCTGGCTCGCGGGTTCACCTCCAGCACATAGACCACTCCGTCCTTCACCGCGTACTGCACGTTGATCAGTCCGACCACGCCCAGGGCCTGGGCCAGCGCCCGAGTGTGTGCCTTCATCTGCTCCACATGCTCATCGCGGAGGAGATACGGTGGCACGACCTGAGCGGAGTCACCCGAGTGGATCCCGGCATCCTCGATATGCTGCATGACGCCACCGATCAGAACGTCGTCGCCGTCCGCCACGGCATCCACATCCGCCTCGAAGGCGTCTTCCAGAAACTGATCGATGAGCACCGGGTGTTCCGGAGACGCCCGCACGGCCCGGGCGAAGTACCCCTTCAGCGACTCCTCGTCGTAGACGATCTCCATCGCCCGGCCTCCCAGCACGTAGCTGGGCCGAACCAGGACCGGGTAACTGATGCGGCTCGCGATCTCGAGGGCCTGTTTCTCGCTCACCGCCAGGCCGTTGGGCGGCTGGTCGATGTTCAGCTCGCGCGCCAGCGCCTCGAAGCGCTCGCGATCCTCGGCGCGATCGATCGCATCGACGGGGGTGCCGAGGATCGGCGCGCCCAGCTTCTGCAGCGCTGTGGCGAGCTTCAGAGGTGTCTGGCCGCCCATCTGAACGACGAGCCCCTCGGGCCGTTCCAGGTGAATGATCTCCAGAACGTCTTCGAGGGTGAGCGGCTCGAAGTAGAGTTTGTCGCTGACGTCGAAGTCGGTGGAAACAGTCTCGGGGTTCGAGTTCACCATGATCGTCTCGAACCCCTCCTCGGCCAGAGCGAAGGCGGCTGACACGCAGCAGTAGTCAAACTCGACCCCCTGCCCGATCCGGTTGGGACCGCTTCCCAAGACCACCACCTTGCGGCGATCGCTGTGGATCGACTCGTTCTCCTCTTCGTACGTGCTGTACAGATACGGCGTCGCGGCGGGAAACTCGCCGGCGCAGGTATCGACCATCTTATAGGAGGGGTGTAGACCCCAGGCCCAGCGGCGCTCCCGCACCGCCGCCTCATGCTCGCCCCGGATCCGGGCGAGCTGGGCGTCGCCGAAGCCCAGGCGTTTCATCTCGAGGGTCGATTCACGGTCCGGCTCGGCCAGCGCCGCGTAGGCCGCCTCCGCCTCTGTCAGCTCCTCGAGCTGCGAGATGAACCACGGATCGATGTGGCTGGCCTCGCTGATCTCCTCGACGCTCAGACCACCGCTCAGCGCCCGTTTGATCTGGTAGGGCCGATCGGCGGTGGGGCGCCGCAACGCCGAGAGCAACGTCTCACGGTCGTCTCCGGTCAACCCGTCATCGGCCAGCGTATCGCCGTGCTCCCAGCCCGCCCGCCCGCTCTCCAGCGACCGGAACCCCTTCATCCAGGCCTGCTTGAACGTCCGGCCGATGGCCATGACCTCGCCCACGGCTTTCATCTGCACGCCCAGCGTCGGATCGGCGCTGGGAAACTTCTCGAAGGCGAAGCGGGGGACCTTGACGACCACGTAGTCGAGCACCGGCTCGAAGCAGGCAGGTGTCTTTTGAGTGATGGCGTTGGGCAGTTCGTCCAGGCGGTAGCCGACGGCCAGCTTGGTGCCGATCCGGGCGATGGGAAATCCGGTGGCCTTGGACGCCAGGGCCGAGGAGCGCGAGACGCGGGGGTTCATCTCGATGACGAGCATCTCGCCGGTCTGAGGGTTGACCGCGAACTGGATGTTGCAGCCGCCGGCCGCAACCCCGATCTCGCGGATGCAGGCGATCGCGGCGTCGCGCATGACCTGGTACTCGCGGTCCGACAGCGTCATCGCCGGTGCCACGGTGATCGAGTCGCCCGTGTGAACGCCCATGGCATCGAAGTTCTCGATCGAGCAGACGATCACCACGTTATCGGCGTGGTCCCGCATCACCTCCAGCTCGTACTCTTTCCAGCCGATCACACTCTTGTCGATCAACACCTCCTCGATCGGCGAGGCATCGAGGCCGCCTCGGACGACCTGCTCGAACTCTTCCCGGTTGTAAGCGATCCCGCCGCCGGTGCCGCCCAACGTGAATGACGGCCGGAC